>NZ_JAMYRC010000021.1:0-102539 GCF_040321205.1 Mesorhizobium sp. M0496 | reverse complement strand
CTCCCTCCTGCTCAGGTGGCTGAAGGGTTTTTTGTCCCTCTTGATCGCTCTCTTCCAACTCCGGCCCAAGCCGGTCGCCGCTTAGGGGCCGGATTGTTCACGGTCGACGGAATAGGGACTAGGCAGTAGGGAATAGAGGCCCCTACTGCCTACTGCCTACTGCCTACTGCCTAGCCTTCGGCGTCCCAAAACGCGCCGCTGCTGCCAGAAGCACGCCGAGCATCAGCCCGTTGAGGATGTGCCAGAGGAAGTGCGTGCCGAGCGGAAAGCTGCCGCAGACCAGCGGATCGATCATCCGGCAGATGACGGAGACGACGAAGATCGCCGATCCCGCAAGATTGTACCAGCCGGCGCGATTGCCGCTGGCCGCCACCAGCGCGCCGAAGAAGGCCAGCGCCAGGAACGGCGGTAGATAGCCCGTCGTGCCGTTCGAGGCCTGGCGCAGCCAGTCCGGCACGGCCAGGGTTATCGCCCCGGCAATCACGTAGAAGGCAATGAAGATGGCGATCGCCTTGCCCCATCGCAGGCCGAGGAAGCGCCGCAAATTGAACAGCGTGTAGGCCAGCGTGAAGCCGGCGATCGGCAGCACGTCGGCCCAGACCGTGCCCCTGGTGGCAAAGGTGTGGAAGATCGTCGAGCCGATGCCGATGGCCACCACCCACCAGGCCAGCACTTCGGCGAAAGTGCCGGTGCGCAGCCTTCGCACCTCGCGCACGCCCCACAGGCCGGCGGCAATGAAGGCGAGGTTCGTCAGGGCATTGACCGGTTCGGACCCGAATTCCGGCCCGGTTCGCTCGCAATAGAGGTCGATCGGCGCCAAAAGAGTTTGCCACATCGTGATTGCCGCCCGAATCGGTTTCTATCCTGAAGCGCAGACCTTCTCCTAGAGCAATTTCAGGAAAAGTGTGAAGCGGTTTTCGGTCCGAAATTGCGTCAAACCAAAGAGATAGAGCGGCTCGGCGTTTCGGTGAAACGATGAACCGCCCTATCGTGCCGTTGCGGTCGGCTGCAATGGCAAAATTTCACCGCAACGTGACTTCCCGTTGACTTCCGGTTCTGCCACATATTTCAGCAATCAAGACAAAGCCGGCACCACCGGCGGGAATCGGAATGACCATGGCCTCGGGAAAAACATTGTGGCTGGCAGCCCTTGCGCTGGCCTTCTCGGCGTTTGCCGACGCCGGGCATGCCGGCGAAGCTGACAAGCCTCAGATCGACAAACCATTGGGCGTGGTCGAATTGTTCACCAGTCAGGGCTGCAATTCCTGTCCCCCGGCCGATGCGTTGTTCGCTGAACTCGTTGCCAAGGAAGACATCGTCGCGCTCGCCTATCATGTCGACTACTGGGACTATCTCGGCTGGCAAGACACGCTGAGCCGCAAGGAGAACACCGAGCGGCAATATGATTATATGCGCGCCTTCGGCAGCCGCTCCGTCTATACGCCGCAGGCCGTCATCAACGGCCGCGTCCACGTCAACGGCGCCAGCCGCAGCGAGGTCGATGGCGCGCTCGCCCGCATGGCCAAGAGCGGCGAAGGCATGCGCGTCGCCATCAAGGTCAGCCGCACCAGCGACCGCGTCATGATCGACGCCGGCGATGCCGGCAGCGGCCCCAGCGATGCCCACGTCGTCATCGTCTATTTCGACCCGCCGCAGACGATCAAGATCGGCAAGGGCGAGAACACCGGCCACATGATGACCTACTGGAATGCGGTCACCGGCATCCAGACCGCCGGCATGTGGCACGGCAAGGCGCAGCGCTACGAACTGCCAATGAGCGAGATCGCCAAGAAGGGCGGCTGCGCCGTGCTGCTACAGTCCGTCGGCAAGGACGGCATGCCCGGTCCCATTCTTGGCGCAGCGTTCATTCACAAGCCGTAACAGATTCGCCGAAACGATCCTGCCTTCGTCATCCTGGGGCGAAACAGGAGCGGAGCGACGCAGCGCAGACCCGTGGATGACGACGTCGCGGTAATGCGAAGTCGTTTCACCCAATAAAAAACCGACGTCAGCTTGCTTCTGACGTCGGTCATTTAGGTTTTGGGATCGTCGCACCCGGCTCTCCTGAAGAAGAGCCGAGGTTGGTTCGATCCGACGCAGACCCGTGGGCGGGGGGCTTGGGGTTTACGAGCCGGTGCCGGACCGAACCGTCTCAGGCAACGTCGGTAAATTCGTCGGACATTGGGGCATGAGCGCGGATAAAAAAAGGCAGAAATGTGGCGAAGCATCACCAATTCCAACAAGGCGTTTCATAAAAGTGACTGGACGTTGCGGAAACAGCGCGCCGCCGCCCTGCTTCGCCGGGTCTTGCAATTCAGCCGCGAACACGCCAACTTTGGTTGGCAAAGATTCATTTTGAAGGATCGAGGCATGACCGATGACAGCGGCGGGACGGGGGATGGGGACGCATCCGCAATATTGATCCCGCTGCACGAGGCGCGTCGCGAGCGCCTCGATCAGCCGGTGCGGTTCGACCGGCGTGAGTTGGACCAGATCCTCAGGCTCTACGGACGCATGGTCGCCGCCAACGAATGGCGTGACTACGCCATCGATCATCTCACCGACCGCGCTGTGTTTTCCGTGTTCCGCCGCACCAGCGAAGTGCCGCTGTTCCAGATCGTCAAGGATCCGAAACTGGCCCGCAAGCAGGGCGCTTTTGCCGTCATTGCCGCCGGCGGCCGCATCTTGAAGCGCGGCCAGGAGCTCGGTCGGGTGCTTGGGATATTCGACAGCAAGCTGAAGCTTGTCGAGGCCTGAGCGGGGAATGGAGCAGGGGAATTGAAGAACTGGAGAATTGATGAACTGATGAGAAGCCCGCAGCGCGATTCATAGCCGCTGTTTCTTTGATCTTCAGTTCATCAATTCTTCAATTCCTCAGTTCATTTCCCTCTTAGCCCCTCGCGGAACTTCCTCTCCGGCAGCGATTCGGGATCAGGCGGCGCCGATGCCCCGCCATTCAGCGACAGCTGCATGAACACGGTGTCCAGCCAGCGCCCGTGCTTGAAGCCGGAACCTTCAAGGCGTCCCGAATGGCGAAAGCCGAGCTTTTCGTGCAATCGCACCGAGGCGCTGTCTGAACGGCCATCGCCGATCACGGCGATGATCTGGCGAAAGCCCGCCGCTTCCGCCGCCTCGATCAGGCCCTGCATCAGCTTGAGCCCGACGCCTTGGCCCTTGGCCTCGGGCGCGATATAGACCGAATCCTCGACGATGAAGCGATAGGCGGGACGCGGCCGGAAAGCACCGGCATAGGCGTAGCCGAGCACGGCGCCATCCTTCTCCGCCACCAGATAAGGAAAGCCGCCGGCTATCAAACTGTCGAAACGGGCGCCCATCTCGGCACGGCTGGGTGGCTCCAACTCGTAGCTGGCGGTGCCTTGAGTCACTGCGTCGGCATAGATTACCGTGATCCGGTCGAGGTCGGCCGCTGTCGCTACTCGAATCGTAATGCTGCTCATAATTTATGCATGCCATTTCCTTGCCCGCAATAACAGCAAGGACCGATACAAAAGAAAAGGGCGGCCGTTGGGCCGCCCTTCTGGAACTCGATGGTCCAGTCAGATCATGATCCAGACAAAGCCTAGCGCCGGTCGCCCATGAACTGCAGCAGGAACATGAACAGGTTGATGAAGTCGAGATAGAGCCTCAGCGCGCCCATGATCGCCTTGCGACCGGCGATATCCGAAGCATCGCCCTCGAAATACATCTCCTTGATCTTCTGCGTGTCATAGGCGGTCAGGCCCGCAAAAATCAGCACGCCGATCGCCGAAACAGCGAAGGACAGCGCCGACGACTGCAGGAAGATGTTGATCACCATTGCGATGATCAGACCGAACACGCCCATGATCAGGAACGAGCCTATCGCGGTCAGGTCGCGCTTGGTCGTGTAGCCATAGAGCGACAGCGCGCCGAAGCCCGCGGCGGTGGCGAAGAAGGTCTGCGAGATGCTGGCCGTGGTGTAGACCAGGAAGATCGACGACAGCGACAGGCCGACAAGGCCGGCATAGACCCAGAACGTCGTCTGCGCCGCCGAAACGCTCATCGACTGGACGCGGAACGACAGGAACAGCACGGCGGCGAGCGGCGCCAGCATCACCACCCAGCGCAGCGGCGAGCCGAAGATCGCATAGCCGAAGGAAGTCAGCATCTCGCCGCTTGGCAGCGTCGCGACAGCCGAAGCCGGATCGGTGGTGGTGGCCAGCATGATCGTGCCGACTGCGGCAAGACCGGTGATGAGGAGGCCAAGCCCCATCAGGTTGTAGACCTTGACCATATAGGCGCGCAGGCCCTGATCGATGTCAGCACCGACGCCGACGCCGGGCACGGCGCGCGTCTGGTAGTTGCGAATGGGATCAGCCATTGTAGTCCTCTATTGCTTCTGCCCCGTCCGGTGTCAGATCCTTCCGGACCCAGGCGCCGCTGGCAGGGCTCCAGCATGCCTGTGGCGAAATATGATGGTTATTCGCGCCAAGAACAAGACCGTAACCGGGTGTAATGCTTCGTGAGACACCGAAGTGCCGATTCCTCGGCTTTCCGGACGGCATTCCTACCAAGATTTAATCCGGGATGGCCGTTCCAGGCCTGAGGTCACAGGTTGCGCAGTACGGGTGCTGCCTTGTGTCCGAGCACCCGCCAGGTGCCGGCGAGACCTATGCCGACCGTGATGACAAGCGAAAACAGAATGGTCGCCACCGCCACCTCGGGCATGAAATGCGACGGCAATGTCATGATCCGGGCGACGACGAACCAGGCAGCCGCACTGCCCGCGGCCAGGGCGAAGATCGCCGTGGCAAGCCCGATCAGCATGTATTCGAGCGAGAAGGCTGATATCAGCGTCGTGCGTGTCGCGCCCAGCGTCTTCAGCACCACCGCATCGTGGATGCGCGCCCGGTTGCCGGCGGCAAGCGCACCGGCCAGCACCAGCACCGAAGCGATCAGCGCCACGCCGGCCGCGGCCCGGATCGCCGTCCCGAGCTGCCCGACCAGCCGGTTGACGATTTCGAGCGCATCCTTGACCCGCACCGTCGTTACCGCCGGGAAGGCGCGGGTGACGGCATTGAGGATGCGGGCGTCGTCTGCCGTCGAGGCATTCTTTTCGGTCAGCGTCGCCATCCAGCCATGCGGGGCGCCCGTGAAGGTGTTGGGCGAGAACACCATGACGAAATTGATGCCCATCGTCTCCCATTCGACCTGGCGGAAATTGGCGATCCTGGCTGTGACATTGCGGCCGAGCACATTGACGGTGACGGTGTCGCCGAGCTTCAGCCCGATTTCCTTGCCTTCCACGGCCGAGAAGGAGACCAGCGGCTCGCCGCTATAATTGTCGGGCCACCAGCTGCCCTCGGTCAGTGTGGCGTTTTCCGGCTGTTTGGCGTCATAGGTCAGCCCGCGATCGCCCTTCAGCACCCATGCGCCTTCCGCCGGCACCTTCACCTTGTCGACATCGACGCCGTTCAGCGCCATCACCCGGCCGCGCAGCATCGGCACCTTGGCGAGTGTTCCCTGCGGCGCCTCCTTGCCGACCAGCGCCGAGAAGGCATCGACATCGCTGCTCTGGATATCGACGAAGAAGAAGTTCGGCGCCCGTTCCGGCAGGCTGCCGGAGATCTGCCGCCTGAGATTGCCGTCGATCAGCGCCAGCGTCACCAGCAGCGTCAGCCCAAGTCCCAGCGACAGCACAACCGATGGCGTCAAGGCGCCCGGCCGATGGATATTGCCGATGGCGAGCCGCAGCGCTACGAAGCGCACACGCGGGCTCTTCCTGGCCGCCCATTGCACCAGCGCGCCGACAAGGCGCAGCACCAGAAAGGCGAAGATGGTGGCGCCGACGAAAATCGAGGCGATGCGCTGGTCGCCCGAGAATAGAATTGCCAGCGCCGCCAGCATGAGCGCGATGCCGACAGCCGCCGCGACATAGACCGGACGCGAGAAGCCGCGGCCTTCCAGCCCCATCTCGCGAAACAGCGCGGTGGCCGGCACGTCGCGGGCGCGGCCGAGTGGCAGCAGCGCGAAGGCGAGCGTCACCAGCAGGCCGAACAGCGCCGCCATGCCGAGCGCGCCGGGATAGAAGCCGCCTGCCGCCGGCACCGGAATGACCTGATGAAGGGCCGCACTCGCCGCGAACGGCATCAGCGTGCCCAGCACCAGTCCGAGCACAATGCCGAGCGCGGCAATGATCAGGATCTGCACCAGGTAGACGGCAAAGACGAAGCCGCCCGAAGCGCCCAGGCTCTTGAAGGTGGCGATGACGCCGCGCTTGCCGTCGAGATAGGCGCGCACCGCATTGGCGACGCCGACGCCACCGACGACCAGCGCCGTCAGCCCGACCAGCGTCAGGAACTGCGAGAAACGCTCGATGTTGGACGATAGCGCGGGAGCGGCGTTGCTGCGCGTGCGGATCGACCAGCCGGCCTCGGGAAAATCCTTGGCCGCCTGATCCTGGATGGCCTTGAGCCGCGCCTCGTCGGCGTCGGCCGGCAGGCGGATCTTGTAGGCATTTTCGACTAGGCTACCCGGCTGGATCAGTCCGGTGGCGGCCAGCCCTTCGGTCGAGATCATCAGCCTTGGCGCAAAGCCGAAACCGTCGGACACTGCGTCCGGTTCGGTGACCAGCCTGGCGCGCAGTTCGAAAGTGGCGGTGCCGAGCTTCAGCCGGTCGCCGATCCTGAGATGCAGCCGCTCGAACAAAAGATCGGGGGCCGCGGCGCCGAAAACGCCGAACTCTTCGCCGAACAGTTCCTGCTTCGACAGTGCCGGCTCGGTGTCCAGCGCGCCGTAGAGTGGATAGGCATCGTCGACCGCCTTGGCCTCGACCAGCGCCTGGTCGGATCCGTCGGCGAGACGCGCCATCGAGCGCATGCTGGCGGTTCTGGAAACGGTGCCTAGCCCGTCCAGGAAACCGCGTTCGGCCTGGCTGGCGTCACGCTGGTTGATCTGGAAGCGGAGATCGCCGCCAAGCAGCGTCTGGCCCTGATTGGCGACACCGGCGGTGATCGAACGCGCCACCGAGTTGACACCGCCGATGGCCGCGACGCCGAGCGCGATGCAGGCGAGGAAGATGAGGAAGCCGGACAGGCCGCCGCGCATCTCACGCAGCGAGAAGCGAACCGCGAGCCTCAGCGTCTGCGACAACGGCATCAGGCGGTTACCTTGAGGGGTGCCGGCGCCTCTATCCGACCGGACCGCATCGAAACCTGGCGCGAACAGCGTGCCGCAAGGGCCGGATCATGGGTGACCAGAATCAATGTCATGCCGCGCTCGGCCGCCTTGGCAAACAATAGATCGGCGACTTGCCGCCCCGTTGCCTGGTCGAGATTGCCGGTCGGCTCGTCGGCAATGAGAATGCGCGGCGACGGCGCCAGTGCGCGGGCGATCGCCACGCGCTGCTGCTCGCCGCCCGACAATTCACCGGGATAATGGGTGACGCGGTCGCTGAGGCCAACCGAAGCCAGCTCGCGCGCCGCCACCGAAAACGGATCGGCATGGCCAGCCAATTCCAGCGGCACTGCGACATTTTCGAGCGCCGTCATGTTGGGAATGAGATGAAAGGACTGGAACACGATGCCAATGTTTCGGCCGCGAAACGAAGCAATCTGATCCTCGCTTTTGCCGTTGAGAAGCTCGCCGGCGATTCGGACCGTGCCCGAATCGACCCTTTCCAGGCCTGCCAGAACCATCAGCAATGTCGACTTGCCCGAACCAGATGGCCCGACGATGCCGGTCGCCTCTCCGTCAGCCACATCGAGGCTGACACCCTTCAGCACATGGACGGAAGAGGCCCCCTCGCCAAGGGTCAGTGATACATCTTTCAGCACAATGACGGCTTCTGTCAAAATGAAAGCGTCCTATATCTAGGGATGAAGGCTCTGCTTGCCGGAAGCCGCCGCCGGAAGAATTCCTTGCTCATATGGGGCCTGCCGCATGTCTTTCAAACGCAGTATTGCCGCAGGCTTCATCGTTTTCCTCGCCATTTGCGGCGCTCTGCCGTCGGCGCGGGCCGAGCCGTTCAAGATCGTCGGCTTCGGTGACAGTCTGATGGCGGGCTTCGGCCTTGGCCCGGACCAGGGCTTTACCGACAGGCTGCAGGCAGCGCTGAGCGCCAAGGGCCATGATGTGACCGTCGCCAATGCCGGCGTCTCCGGCGACACGACGAGCGGCGGCCTGGCACGGCTCGACTGGTCGGTGCCCGACGGCACGCAACTGGTCATTCTCGAACTCGGCGCCAACGACATGCTGCGCGGCGTCTCGCCCGATATCACCAGGAAGAACCTGGACGAGATGTTGGGCAAGCTGAAACAGCGCAAGATCGCCGTGCTGTTGGCCGGCATGCGAGCCGCCCCAAATCTCGGCGCCGACTACCAGAACGCCTTCGACGCCATATTTCCGGACCTGGCCAAGAAATACGAGGTTGCGCTCTACCCGTTCTTTCTCGACGGCGTCGCCGGCCAGCCCGGCATGCAGCTCGAGGACGGCCTGCATCCGAGCCCGCAAGGCGTCGACCACATGGTCGAACGCATCCTGCCGACGGTCGAGAAGGCCATCGCGGCGGTGCCGGGCGGTTCGTGAGGGGGACTGGAGCTGTTTCCGTTGGGGAAGCTTTTTAGCAAGGACTGTGACCAACAAACATCTTGCCCCGTTTGACTATCGATGATTCGCTATGGGTACAGTTCGATTCGAGGAAGGGAGGCTCTTCATGCCGCGTCTTTTCACCGCCCTCGAAATTCCGCGTGACGCCGCCCTTTCGCTGTCCCTGCTGCGGGGCGGCCTGCCAGGCGCCCGCTGGATCGACGTCGAGAACTACCATCTGACGCTGCGCTTCATCGGCGATGTCCCAGGCCATGTCGCCGACGAGATCGCCAACGCGCTCGACCGTGTCCATCGCCCCTCCTTCTCGCTGAACCTGTCCGGCGTCGGTGCTTTCGGCCAGAAAAAACCGCACGCGGTGTGGGCCGGCGCTTCCGCTTCTCCCGATCTTGGCGCCCTTCAGGGCGAGATCGACCGCATCTGCCAGCGGCTTGGCATCCCCGCCGACCCGCGCAAGTTCATGCCGCATGTCACACTTGCAAGGCTGCGCAATTCGACCCCGCTGGACGTCGCCCAGTATCTGTCGGCACGCGGCAATTTCTCGACGCTGCCGTTTCGCATCGGCCGTTTCGTGCTGATGTCGTCGCGCGATTCGGTCGGCGGCGGCCCCTACATCGTCGAGGAAGCCTGGCCGCTGTCGGGCACGGATGCCCGCGCCTCCAGCCTTGTCGCCAGCGCCTCCGACGCCTCGCGGATCATGCGGTAGACCGAAGCGAAGGCTTCCGCTCCGTCATAGTAGGGATCGGGCACCTCGCGCGCTTTTCCCTGGGCGAATTCCAGGAACAGATGGATGCGATCGCGCATGGCCGCCGGCGCCAGCGCTTTCAGGTCGGCGACATTCGACCGGTCCATGCCGAGGATCAGGTCGAAGCGGGAGAAATCCTCCGGTGTGATCTTGCGCGCTCTCTGTCGGGAAATGTCGACGCCGTGACGCACCGCAACCGCGATCGAGCGTGGATCGGGCGCCGAGCCGACTTCCCAGCCGCTGGTGGCGGCTGAATCGAGCAGCATATTCCGGCCCGGCTGGCGCTCGGCCCAAACCGCGCGAAAGATGCCCTCCGCCAGTGGCGACCGGCAGATGTTACCGAGGCAGACGAAAAGAATGGAATTTATGGGCTTCGCGCTCATCGATCCGACGCTATGGTGAGGACTTGAGCCGAAATAGCACGGGAAGCTGACATGACGAGAGAGAAACTGGGCAAGGACGCAATCGCCGCGGCATTGGTCGGGCTCGAGGGCTGGGCACTGGCGGCGGATGGCGCCTCCATCAAGCGCACATTCACCTTCGCGAATTTCTCCGAGGCTTTCGCCTTCATGACCCGCGTCGCGCTTGCCGCCGAGAAGATGGACCATCATCCCGACTGGTCGAATATCTACAAGACCGTCGACGTGACGCTCAACACCCACGATGCCGGTGGCGTTACCGCGCTCGATATCGATCTGGCGAAGAAGATGAACCGCTTTGCGGGTTAAGGAGATCCAAAGGTGCGCAACCCCCGCTTCGTCATCCACGGGCGGAGCGGGAGCGAAGCGGACGCGCAGACCCGAGGATCCATGCCGCGACGGTGGCGGAGGGTGCAGCGGAGCAGAATTCAGCACCGCTGCGTCGCTCTCGAGTCACGGCATGGATTCTAGGGTCTGCGCCGCGTCGCTTCGCTCCTTGCTTCGCCCTAGAATGACGACGGGAGGGGCGTTTCCACTAATCTCCAAAGAGGCGATTGCCAGCTTGACGAGCGCCTTTGTAGGCCGGCATCCCCTTGAACCGTAGGTCCGCGCGGCAAACACCGATTCCGACTTTCGGGTCGAGGAATGCGCCGGTATCTTGCAGTAGGGGTCGCCTTTCACCACATTTTCGCTCGCGGGCATGCGCTGGGTTGCGCATGGGCCCTGCAAGGAGACACTGATGGCGCGACAATCCGGTTTTGATTTCTTCGGCTTTGGCGGCAAGCTCGCCGACGAGAACGAAGTACGCGAGAAATTCTGGCGGACAGCCAAGAAGGCCGCGCGGCAGATCCCGTTCATGGAAGAGGTCGTGGCCTCTTATTACTGCGCCATGGACAAGAACACGCCGCTGCGCGCCAAGGGCATTCTGCTGGCCGCGCTCGGCTATTTCGTGCTGCCGGTGGACGTCATCCCCGACTTCGTCCTCGGGCTGGGCTTCACCGATGACATCGCCGTGCTCACTGCCGCGATCACTGCCGTCAGCGCCCACATCACCCCGGCGCACCGGCAGGCCGCCAAGGACGCCATCGCCGACAAGGGCTGAGCACGCCATCGCATGCGAAACGCCGCTGAAGCCGGCTTTCGGTGGCAGCGAAAAAAGTCAAACTCTTGCCGCTTTCGTGGCCTCCAAGTCGCCAAAGGGACGTCGCGCCACCCGCTGAGAGGGCGGCGGCGCGGGAATGGCGGCGGTTTCCTTGGGTGAGGGTCCTTTTCTCAAAGGAAATTCACCGTTTGGTAACCCAGATTAAATCAAAATGAAGCGACGGGCAGGACGCCAAGCCGGCCTGCCGCCGCACCTTTGGAATACAGGAAAAACGATGCGCGGATTGATTGCTATAGTTTCGAGCCTGGTCTTGGTGGCCGTGGCGGCGCCGGCACTGGCGCAGTCGGCGACCAAGATCGGCCAGCACAATGCCTGGGGCACCTACAGCTACCAGGCATCGGGCGGCAAGGTCTGCTATGTCCTGACCGTGCCGACCGACAAGCAGCCGCCGACGCTCGATCATGGCGACATGTTCTTCTTCGTCAGCCAGCGGCCCGGCCAGCAGGTGTCCTACGAGCCGCAATTCATCGCCGGCTACAATTTCCAGGAAGGCTCCAAAGCCACCGTCACCATCGACAAGAAGACCTTCTCGATGTTCACGCGCGGCAAGTCGGCCTGGGTTGAGAATGCCGCCGAGGAGCCGGTGCTGATCGCCGCCATGAAGACCGGCACCGACATGAAGGTGACCGCGAAGTCCGGCCGCGGCAACCCGACCTCCTATGTCTTCTCGCTGAAGGGCATTTCGGCGGCGCTGACGTCGATCGCCAAATGCAAATAGACAGGCTTGCAAATAGGCAAAGCTGCGCTTTGAATTGAAGGCCGCGCCGCAAAGCGCGGCCTTTTGCTTTTTCAGGCCGGCGTGCGCCGGCGGTTCAGTCTTACATGGCCATTTTTTCACATTCGGCCTGAGCCTTCTTGGTCGACGTGTCGATCATATAGGCTTTGCCCTTGGCGTCGGTCATCATCATCATGCAGTGCTTGATCGGCTTTGCCATCTTCATCATCTCGGCCGCCATCTTCGCGTCCGGCTTCATGGTGCCCATATGCCCATCCGGCATGATCGCCGTCACCTCTCCGCCCTTCATCATGGTCATTGTGCCCATCGCGTCTTCGGCAAATGCCTGCGAGGCGGAAAGGCCGACGAGGCCGGCAATCACGGCGAGCTTAATCGAGTTCATTCTGCATACTCCCATTTTGTACGGGCATGGTCGCCCTCTTCAGACTTCGAAGGCGGATGGGAATCGTTACGACTACACGATCATGTGATCGCTCCCCTCGCAGCGGGAGGACAGGAGAAGGTTGCCAGATCGCCATAGCGGACCGTCGGCCGGCATCTATGGTTTGCATTCCCACCGCATGACTCTGCCCTCAACCTGTGCTATGCGCCGCGCTTCATGCCGGCACGATAAGTGAAATCGGCCGCAAACCGCTTATATCTGTGCAACCATGACCCTTTCATTCGATCTCACCACCGAAGGCGCCCGTGACGCGTTGCGTGCCCGTGCGGCACTGCCCGAAAAGCAGTCGTTGATCGGCCTGACGCGCACTGAGCTCGGCGAGGCCCTTGTCGCTTCGGGAACCGTGCCGGAACGCCAGGCGAAAATGCGCGCCCAGCAGCTCTGGCACTGGATGTATGTGCGCGGTGTTTCCGACTTCGCCGGCATGTTCAACATCTCCAAGGATTTGCGCGCCGAACTGGACAAGCACTTCACCGTCGCCAGGCCCGAAATCGTCGAGGAACAGATTTCCTCCGACGGCACGCGCAAATGGCTGTTCCGCTTTCCGCCGCGCGGCGCTGGGCGGCCCGTCGAGATCGAGACCGTCTATATTCCCGAGGAAGGCCGCGGCACGCTCTGCATCTCCTCGCAAGTCGGCTGCACGCTGACCTGTTCGTTCTGCCACACCGGCACGCAGAAGCTGGTGCGCAACCTGACCGCGGAAGAGATCCTCGCCCAGTTGCTCACCGCCCGCGACCGGCTTGGCGATTTCCCCGATCGAGACACGCCCGACGGCGCCATCGTGCCGGCCGAGGGCCGCAAAGTCTCCAACATCGTCATGATGGGCATGGGCGAGCCGCTCTATAATTTCGAAGCGGTGAAGAAGGCGCTGCTGATCGCCTCCGATGGCGATGGCCTGTCCTTGTCGAAGCGGCGCATCACGCTGTCGACCTCCGGCGTCGTGCCGGAAATCTTCCGCACCGGCGAGGAGATCGGCGTCATGCTGGCTATCTCGCTGCATGCCACCAACGACGATCTCCGCGACCTCCTGGTGCCGATCAACAAGAAGTATCCGCTGAAGGACCTGATCGCTGCCTGCCGCGCCTATCCCGGCCTGTCGAACGCTAGGCGCATCACCTTCGAATATGTCATGCTGAAGGACGTCAACGATTCCATCGAGGACGCCAAGGGCCTGATCAAGCTGCTCAAGGGCATTCCGGCCAAGATCAACCTGATCCCATTCAACCCGTGGCCGGGCACCAACTACCAGTGCTCGGACTGGGAGACGATCGAGAAATTCGCCGACTACATCAACAATGCCGGCTACGCCTCGCCGATCCGCACGCCGCGCGGCCGCGACATCCTCGCCGCCTGCGGCCAGCTCAAGTCGGACTCCGAGCGCATGCGCAAGGTCGACCGGCTGGCGCTGGAGGCCATGATGATAGCGGGGCACGGCGAGGCGTGAGCCGCCGCCTCGCCTGGCTGAAGCGCCTCGCCATGATGGCAGTCGGCTATTTCGCCGCCGTGTTGACCTCGATCCTGGTCCCCGTGCTGCTGATCGCTCTTCTGGAAGGTATAGAAGACGGCAACTGGTCCATCATCTTCGCCTTCGACTGGCTGGGCTCCTTCCCGCTCGCTGTGCTGACCGTGATGATCGGCGCGCTGTTGATCGTCGGCCCCGCGCTCTTTGTCGCTGAACGGTTTTCGCTTCGGGGTTGGTTCTACTTTGCCGCCACGGGTGCGATCACGTCTATCACCTTTGGCGTGTCCATGCCGCGCTCGGCCGGCAGCTTTGTTTTCAATCCGGGCTTTCTCGGTTTTCTGGCCACGGCCGGCATTGCCGCCGGTTCGGTCTACTGGTTTCTGGCCGGACGCAAGTCCGGCATATGCCGGGATTTGGGCCGGGATCTGGGATGACCCGTCTGGTCGGCTACCTCGTCCGTTTCACTGTTATCCTGTTCGGCTATGCCGTCGCCTCGCTGGCGGCGAGCGCCTTCCTCAACATCCTGTTCCTGGCATCGCTGGGCTACACGCCGGAGCACGCGGCGACGGCACCGGCTTCGCTGTATTTCTCAATTCCCTTCTTCGCCCTGTTCGTCGCCTATTTCGCCCTGATGCCGGCTTGCGTCGTCATCCTGCTGGCCGAAATCCTCGGCCGGCGCGACTGGCTGTTCTATGCGTTGGCGGGCGCGGTGGTTGCCGGCGTTTTCCTCGGCATGGTCGGCCACAGCGGCGACACCACCTTCGCGGTTACCGACACCAGCGCCATCATGGCGGTGATTGGCGGCGGCATGGTCGGCGGCATCTTCTACTGGCTGAGCGCCGGGCGCTGGGCCGGAAGCTGGTGGAAGGACGAGAACGCCCCTACTTCGCCTGGGCCGTCAGGATCTTGAGCGCGAAGGCGGAGAACACGCCGGCGAAGAGATAATCGACCACCCGCGTGACACGCGGGCTGGCCTTCATCGCCGCCGAGAACTTTTCCGCCGCCAGCACCATCGGCACCGTCACCGGGATCGACAGCACGATGAACATCGTGCCCAGGAAAAACAGTTTTCCCGGTGCGTTCGGATCATGCGCGGAGACGAACTGCGGCAGGAAGGTCATGAAGAACAGGATGATCTTCGGATTGAGCAAATTGACGCCGAGCCCGGCAGCCCAGCTGCGCAACAGCGAAATCTCGGGGCCGGTCTTCTTTTCCGGCGAAAATGCCGAGCCCCTGGTGATCGCCTGCCAGGCCAGGAAAACGAGATAGCCGGCGCCAAAGATCTTTAGCACGAAGAAGGCCATCGGCGAGGCGACGATCAACGCCGAGACACCGACCACCACCAGCGTGGTGTGGATCAGCGTGCCGCACAGCGCACCGGCCATCGAGGCAAAGCCGGTGGCGCGGCCCTGGCTCAGCGTGCGCGAGACGAACAAGGTCATGTCCGGACCCGGCGTGATCGCCAGGATGACGGTGGCGATGGCGAACTGGATCAGCGTGGTGGTGTCTGGAATGAACGACATGAGCGGCCCCAGGGGATTGGAAGGGCCTATACAGGATGCGCCGCGACGGTGCCAGACGCAGGAGCGATCCAGATGGTCGATCCAGCAGGCGTATGGCGAAGGCATCAGCTGGGGAGCCAACTTGCGATCCTATGCCTGCCTGCTCAGCCGCATCCTGGCCGGCTCCTCGATGGCGGGCTGATCGGTCGGGACGTCGGGGCCCCCGATGAGCAGTATCTGGTCGATCGGCTTGGGCCGGCCGAGGAAGTAGCCTTGCGCCTCGTTGCAGCCTTCGACTTGCAGGATGGTGAGTTGGACATGCGTCTCGACGCCTTCGGCGAGCACCGGAATGTCGAGGCTGCGGCCCAGCGTCAGCACCGCCCGGATGATCGCCTTGGCCTGCGGGCTTCGCTCGACATCGGCCATGAACGAACGGTCGAGCTTGATCTTGTCGAAGGGAAACGAGCGCAGCGTATCGAGGGAGGAATAGCCGGTTCCGAAATCGTCGATCGCGATCGTCACCCCCAGCGCCTTGATCTGGCGCAGGACATGCAGCGTCCGCACCTTGTCGGCGACGATCGTCGATTCGGTCAGCTCGAGCTCCAGCCGTTTCGGCGACAGCCCGGTCTCGACCAGGATCTGGTGGACGAGCTTGGCGAGATCGGCATGGGCGAACTGCACCGGCGACAAATTGACCGCGATCTTGTGAGCATTGTCCCACGAGGCTGCCTGCCGGCAAGCGGTCCGCAGAACCCATTCGCCGATCGCCATGATGGAGCCGTTCTCCTCGGCAATCGGGATGAATTCGGCGGGCGGGATCATGCCATGCACGGGATGGGTCCAGCGCAGCAGCGCCTCGTAGCCGCAGGTGGCGCCTGTCGGGACCGAGGTCTGCACCTGATAGTGGAGCGAAAGCTCGCCGCGCTCGATCGCCTGCCGAAGGTCGGTGGCCAGCGCGCGGCGCGCCCGCGCCGTCTCGTCCATGGCGGATTCGTAGAAGCAAACGGCCCGCGTCACGTCGTTCTTTGCCCGGTACATGGCAAGATCGGCATTGCTGACCAGCCGCTCCCGATCGGCGCCGTCGCGCGGATAGACCGCGACGCCGATGCTGGCGCCCGCGGCGATTTCGAAATCGTCGAGCCGCAACGGCTCGAACAGGGATTTCTCCAGCCGCGAGACCAGGCCGAGAAGCTCGTTCTGATCCTTGAAGCGCTTGATCGCGGCGAACTCGTCACCGCCGAGCCGGGCGACGAATTCGCCGTCACCGGTGAGTTTCGCCAGCCTTCGGGCGACGATCTTGAGCGCCTGGTCGCCGGCTGCGTGCCCCCTGAGGTCGTTGATCTCCTTGAAGCGATCAAGATCGATGACAATGACGGCCGTCATCGTGCCCTTGTCCTCCCGTGCGCGCTCGATCTCATGGTCGAGGCGATCGTTGAAGGAGACCCGGTTGGCAAGGCCGGTGAGGGCATCGTTGAGGGCAAGATGCTGAAGCCGCTCGAAGCTTTCCAGGCGGCCGCGTTCGTCGATCAGATAGCTGGCGAAGCCGGTGGCCGCGACGATCAGGCCGACGATAGCGACGGCGACCGCCATCGCCACGAGAATATCGGGATTGGTGCCGGTGCTGATGAAGGACAGCGGCGTCACCGCCACCGCCGCCATAGCCGTGAAATGCAGCCCGACGATCGCCAGCACCAGCAGCCCGATACCAAGATATTGCGACCAGCGGTATGGCCGGCGCACGGCATGGCCGACGGCCACGGCGGAAAACGCCGCCGAAATGACCAGCGAGGCGGCGACATAGGAGCCGTCCCACTCGACGATGCCGGCGACGTGATATGCCATCATGCCGGTGTAGTGCATGGCCGATATCGCCAGCCCGACGACACATCCGCCCCACTCCGGGGCAAGACGCCGGCTCTTGTCGGATGCAAGGGTGAAGCCAGCTCCGGTTCCGGCGATGGCGATGACCAGCGACACCATGGTCAGAACCGGATCGAAGGTGATCGGCGCGCCCGGCTGGTAGGCCAGCATGGCGATGAAGTGCGTGCACCAGATCGAGGAACCGGCGGCGACCGCTGTCAGGAACAGCCAGCCGCGCATCTGCACGCCGGCGGTTTTCCTGGCGCGGTCGAAGAGGCCGATCGTCACCCAGCAGCCGGTGACGCACATCAGCGCCGCCAGCAGGACGAGCCACAGATTATGCTCCGTAACGATACATGATATGACGCGCATCAGGAACGACCCAAGCCCGAGGGTGCCCGCGACGAAGCAGGCAAGGCCGTCCTGGCACGTCGCCAACACAGCTTTCTCCTCATATTAGCGGCAGGGCGTGAAAACTTGATTAAATGCTGCAGGTAAATGCAGCCTTTGATTGCAGCAGGTTGTTTCCCTTGCTCAGGTCGCCGCCCGCCACGCGCTGGATCAGAAGTCTGGGCGCGCGCGTGCTTGCTCGCTTTGCCGTTCCTGCTAAAAGGCCCTCCGACAATCCGTGACGCCTCGGCTGGGGCGTCCGCCATCGACGGAGTAGAAATGTCCAAGGCCAAAGACGTCAAGAAAGTCGTGCTCGCCTATTCCGGCGGTCTCGACACATCCATCATCCTGAAATGGCTGCAGACCGAACTCGGGGCCGAAGTCGTCACCTTCACCGCTGATCTCGGCCAGGGCGGCGAACTCGAGCCGGCACGCCGCAAGGCCGAGATGATGGGGATTAAGGACATCCGCGTCGTCGACGTGCGCGAGGAATTCGTCTCCGATTTCGTCTTTCCGATGTTCCGCGCCAACACCGTCTATGAAGGCACCTACCTTCTGGGAACCTCGATCGCGCGGCCGCTGATCTCCAAGCATCTGGTCGAGATCGCCAGGGAAACGGGTGCCGACGCGATTGCGCACGGCGCCACCGGCAAGGGCAACGACCAGGTTCGCTTCGAACTCTCGGCCTACGCGCTGAACCCCGATATCAAGGTCATCGCACCGTGGCGCGACTGGTCGTTCAAGTCGCGCACCGACCTGATCAATTTCGCCGAGCAGCACCAGATCCCGGTGCCCAAGGACAAGAAGGGCGACGCCCCATTCTCGGTCGACGCCAACCTCCTGCACTCCTCTTCCGAGGGCAAGGTGCTGGAAGATCCGTGGACCGAGCCGCCGGAATTCGTCCACCAGCGCACCGTTTCGCCGATGGATGCGCCTGATACCGTCACCGAGATCGAGATCGAATTCCTCAAGGGCGATCCCATCGCACTCAACGGCAAGAAACTGTCGCCGGCGACCATGCTGGCGGCACTCAACGATCTCGGCCGCGACAATGGTATCGGCCGGCTTGACCTGGTCGAGAACCGCTTCGTCGGCATGAAATCGCGCGGCGTCTACGAGACGCCCGGCGGCACCATCCTGATATCAGCGCATCGCGCCATCGAATCGATCACGCTCGACCGGGGCGCCGCCCACCTCAAGGACGAGTTCATGCCGCGCTACGCCGAGCTGATCTACAACGGCTTCTGGTTCGCGCCCGAACGGCTGATGCTGCAGGCGATGATCGACAAGAGCCAGGAAGACGTCGAAGGCACGGTGCGGCTGAAGCTCTACAAGGGCAACGTCATGGTCACCGGCCGCAAGTCGAAGAAGACGCTGTATTCCGATGCGCTGGTCACCTTCGAGGACGACCGTGGCGCCTACGACCAGAAGGACGCCGCCGGCTTCATCCGCCTCAACGCGCTGCGGCTGCGCACGCTCGCCGCGCGCAACCGTAAGGGCTGATCTTCAATCGCCTCAAACAAACCCGGCGTCCCTGCCGAGACCGATTGTCGGCACCGGCGCCGCCCGTGAAGTACCAATTCAAACTGAAGCGATTGATTCAGTTGGCCCGGCGCATAGCCGGGCCTTCGGTCGGAGATTCCAGCTATCAGTCGCCGTCGATCGCCGTGGCGATGCGGGCGATGGCCTGCTGATAAACGCTCGCGGAATTCCAGCCGGCAATTGCGCCCATATTCGCACTCGCGCTCGCACCGGCACGCCAGCCATGACCCTTGAGGAAGTTGGCGGTGGAAGCCAGCGCTGTGCCCTTGTCGCGCAGGTTTCCGCCGCCGACACCATACTTCAAGACATTTCCGGGCAGGAACTGCGTGTGGCCAATCTCGCCATGCGCGGCGCCGACCGACGAGGCTGTCAACGCCCCGCGATCAACCAGCTTCAGGGCTGCAATGGCATGCGGATAAAAGAAACCCGGGCGACGGCAATCATAGGCAAGCGTCAAAATGGCGGAGACCGTATTCTGGTTGCCCATGGAGGAACCGAAGCCGGTTTCCATGCCCCAGATGGCGAGCAGCACACCCGGCGACACGCCGTAGTTCGCTTCGATCTTGGCGAACAGTGCCGCGTTCGACTTCTTCAGCGAGCGGCCCTTGGAAATGATCGCGGACCCGCCACGCCGCTTCATGAAATCGTCCACCGAGCCGCTGAAAGCCTTGTGAATGCCGCGGTCGACGGAAATCGTCTTTGTTGCGTAGGTGGCGCCAGCCAGAGCGGCCAGACCCTTGGCGCCTACACCTTCGGACTTGGCCTCCGCGGCGAACTCCGGCTTCCAAGCCTCGAAGCCGGCGCCGGTCTTGCCACAGCTGGCCCCCGCCTGCGCGCCCGTTGCCAGCGCAAGCACCGACACTACGGCCGCTGCAAACATCTTTCCCTTGGCAAGAAATGCCATGTTGTTCTCCTGGTTGCCTGAATCACGTCCCAATTGCGAACTTGCCAGCGAAACACGCCCTTGTCACTGTCGCCGCTGCATTGCTGGCGAATGCCGTGGAATTTGCCTACGATCAAGTGATTATTGTGGCAAGCGGCCCCACGAAAGGCGTCGATATCGTGATCATCGGCGCCGGCTCGGTGGGTGTTAACACAGCCTGGGCCCTGCTGGCGGCGGGCATCTTGCGGCGAATAGCCTCGATATGTGGGAACGCCGGTTGGCGGTCCGCGTTGGGCACCTGCCGCCCTGAATATGCTGGCTCTGAAGGTTAGAGACCGACATGAAACTCTTCGACTGTCCGCATTGCGGCCACCGCCTCTACTTCGAGAACGCCCAGTGCCTGAGCTGCGGGAGTCTCGTGCTCTACGATCCCGAGCACGCCACCTTTGCGCTGTCGGATGCCGGCGGCGTCTTTCATTGCACCAACGCCGACGAATGCGCCTGCAACTGGATGGCCGAGCCGGGACAGGGGTTTTGCCGCGCCTGCGCGCTGAACCAGCTGATCCCCGATCTTTCCGTCGACGGCAACCGCCGCCGCTGGATCCGCGTCGAGGCGGCGAAGAAGCGCGCCATCTATTCGCTGCTGGCCTTCGGGCTGCCGGTGGCGCCCAAGCAGAACCCTGCCGACGAGATTGGGCTGGCCTTCGACTTCCTCGCCGATCCGATCGGCGGTGGCCCCGGCGGCGAGCGCATCCTGACCGGCCACGACAATGGCCTGATCACGCTCAATGTCGCCGAGGCGGATTCAGCCGAACGCGAGAAGCGGCGCGTCGAGATGGGCGAGAACTATCGCACCTTGCTCGGCCATTTCCGCCATGAACTCGGCCATTATTACTGGGATCGCCTGATCCGCGACGACCCGCAAAAGCTGGACGCTTTCCGCGCGCTGTTCGGCGACGACCGCACCGACTACGAACAGGCGCTGAAGGCCTATTATGCCAATGGCGCTGCGCCCGACTGGCAACAAAGCCATATCTCGGCTTATGCGACCTCGCATCCGTGGGAGGATTGGGCCGAAACCTGGGCCCACCATCTGCATATCACCGACACGCTGGAAATGGTCCACGCGCTGAACTTTCCGCTCGGCCGGCTGGAGACGGTGGAAGCCAACGACCTACCGCAAGGCGATACCGGCGGCGGGCTGCAAGCCGCACCTTCCGAGCCGGCGACCGCGCCCGAGCCTTTCGAAAAGATCCTGGCCCGTTGGCTGGTGCTGTCTGAAGCCTCCAATTCGATCAACCGCTGCATGGGCCTGCCCGACCTCTACCCCTTCGTCATTTCGGACGGCACGGCACGGAAATTGGCCTTCGTTCACGAACTTCTGACCGGTTTGCCTATAGAAAAGGGAACAAATCGTGAGTTGGCGCAGTCGTTTTAGGCGGGAACGCATAGGCCACTGACCCGTTTTCGCTGGCGAGGGACCATGAAAACGGAGAGAAACCATGAAATCCCTTTTGTTCCCCGCAGTCGCCGGACTGCTGACCGTGATGTCGGGCGCCGCGTTTGCCGACACCGCCGTCTCTGCCGTCACCGATCTCAACGTGCGCGCCGGGCCCGGTCCGCAATATCCTGTCATCGGCGTGCTTGCCGCCGGCCAGTCGGCGACGCTCAATGGTTGCATCGAAAACAGCAAATGGTGCACCATCGCCGAGGCCGGTGGCCAGGGCTGGGTCTATTCCGACTATGTGACGGCTGATTTCGGCGGCAGCCGGGTGGTGCTGACGCAACGGCGTTCCAGCGTTGCTGTCGTCTCGCCGCCGGACGACTATTCGACCGACTATACTGGCGCGATCATCGCCAGCGATCCGGTCGTGGATGACTTTCCCCCGCCTCCGGCCGAAGTCCGGACCTATGTCGACACGCATCGCCTCGACCCTGTCTATCTCGACGGCGAAGTGGTGACCGGCGCGATCTTGCCCGACACCGTCGAGCTGCGCGAAATTCCGGACTACAACTATCGCTACGTCTATGTGAACGGCCAACGGGCGCTGATCGATCCGCAGACGCGGCGCATCATGTACGTCGTACGCTGACATGGAATTGCACCAGCCGGCCGCCGCGACAGTAGTGGCCGCCTGGTGACCAGGCAGGCGGTCGATCCTGCGGCACCGCGCCCCTGGATATGCAGCGGCTAGGTGTGCGCATGAACCCTTTGCGAAAATCGATTCCGATTTTCCGGGCCATCGGCTAGATCAACAGGGGCTAGATCAACAGGCGATAAATTCGGCAAAGGAGCCCGTGTGACGATCGATTCGGCCGCCTTCGAACGCTATAGGCGCTCGCCCAACGCCCGGACGACCTTGCCACGACTGCTCCTGGGAACGGCGATCGTCATCCTGTTCTGGGCTGCAACGACCGTGGCCGTGCTATTGGGCGGGATCTATGCCTTCTTTGCCTGGCAGGAGGGTGCGGCGGCGTCATCCGGCGTGCAGGGCTTCCTCGCCTCGCCCCTCGGCATCCTCACTGCGCTCGCCTCTTTTGCCGGCATCTGGATCGGCCTGTGGATGGCCATGCGCTGGGTGCATGGCGAGAAGCTGTCGGCGCTCCTCGGCGTCAGCCACCGCGTGTCGCGGTCAGGTTTCCTCAAGGGGCTGATCGCGGTGCTGATCACCTCGCTCATATCCGAGATCCTGCTCTATCTCTTGCGGCCCGAGATCGCGCGCGGTCCGATCAGTCTGTCGTCCTGGCTGCTGTTTGCAATCCCGATCGTCGCGCTCACCTGGCTGCAGACATCTTCGGAAGAGGCGCTGTTCCGCGGCTATCTGCTGCGCGGTCTGGCCAACCGGTTCAGGAGCCCGTTCATCTGGGCACTGCTGCCGGCGCTGCTGTTCACCGCGCTGCATTGGAGTCCCAGCTCATCCGCCGCCATCAACGCCTGCGTGCTCGCCTCGATCGCCGCTTTCGCGCTGCTGCTGACGGTTGTCGTTTATGCCACCGGCAATCTCGGCGCCGCCCTCGGTGCTCATCTCGGCAACAATCTGACCGGCTTCCTGCTGATCTCGCATCAGGAAAGCTACAATTCCTTCGCCCTGTTCAATGCCAGGCCGCTCGAAGGACCAGGCTGGACGACAGCCGATGCAGTGCTCATCGCCTTCATCGGCATCGCCTGCAGCCTGCTGACGATCATGCTGCTTTTACATCCGCGCTCGCCGCTCAGGGTTGCCGCCGAGCTTCCGGATGAAGCAAACTCGGCCTGATTGCAGCCCAGGGAAACAACGCGACACGGCGCTTGTCTTGACTCCTGTGCCGATTTCCTGTCTACACGCCCCGAATTCCGCGACGAGTATCCCTCCGAGCAAGCCGACCAGGACGCCGAAACCTCTTCGAGGTCAAGTGCTGTAAATCGATCCTGGAGGCCAACACCCGGCAGCGCTGAGCGCCCCCGGGTGCTTTTTGGTTTTGGCTTTTGGTTGGACACTGGGCGCGAACGCATTACCTCTCGGGCATCATCCGGGTGCCAGGGAAAAGGAAAACGAATGTTTGAATCGCTACAGGAACGTCTTGGTTCGATCCTGAACGGCCTGACCGGCCGCGGTGCCCTGTCCGAGGCTGATGTCTCGGCGGCACTGCGCGAGGTGCGCCGTGCGCTGCTCGAGGCGGACGTGGCGCTGGAAGTGGTGCGCTCGTTCACCGACAAGGTGCGCGAGAAGGCCGTCGGCGCCGCCGTGGTCAAGTCGATCAAGCCCGGCCAGATGGTCGTCAAGATCGTCCATGACGAGCTGGTCGAGATGCTCGGCGCCGAGGGCGTCGCCATCGATCTCAATGCGCCGGCACCGGTCGTCATCATGATGGTCGGCCTGCAGGGTTCCGGCAAGACGACCACTTCGGCCAAGATCGCCAAGCGCCTTTCCGAGCGTCAGAACAAGAAAGTCCTGATGGCCTCGCTCGACACGCGGCGCCCCGCCGCGCAGGAGCAGCTTCGCCAGCTCGGCGAACAGGTCAAGGTCGCCACGCTGCCTATCATCGACGGTCAGTCGCCGGTCGACATCGCCCGCCGCGCCGTGCAGGCGGCCAAGCTCGGCGGCCACGACATCGTCATCCTCGACACTGCCGGCCGTACCCATATCGACGAGCCGCTGATGGTCGAGATGGCCGACATCAAGAAGGTGTCGAGCCCGCACGAGATCCTGCTGGTCGCCGACTCGCTGACCGGCCAGGACGCCGTCAACCTGGCGAAAAGCTTCGACGAGCGCGTCGGCATCACCGGCCTGGTGCTGACCCGCATGGACGGCGACGGCCGCGGCGGTGCGGCACTTTCGATGCGCGCCGTCACCGGCAAGCCGATCAAGCTGATCGGCACCGGCGAAAAGATGGACGGGCTGGAAGAATTCCACCCCAAGCGCATCGCCGACCGCATCCTCGGCATGGGCGACATTGTCTCGCTCGTCGAGAAGGCCGCCGAAAACATCGACGCCGAGCAGGCGGCGGCGATGGCCAAGAAGATGCAGTCGGGCAAGTTCGACCTGAACGACCTCGCCAGCCAGCTTCAGCAGATGTCGAAGATGGGCGGCATGGGCGGCATCATGGGCATGATGCCCGGCATGGGTAAGATGAAGGACCAGATGGCGGCCGCCGGTCTCGACGACAAGATGTTCGGCCGCCAGCTCGCCATCATCTCATCGATGACCAAGGCCGAGCGCGCCAACCCCGACATGCTCAAGCATTCGCGCAAGAAGCGCATCGCCGCCGGTTCCGGCACCGACGCGGCCGAAATCAACAAGCTGCTGAAGATGCACCGCGGCATGGCCGACATGATGAAGGCGATGGGCGGCAAGGGCAAAGGCGGCGGCCTGATGCGCGGCATGATGGGCGGCCTCGCTAACAAGATGGGCCTCGGCGGCATGCCGGGCGGCATGGGTGGCATGATGGGCGGCGGCATGCCGGACCTGTCGAAGATGGACCCCAAGCAGCTCGAAGCCTTGCAGAAGCAAGCCCAGGCATCCGGCCTTGGCGGCATGAAGGGTCTTTCCGGTGGCGACGGCCTGCCCGGGCTGCCCGGCGGCATGAAACTTCCCGGTCTGCCCGGAATGGGCGGCGGGCTACCTGGCCTTGGCAAGAAGAAGTGAGGACGCCATGAACGAAGAGAAAGACATGGCCGACGCACGCACCATCCTGGCCGACTATCGCGCCTCGATCGACAACATCGACGCGGCCCTCATCCACATGCTGGCCGAGCGCTTCCGCTGCACCAAGGCGGTTGGCGTGCTGAAGGCGACGCATGGGTTGCCGCCGGCCGACCCGGCACGCGAACAGCAGCAGATCGCCCGCCTTCGCCAGCTGGCGAAGGATGCCCATCTCGACCCGGATTTCGCGGAAAAATTCCTCAACTTCGTCGTCCGCGAAGTGATCCGCCACCACGAACAGATCGCCGCTTCGAGCAACGGCGGAACAAAGACCCCGCTTCCAACGGCGTGACGAAAACCAACTGAAACCCAATCAACGAACTTAAAGTTTTTAGGAGAAAAGAAATGCCCTTGAAGATCCGACTGGCCCGTGCGGGCTCGAAGAAGCGTCCTTACTACCACGTCGTTATCGCCGACGCCCGTTCGCCGCGCGATGGCCGGTTCATCGAGTCGATCGGCTCGTGGAACCCGCTGCTGCCGAAGGACGGCGAACGCGTCAAGGTCGACGCCGATCGCGTCAAGCATTGGCTGGCGCATGGCGCCCAGCCGACCGATCGCGTGCTGCGCTTCCTCGACGAGGCCGGCCTCGTCAAGCGCGACGCCCGCTCCAACCCGAAGAAGGCCGAGCCGGGCAAGAAGGCGCAGGAACGCGCTTCGCTCTTGAAGAAGGCGCAGGAAGACGCCGCTGCCGCGGCTGCGGCCGCCGCAGCAGCACCGGCCGAGGCCGAAGCCGCTACCGCCGAATAACCATTACTATCGCATCCAGGAAAACGGCGGGCCCCAGGCCCGCCGTTTTGCTATGTCGACTTCAGGTTTCGAACACAGTCAATAGCCGCTCGGGCAGCGGTCGATGTAGACGCGGCCATAACGATCGCGATAACGGCATTCGCCCCGTTCGCTCGCCCGGCCGATCAACGCACCGGCAACAGCGCCGACAGCGCCGCCGACCACCGCGCCCTGAACCGGATTGTTGGCGACCGCCGCGCCGACGGCAGCGCCACCCAGTCCGCCGACAGCCGCCCCCTTTTCCGTTTGTGAACAAGCGACGACGAGCGGCACCAGCAGGGCCATCAAAAGCATCGTTTTCTTCATTGTCGTTCCTCTCCAGTAGGAGCCGCCTCCACCGCCAGGTGAATCTCTAACTCGCAACTCGGCGATTTGATCCCGAAGACATTGTCGGCAAAGGGATTTTGATCCTTTGCGGATAACCCGGGGAATGCCTGGTGGCCTTCGTTGAGATGCTCGCGAACGCTACGGCTTGCCCCGTAAGCTGGGACGGCTGACGTCACTTTTCGCTCAGACGTTTCAGATTGGCGAGGCCGACCTCGAAATCCTTTCCGATCAGCGTGTCGAAGTTCATGAACAGGCCCATCAGCTTGGCGATGAAGGGCCGGCTGCCGCGCATCGCCCAGGTGACGGCAGTGTTGTCGCCCGACGGCGTCAACGTGAAGTCGACGCTGTTGTTGGCCCTGAACGGCTTCTCGAAATCGAGTTTCAGCGACACCAGCGACGACGTCACCGAATTGACGATCTCCATGCGCCCTTTGCCGGCCTTGGCATTGCCTTCCCAGGCATAGGCCGCACCCTTGCCGCTCTCGGCGCCGGACAGCGTGCGCTTCATCTGCGGGTCGAGCTTTTCGTAGGGCGACCATTCCGGCCAATGGCTGAAATCATTGATCAGCGGGAAGATCGCCTCCGGCGGGGCCTTGATGCTGGCCGTGCGGGTGGTGACGAAATCATTCGGCCGTGTCGCGGCATAGAGGAGCACGGCGGCGATGATGACGAGCAGGATGATGAGGATGGTGCTGAACATTTTTCTCTTCCTCTTGGCTTATCGGCTGAACGGGATCAGCGCGCGCACGCGTGGGTCGCGCAGATACAGGCCGCCCCACAGGATGATGCCGAGATAGACGCCGAACAGCGTGTGCGAGAACAGCGGATTGTCGACGCGGACATTGGTGGCGATGGCGCCGCCCATATAGGCGGTGAGCAGGATGGCACCGAGCACCGCGGTGCGCGGCAAGGCGTAGAGCACGGTCGAGATCAGGCCGATGACGCCAAGCATGCGCGCGACATTCGCGTCGGCAGGCCAGCCGAGCGGCACCATCGTCTGGGTGACGATGTCGAGCGGCGGCAGCTTGATGACGCCGTCGAAGATCATGAAAAGCACGATGACGCCGCTGAGCGCGCGGCCGGTCCACAGGGCGCCCGGCGAGACGGGCGCGGTTTCGGAAATGCTCATGATGGTCCCTCCTGATGTTTCGAGCCCTTTTCGCTGGGGTCGAACCAAGGACGCGGCATGGGGCCGCGATCCGACAGGATGCGGATTCTTTTTGGCGTCGTGACAGCAAAAGCCGTTCTGTAGCGATCCTTCCCACCCCTCTGGCCGGCAGGACAGAGGGGGTACTGTCCCACTAGCGTCCACTGTTTCATCTACGAAAAATAGAACTTCTCGGCCGAGAGCATTTTCGGCGGGGTCTCGCCCAGCGCCTCGAACACCGAGATCTCGCAGACGCGGCAGAGGCCGTCGAGGGCGAGGTCGTTGGCCTCTGTGCCGAACGGGTCCTCGAGTTCTTCCGACAGCGCGTCGAGGCCGAAGAAAGTGTAGGCGATCAGCGCCGTGAACAGCGGCGTCGCCCACCCGGCGGCGGAGACCAGCCCGAAGGGCAAGAGCAGGCAGAAGACATAGGCGGTGCGCTGCAGAAGCAGCGTATAGGCGAACGGCAGGGGTGTTCCCATGATGCGCTCGCATCCGGCCTGCGCGGCGGCGATTTCCGACAGGCGCTCGTCGAGGATGCGGTAGCCGATCATATCGATCGCACCGGCCTTGCGCAGCGCGGCGATACGACGGCCCATGCCGCGCACCATTGCGTCCGGTGCGTTCGCTGCCTTGGCGACGGTCTCGGTTTCGTCACCGATGAAAGCGCGGGCCTCCGGCGCCGCGTCGACCCGCCTGAGCAGCCCGCGCAGAAAGTGGCAGAAGGCGATCGCTTCCATCAGCAGGCCGCGCAATTCCGTCCGGTCGTCGACCAGGCCGGCGGAGGCACGCGACAGGTTGCGGATGTCGAAGACCAGCTGGCCCCACAATTTGCGCGCCTCCCACCAGCGGTCGTAGGCGGCATTGTTGCGAAAGCCGAGATAGATCGACAGCGCCACGCCGAGCAGCGCGAATGGCGCGGTGCCGGCATTGCCGAAATCGAGCTTCAGCGCCCGTACTATCACCACCACCAGCGCGCCATAGGCGGCAAAGCCAAGGATCTGCGGCAGGATGCGCGGCACCACCGAGCCGCGCATGATGAAGAACAGGTGCAGAAGGCGTGGGCGCGGGCGGACGATCATCAAAAGCCTTTCGCGGACCGGCGCTGGTCCTCAGCTCCTTTATTGTGCGACGGCAACAGGTCCGCAAGCCCTGCCGCCAGCGACATCGGCATGTCGTCTGTCCAGCGCGCGGACTATCGATGTTCGTCAGTGGCGGATATTGAAGGTATGTGGCGGCGAGCGACCTTCATCGGTCGACAGAGAAGACAACATGACCGGCGAAACCGATCTGAAGATACTGCTGGCATCGATGACGCCGGAACTGCTCGCCGGCACCTATGTCTTCGCCACGCTGGCGCCTGGCGTTTCCCAGCCGGAAGGGCTCGAGCCGGTGATGGTGTTCCGCGAACGCGAGGGCCTGACGCTGATCGTGACCGAGGAGGCGGCCAACGCAGCCGGCCTGACCGCTTCCTTCCGTTGCCGGATGGTGACGCTGAACATCCATTCGTCGCTGGAAGCCGTCGGCTTCCTCGCCGCCATCACCACGCGGCTCGCCGCCGCCGGCATGGGCGTCAACCCGGTCTCGGCCTTCTACCACGACCATCTGTTCGTCCCCGCCGACCGGGCGGAGGAAGCACTGGAGCTGTTGATGGAGTTGGCCGAGGAGAACAGAGTGTAGCGCACCGGCCAAAGCTGCCGATCTCCCCCCTCGTGGGCGGCAGGGCAGAGGGGGGCGTGAAGGAACGCCAACTTAGCTCATCTGTGACAAGGCAAAATATGCTGTGGGTGCAATTGGGATTGATTGAGAGGATAGAGGGACAGCGCCCCCCTCTGTCCTGCCGGACATCTCCCCCACAAGGGGGGAGATCGGCCTTCATCCGGCCAAAGGCCGAGCCCGCGACCGCGGGCCGCCGGTCGTCCGGCGCCCTCGCGGAGGGCCCGCCGCGGCAGCGGCGATACGGCCCGTGAGCGAAAACTATGCCGCCTTCTTCTTCGGCTGGATCAGCCCGCGCTCGACCAGCAGTTCCGCGATCTGCACCGCGTTCAGCGCCGCTCCCTTGCGCAGATTATCGGAGACGATCCACATCGACAGACCGTTGTCGATGGTCGAATCCTCGCGGATGCGCGAGATGAAGGTGGCATCCTCGCCGGCCGATTCCAGCGGCGTGATGTAGCCGCCATCCTCGCGCTTGTCCAAGACCTGGCAGCCCGGCGCCTCGCGCAGGATGTCGCGCGCTTCGTCGGCGGTGATCGGCTTTTCGAACTCGATGTTGACCGCTTCCGAATGGCCGATGAACACCGGCACGCGCACGCAGGTCGCCGTCAGCTTGATCTTGGGATCGAGCATCTTCTTGGTCTCGGCCACCATCTTCCACTCTTCCTTGGTGAAGCCGTCGTCGAGGAAGACGTCGATATGCGGGATGACGTTGAAGGCGATGCGCTTGGTGAACTTCTTGACGTCGACGGTATCGGCGACGAACACGGCGCGCGTCTGCGTGAACAGCTCGTCCATGCCTTCCTTGCCGGCGCCCGACACCGACTGGTAGGTGGCGACGACGACGCGCTTGATGGTGGCGAAGTCATGCAGCGG
The DNA here is from genome assembly GCF_040321205.1 of Mesorhizobium sp. M0496. Lineage (NCBI taxonomy): Bacteria > Pseudomonadati > Pseudomonadota > Alphaproteobacteria > Hyphomicrobiales > Phyllobacteriaceae > Mesorhizobium > Mesorhizobium sp. M0496. Next base: position 72,781 of record NZ_JAMYRC010000021.1, on the reverse strand, counting down.
CTTCAGCGCCACGACGAGCTGCGCCGTCGAGCAGTTCGGGTTGGCGATGATGTTCTTGCGCGTGAACAGCGAGATCGCGTCCGGATTCACTTCCGGCACGATCAGCGGCACATCCTGGTCGTAGCGGAAGGCCGACGAATTATCGATGACGACGCAGCCCTGCTTGCCGATCTTCGGCGACCATTCCTTGGAGACGTTGCCGCCGGCCGACATGATGCAGATGTCCGTGTCGGAAAAATCATACTGGTCGAGCGACCTGACCTTCAGCGTACGGTCGCCGAACGACACTTCGGTGCCCTGGCTGCGCCGCGAGGCCAGCGCCACGACTTCGCTTACCGGAAAGCCGCGCTCTTCCAGTATGTTGAGCATTTCCCGGCCCACATTGCCCGTGGCGCCGACGATCGCTACCTTGAAACTCATTAGAAATCTCCTGTCCCTCTCCGCTTGGTTTTTGGAGAAACCCGCTGGCCGGATGCGGGTTCCGTCCCCCGGGCCGGACCCGGGAGAGGGTGGTTAGGCCAAGGGAATCACACCGTTTTGGTGGTGGTTTTGGCCGTGGTTTTGCTGGAACCCGAAATCTTGCTGGAACGAGGAGACGCGCCGACGCGCCCGGCCCAATGATGTGCATTGTGGCCAGGGAAATCGAATGCAAGAACCGCCATCAAAAGGCCGCGCATCGAAACTGTCCTGTTCGGTGCCGGCTTTTACGCGGTTTGCATCAAGAGTCAATTGCCGAGCGACACCCGGTTTTGCGCGCGCCCTGTACAATCGCGGCTGCGCGAAGTACGAACGGCCAAGATTGTTTTGGCTGGCGCTAGGTCGGCCCCGGCATGTGCTCCATGATGAGCGCAGACCCTAAATTCCGAAAGAGTGAGATGTCCAACTTCGAAGCACTTGTTCCAGCGCTTGCCAGGGCGCTGGAGAAACGCGGCTATTCCGAGCTGACGCCGGTACAGAAGGCGGTTGTCGCCCCCGAACTCGGTGAGGCCGATGCGCTGGTTTCGGCGCAGACCGGCTCCGGCAAGACTGTGGCCTTCGGCCTCGCTTTGGCGCCGACCCTGCTCGACGGCGCGGAGCGCTTCGGCCACGCTGCGGCACCGCTGGCGCTGGCCGTGGCGCCGACGCGCGAACTGGCGCTGCAGGTGACGCGCGAACTGGAATGGCTCTACGAGCTGACCGGCGCCACGGTGGCGTCCTGCGTCGGCGGCATGGACATGCGCTCGGAGCGGCGTGTGCTGGAGCGCGGCGCCCATATCGTCGTCGGCACGCCTGGCCGCCTGCGCGATCACATCACGCGGCACTCGCTCGACATGTCGGCGCTCAAGGCGGTGGTGCTCGACGAGGCCGACGAGATGCTCGACCTCGGCTTTCGCGAAGACCTCGAATTCATCCTCGACGCCGCCCCGGCCGAACGCCGCACGCTGATGTTCTCGGCCACCGTGCCGCGCTCGATCGCCACTCTTGCCCAGGGCTATCAGCGCGATGCCGTGCGCATTTCGGCCGCCGGCGAAGAAAAGCAGCATCTCGACATCGAATACCGGGCGCTGAGCGTTGCCCAGCCCGACCGGGAAAACGCCATCATCAACGTGCTGCGCTTTTACGAAGCCAAGAACGCGCTGGTGTTTTGCAACACGCGCGCCGCGGTGAATCATCTCACCGCGCGCTTCAACAACCGCAACTTCTCCGTCGTCGCACTCTCGGGCGAACTCAGCCAGAACGAGCGCAGCCATGCCTTGCAGGCGATGCGCGACGGCCGTGCCAAGGTCTGCATCGCCACCGATGTGGCGGCGCGCGGCATCGACCTGCCCAACCTCGAACTGGTCATCCACGCCGACCTGCCGACCAATCCGGAAACGCTGCTGCATCGCAGCGGCCGCACCGGCCGCGCCGGGCGCAAGGGCGTCAGCGCGCTGATCGTGCCCAACAGCGCCCGCAAGCGCACCGAACGGCTGTTGCAGAACGCCGGCCTCAAGGCGACATGGGCGAGCCCACCCTCGGCCGACGACGTGATCCGACGTGACGACGAACGCATCCTCGCCGATCCGGTTTTCGACGAGCCGGTGAAGGAGGACGAGCGCGGTTTCATCGACGCGCTGCTCGCCAAACATGGCGCCGAACAGGTGGCGGCCGCCTTCGTGCGCCAGTGCCGCGCCAGCCGCTCGGCGCCCGAGGATCTCATGGAAATCGCGCCGTTCACGCCGTCGCGTGAACGACCGGCGGGCGAAGGTTTCGTACGTCGCGACGAGGCGCCCAGCCGCCGCGACGATTTCGGCGCCAGCGTCTGGTTCTCGCTGTCGATCGGGCGGAGGCAGAATGCCGAGCCGCGCTGGTTGATCCCGATGCTGTGCCGCACCGGCAGCATCAGCAAGCGCGAGATCGGCGCCATAAAGATGCAACCGGAAGAGACCTTCGTGCAGATATCAGCCGACTGGGCCGACCGCTTCCTGGCCGCGATTGGTCCCGACCGCAAGCTGCAAGGCAACATTTTGGTGAAGCGGCTGGACGGCCAGCCCGATTTGTCGCGTGCCGGCTATCAGCCGCCAAGCCCCGACAAGAAACCGCATCGCGGCAAGGCACCGTTCGATCCCAACGCGCCGAAGCGCAAGTTCGAAAAGCCCACACCGGCGTCAGCCGATCAGCGCCCGGCAGCCGCGCATGAGGCCAAGCCATGGGCGAAAAAGCCAGGCAAGCCGAAGTTCGATAACGCCGGGGCGCCCAAGCACAAGAAAGCGAAGAAGCGGCCTTCATAAGATCGCAGGCAGCTTCATTTTCCGGCAGCGACGGCAGGCACTTCATGGTGCCGCTTGCCCATCGGCTCGGCCCTGTGCCACATCTTCATCGGGACGTGGCGAGAGGGTGGGCCTATGCGCGGCGAAGTGCTTCATTATGACGAGGACCAGGGTTTTGGCTTCATCACCGGAGCCGATGGCAATCGTTACACCTTCACCCGCGAGAACGTGCGCCGGGAAACGGCCATGCCCAAGGGCACGGTCGTCGAGTTCCAGCCGGGCGGTGGCCAGGCGCGCGACGTTTTTTCAATCGCCACCCAGACCGCCACCGGGGCCCCGACCCCGGAGGCCGGAACCAACACCGCATCGACTCAAGCCGGCAACGCACCGGCAGCTTCTTTCCAGGCGCAGCATTTCGGCCGCTCATCCGAGCCAGCCGAGCCCACCGATCTCTGGGGCTATTTCTGGCGCGGCGTGACGCAGAACTACTTCAATTTCGCCGGCCGCGCCCGCCGCAAGGAATATTGGAGCTATTTCCTGTTCTGGGTGGTCTCGCTGCTGATCATCGGCGGCATCGGTCTTTTCGCCGACAATGAAATGGGCAATTTCGACAGCAGCGTATCGGCGGCGGTAACCGTCGGCCTTTGCGGCACCTTCGTGCTGGCGACACTGCTGCCCAGCCTCGGCATGACTGTTCGCCGCATCCACGACATCGGCCTGTCGGGATGGCTTTACCTGGTGGTGCTCATCCCGACCATCGGCAGCCTGATCATCCTGGTCTTCGCGTTGATCCCGACGCAAGCCCGGGAAAACCAGTGGGGGCCGGTGCCGGCGGGAGTCAGGGTTTAGTCGGGCGTGCATATTGCAATCCAAGGCAACCCTGAGTAGTATTTCCTATCGCAGCATAGATGGGGGACAAGCATGCGGGGTGCGGTGCTTCACTACGACAAGGATCAGGACTACGGCTACATCAATGGAGTCGACGGCAAGCGTTACTTCTTCGCCCGTAACGATCTGAATCAGGGGCAGCCCTCGTCAGCGGCACCATCGTCGAATTCCAACCGGATGACGGCACGGCACACAATATCGTCGCCGTGAGTTCGACCACACCCTCGTCAACCCCTGGCCAGCCCGGCCGTACCGCCGAAAACCAGCCCACTCGTTCCACGGGACTGTGGGCATACTTCCGGAACACGGTAAGCGTGAACTATTTCAATTTCAACGGACGCGCCCGCCGCAAGGAATTCTGGGCCTTTTGGCTATGCTTTAATCTCGTGCTGGTGACGCTGCTTGGCTTCGGGATACTCGTCAATCTGGCCATCAACGGCTTCGGTATCAATGCGGGTAGGACGTCGATCGGATTCCTACCCGCCGGTGTTTTCCTCCTGGCATTCGGCCTGCCATGGATCGCGCTTACCGTGCGGCGTCTTCACGACATCGGCCTGAGTGGCTGGCTTGCCTTGATCTGCTTCATCCCAGTCATCGGCGAAGCGGCCTTGTTGATCTTCGGGCTGATCGAGTCTCAGGTAGGCGAAAACCCCTGGGGACCAATACCAGCAGGGGTCAGGGTCTAGGGGCGATAGCCTTCAAAGCGCCGCCCGAAAGCCTGAGAAAGACCTTCTGGCCGTGGCGTTCGGCGCCGAGTCTCGCGTAAAAACGCAGCGCGCCCTCGTTCCAATCTTCGGTGGTCAGGTCGATACGGCCAATGCCGTGGCTGAGGCAATGATCGGCGAGGAAGCTGATCAGCGCCCGGCCGACGCCGGCGTTGCGGATGTTGTCGCGCACGAACAGGTCCTTGAGGAACAGCAGCCGCTCAAGATCGATACCTGGATGCGCGATCGCCACCGATGCCAAGCCGCTGACCTCGCCGTCGACGAAGGCGAGCGCGAAATGCGGATAGGCCGGGCTTTCCTCGCCAAGCCATTTGCGTGCAGCAGACAGGGCCCGGTCGGCATCGAGAGGCGGCTGCCGGTAATGCTCCGCCATCTCGCACAGTATGGCCGCGAGTGCCGCTTCGTCCTTGATCGTCGCCCAGCGGACGTCGACCGTCATAGGATCAGCCGAGGAATTTGGCGATGATCGCGTCGCCCATCTCGACCGTGCCGACCTCGGTCATGCCGGGGGAGAAAATATCCTTGGTACGCAGGCCTGCGTCGAGCACGGCGGCGATCGCGCTTTCCACGCGGTCGGCTTCGTCAACCATGCCGAAGGAATAGCGCAGGCACATGGCGAAGGAGGCGATCATGGCGATCGGGTTGGCGATGCCCTTGCCGGCAATGTCGGGGGCCGAACCGTGCACCGGCTCGTAGAGCGCCTTGCGCTTCTTGGTCTTCACGTCAGGTGCGCCGAGCGAGGCCGACGGCAGCATCCCGATCGAACCGGTCAGCATGGCGGCGATGTCGGACAGCATGTCGCCGAACAGATTGTCGGTGACGATGACGTCGAACTGCTTTGGCCAGCGCACCAGCTGCATGCCGCCGGCGTCGGCCAGCATGTGGTCGAGCTTGACGTCTGAATAGCGCGCCTTGTGGGTCTGGGTGACGACCTCGTTCCACAACACGCCCGACTTCATCACATTGCGCTTTTCCATCGAGGTGACGTGGTTCTTGCGCGTCCGTGCCAGCTCGAAGGCGACGCCCGAAATGCGCTCGATCTCGAACGTGTCGTAGACCTGCGTGTCGATGCCGCGCTTCTGGCCGTTGCCGAGATCGATGATCTGCTTGGGCTCGCCGAAATAGACGCCGCCGGTCAGCTCGCGCACGATCAAGATGTCGAGACCCTCGACCACCTCCTGCTTGAGCGAGGAGGACGCCGCAAGTGCCGGATAGCAGATGGCCGGGCGCAGGTTGGCGAACAGCTCCATGTCCTTGCGCAGGCGCAGCAGGCCGGCTTCGGGGCGCACCTCGTAGGGCACTGCATCCCATTTCGGACCGCCGACGGCGCCGAACAGCACCGCGTCGGCCGCCATCGCCTTTTCCATGTCGGCATCGGAGATCGCCGCGCCATGAGCATCATAGGCACAGCCGCCGACCAGACCGTCCTCGGTGGCAAAACCGCTGCCGAGCTTGTCGTTCATGGCCGCAATCAGCTTTTTGACCTCGGCCATGGCCTCGGGACCGATGCCGTCGCCGGGGAGCAGGAAAAGATGCTTCGTTGCCATGGAGAAACCGTCCCAGAAAGAATTTGAACCGGCGCTTTGCTAAACGCCAAGCGGCCCGTGCGCAAGGGGAGGAAGAACACTGCGGCGCAGAACAGGTGCAGCTATGCCGCATGCCGCCGCGCCAGGCCTCTCAGAACCTGGGTTCCTCGCCCCCGCCAAAGGCGGGGGGGTGGTGGCCGCGACGCGGCCGGAGAGGGGGCTTTCGTAGGGCGCTGGCTTAGCACGCGGCAATCGCTGGTCTGGCTACCGTAGCGCCAGTCCCCCTCTCCGTCTCGGCTTCGCCGAGCCACCTCTCCCCCACTCACGTGGGGGCGAGGAACCCGAGCTAAACCATCACCTGTGCGAGAGAATGTTGACCAGCCGGCCGAACGGATCGCGGACATAGAAGCGCCGCACGCCCCAGGGCTCGTCGGCCGGTCCGTATTCGATGGCAAAGCCGGCGGCACTCATGGCATCGAGCGCCGCATCGACATCGTCGACCTCGATCGACAGATCCGGCACGGGCGTACCGGAGCCGCCTTGCGCCATGAAGCTGACCTGCACCTGCATCTTTTCATCAGAACCGTAAGTGGCGATCCAGCCAAGATCCATCAGCACGTCGAGGTTGAGCACGTCCTGGTAGAAGCGCTTCGCCGCCGCGACATCCGATGTCGCGATGTTGGCAACGATACGCCGGACTTTCATCTGCCCGCCTTTCATGCCGTGCGCCGCAGCGCGGTGACTTCGATCTCGATCTTCATTTCGGGTCTGTTGAGTTGGCAGACGATCATCGTCGCCGCAGGCCTGATGTCGCCGAACGTCTCGCCGAGGATCGGGAAGACGATGTCCACGAAGGCCTGGTCGGTGATGTAGTAATGCGCCCGCACCACATCGGCCATCTCGAAGCCGCCGTCATGCAGCGCCTTGCCGATCGTCGCCAGGCAATTGCGCGTCTGCGCTTCCACCGTCTCCGGCATCGTCATCGTCGCATAGTCGTAGCCGGTCGTTCCGGACACGAAACACCAGTCGCCCTGCACCACCGCGCGCGAATAGCCGGCGGTCTTTTCGAACGGCGAGCCGGTGGAGATCAGTTTTCGCATGAGGGTTCCTCGCAGGTCAGTGCGGCCATTCTGCAGGCAAGATGCCGGTTCGGCCATGGGCCAACGCAGAGGGATCGGCAGTGCAAACTCGATGCCGGCGGGACAGCACCCCCCTCTGGCCTGCCGGCCATCTCCCCCGCAAGGAGGGAGATTGGCAGCTTTGACGAACCGCCATTCTTGCAACGTTGAAAGATTTGCGAAAGTCGTGGTGACGGCCGCTCTCCCCCCTTGCGGGGGAGATGCCCGGCAGGGCAGAGGGGGGTGTGAAGGATCGCGGCGTAACAATCTTTAGTTCACCACCGACAAATGCCTAATTCGCCGACCCCAGCGCCTTGTCCAGCGCCTCCTTCACATCGGCCGGCCATGTCGTCAGCGGCGGCCAGGCGTTCGGCTCGCCATTGTCGCCGCGGCGGGCGAAATAGAGTTTGTGCTTGGCCGGGTCGACCGCCATGAAGCCGTCATTGCCGCCGCAGTCATGCGGCACGCAGCCGCTGGCGTAGAAGGCGCCCGACGCTGTCTTTTCCGTGCCGCCGCCGACCAGCAGGCTGGTCGCCATGTCGGGCATGTCCTTGCCCAGCAGCTTTTCAGCTTCCTTGTAGACAGCCTCGTTGTGGAAGGCGTCGATGATGTTCTGGTACTTTTCCGGATCGATGTCCTTCCAGTCCGTGCCGGGTTCCGGCATGTAGCTCAGATTGCCTGAAATCGTCAGCCCGTCGGTCGGCGACCATTGCAAAGCCGGCTTCTGATCCCCTGGCAACAGATAGGGCACGAAATAGATGGCGTTGTCGGACACCGCCGATGGCGGCGCGCCGCAATCGTCCTGCTCGACTGTGGTGCTCTGGATGGTGCCGCCTTCCGGCTTCCAGACGATCACTGTCGCCGGCCCGCATTGGTTGCCGCCATCGCCGACATCGAACAGCGCCACCTTGACGCCGCCGACCTCGACTATTCTGTCGAAGAAGACATCATAGTTGGTGGCCAACTGCTTGCCGTCGAAGGCAAGCACCTTCTCCCCGTCTTGTTCCGGTTGGGTGATGGTCAGCTGGCCGCCCTCGAATGGCACGGGCGCTTGGCTGTCGTCATCGGAAGCGTCGGCGGCGTCCGTTCCCTGGTCGGTGGCAGGCTTTTCGGCCGCCGGTGCCGGCGCGGCGGGCGTCTGTGTCTGGGCGTGGCTCACGGCAGTCAGCAGAAGAAACGTCAGCCCGCAAGTGCCGGCAAGAAGCGAACGAGTCATGACTGTCCCTTCACTCAGTCGCAACGAACCCGGCTTGAAAGCCGCCGGGGCCTATCTCTCCCGGAGCGTGCCGCTCAGGCCCACGGGCGCTGTTCGGCGTTCTTCTTCTCGAACGAAGCGATGGCGCCGGCCTTTTCCATGGTCAGGCCGATGTCGTCGAGCCCGTTGAGCAGGCAGTGCCTCTTGAAGTCGTCGAGGTCGAACGTGACCACGCCGCCATCCGGACCGCGGATTTCCTTGGCTTCCAAGTCGACCGACACCGTGGCGTTGGAGCCGCGCGACGCGTCGTCCATCAGCTTCTCGAGATCCTCGGGGCTGACGGTGATCGGCAGGATGCCGTTCTTGAAGCAGTTGTTGTAGAAGATGTCGGCGAACGAGGTCGAGATGACGCAGCGAATGCCGAAGTCGAGCAAGGCCCACGGCGCGTGTTCACGCGACGAGCCGCAGCCGAAATTGTCGCCGGCGACTAGGATCTGCGCCTTGCGATAGGCCGGCTTGTTGAGCACGAAATCCGCGTTTTCCGAACCATCGTCATTGTAGCGCATTTCGGCGAACAGGCCGGTGCCGAGCCCGGTGCGCTTGATCGTCTTCAGATAATCCTTGGGGATGATCATGTCGGTGTCGACATTGACGATCGGCATCGGAGCGGCGACGCCGGTGAGCTTGGTGAATTTTTCCATGGCTTTTGCCCGTGTTTTCGTTGCGGGGGAATTTGCTGACGCCGGTTTACACAAAGCCGGCAGCAAATAAAAGGCAATCGTTTGTGCGCGGTGGCGCAAGCCATAATGCATATCACTCAAAGGTGGCCCCGGTTTTGGGAGAACGATATGCATAGAACTATGCGCGAAAACGGCTTCGAATTCGCCGTCCGATAGTGCAGTCTGTCGGCCATGGCAGAAAACGCACACGTCCTCTATGCACGCGAAGCCGCGCTCGACATCGCCGAATTCCGTCGCGTGCTGGTGGAATCCGGCCTTGGCGAAACGCGCCCTGTCGATGACGACGCTCGCCTGCAGACGATGCTTTCAGGCGCAAACCTGGTCCTGACCGCACGTCTCGACGTGGAGGGCAAGCCACTGATCGGCGTGGCCCGCGCGCTCACCGATTTTTCCTGGGTCTGCTACATCTCCGAGCTCGCCGTTTCCCAATCGGCGCAGGGGCTCGGCATCGGCAAGGGCCTGATGGACGAGGCGCGCCGGCAACTCGGTCCGTCCGTCGCCATCAGCCTGATCTCCATGCCCGACGCCGTCGGCTTCTACGAACGCATCGGCATGAAGCGCATGGCGGATGCATTCTGGTTCAGCCGCAAGGGCTGACTGCGGCCACTTGACTTGCAACACTCAGCGGGACAGCACCCCCCTCTGGCCTGCCGGCCATCTCCCCGCAAGGGGGGAGATTGGCAACTTCGACGCTCCGCTCATTCTTGCCACGCTGGAGATTGGCGAAAGCGGTTGAGCGCGTAATCTCCCTCCTTGCGGGGGAGATGGCCGGCAGGCCAGAGGGGGGTGGGCGGGAACTCGACAGAACCGCTTATTCTGCGACGCCCCCGCTCAAATCACATTCAATTCCCGAAACGCCCGCCCTTCTGCGACCCGGCCGTACCCAAACGCCGAGCAGTCCACCGTGCGATAACCCCCGTGCACGATCAGTTCGGCCAGCGCCTTGCCGACCGCTGGCGCCTGCTGCAGGCCGTGGCCGGAGAACCCGTTGGCGAACAGGAAATTGCCGACCTCGGAATGCGGGCCGATGACCGCGTTCTGGTCGAGTGTGTTGTAATCGTAGTGGCCGGCCCAGGCGCGCGTCGGCTTGATCGCTTCGAAAGCCGGAATGCGGGTCGCCAGCACCGGCCAGATCACCTCTTCGAACAATGGCCAGTCGACCTCGAAATCCCCGGGGGGGGCTGGGCCGTCGCCCTCTTCCGGTTCGGCACCGCCGGTGAGATAGACCGAGCCTTCCGGGCGTACATAGATGCCGGAGGGATCGACCAGCAGCGGCATGTCGGCGTATTTCTCGCGCGCCTCGAAGACGAAGACGTTGCGCTTGCGAGGCTCGACCGGCAGCACGAGACCGGCCATGGCAGCGACCTTGCCGGCGTTCGGCCCGGCGGCGTTGACGACGGTGCCGGCCTCCAGCGTCTGGCCATTGTCGAGGCTGACGCTGGTAACGCGGTTGCCGTCGCGCGCAATATCGGTGACATCGGCGGTGATGAAATCGATCTTCTTGTCGCGCAGCGCCTTGCGGAACAGCATCAGCATCGCATGCGCGTCGAACCAGCCCTCGCCGCTGCGGCCATAGGCGCCGGCAGTGATGCCCTCGGCCGACAGCCACGGGAAACGGCGCACCAGCTGCTCCGCATCCTCAAGAACGATGTCTGCGCCCTCGGCCATCTGCGCCTCGTGATTGCTCTTGAGGATCGGCAAGCCGTTCTCGCCGGCCAGGATGAGATAGCCGCCTTCGCGGAAACCGATATCGGCGTCAGCCCCGAACTCTTCCTTCAGCCGCCTGAACAGTTTTAGCGTGAACTGCGACAGGCGGATGTTTTCCGGGATCGAGAATTGCTGGCGGATCGAGGCCAAGGACAGCGTCGTTGCCGCGTGGGCAAATTGCGGATCGCGCTCGATCAAGGCGATCGAGCCGGAAAACCCTTCCTCGCGCAGATAATAGGCGACCGAGGATCCGACGATGGCCCCGCCGATGATGACGATGTCGTAGCGCACTTTTTTCTCCGATCCTTTGCCCGCGTCCTCACGCGACCGGCAAAATGATCTCGAAGCGCGTGCCGCGCTCGGAGTCAACCAGCGCGATCATACCATCATGCGCTTTCAGGAGGGCCAGAACGATGCCGAGGCCCATGCCGGTGCCGCCCGAATCGCGGCGCGTGGTGAAGAACGGCTCGAAGATGCGCGCCCGGTTGCTGGGTGAAATGCCGGCTCCGTCGTCGTTGAGCAGCACCGTCGCCTTGCCGCTGGCACTTGCGGCCGTGATTGAAACCTGCGTCGCGCCGTGCCTGGCCGAATTGTCGATGAGATTGGCCAGCACGATTGCCGCGTTCTCAGCCGATATACGCAAGCCGACCTCGCCCCCAGCCTCGACGCAAACCGTCAGCCTGTTATCGACGGGAAGCAACGCCAGCGCCGCGCCGATCGAGGTGCTTTCGCCGCTCGGCGCAAGATTTTCGGCGCGCGCGAGGTCAAGCAGGCGCCGCACCAGCAGATTGAGCCGTCCCGCATCGGTGACGATATTGTTGGAAAAGCGCCGCCGCTCCGTATCGTCCATGGCGCTACCTGAATCGCGCAGCAGCTCGGCCGCGCCTTGGATCGCCGTCAGCGGCGATTTGAGCTCGTGCGAGACATGGGTGGCAAAAGTCTGGATAGAGTCCGAGCGCGCCTGCAGCTTTTCGGCCATGTCGAGGAAGGCGGCGGACAGCTCCGCCATCTCGTATGTGCCGTGGTGGTCGAGCGGCCGCATCGCCGCGCGGTCGCCGGCGGCGATGCGCTCGGTGCGGTCGATCAGCGCATAGATCGGCCGGCTGACGGTGCGCAGGAAGACCAGGCCGATGAGCAGCGTGCCGCCGAGGATGGCGATCGCCGCCAACGTCACCTTGCCGCGCTCGCCATAGAGATGTTTGATGATGTTGTTGGGCGTCCGCGACACATAGACCACGCCAGCGACCTGGCCATCGACGGCCACCGGCAAAGCGACGAAGACACGCACCTTGGTGCCGCGGCTGACCGAATAGAGCGGTGGCGCCGGCTGGTCGGGGATGCGCAGCCTGAGCGCACTGGCGTAGCGGCCGGCGAGTGCCTCGCGCACCTCCTCGACCGCGCCAAGCGACTGGCCGATCTCGCCGCGCCCGGCGATGACGACGCCTGTGGGATCGAGCAATCGGAAACCGGCCAGCGTGGTTTTCTGGGTGGCGTCGAGGATACCGGACAGGCGCGTTCCGATCGCGGCGAAGGCGGGATCGGCTGTGCCTGGCATGGCCGCTGGCCGGGTCGGAAGCACATAATCCGAAGCGAGATCGAGTTGCGGCTCGATCGGCCTGTACAGATCCGGATTGGCGCTACGGCTCGCATTCCCACCCGCCTGCGGCATCGGTGCACCGAGTTTTTGCGGCGGGATGCCGGCATCGCGCACGTCCTGCGCATAGATGGCGGCAATGGCCGCGCCTTGCGCGATCAGCTCCGCTTCGGTCTGGCGGATCAGCTGGTTCTCGTATAGGCGGAAGAAGAACAGGCCCACCAGCGGCAAGGCCATCACCATGATCAGGATGGCGACGACGACCGTGGCGAGGCGAGGCCGCCATTTGCGGCCGATCCATTTTCGCGAAGTCGTCAGCCGCATCGGCCGAGCCGGAAGCCGACGCCATGCACGGTCTCGATGACATCCAGGCAACCCACTTCTGCCAGCTTGGCGCGGATGTTGCGGATATGGCTGTCAACGGTGCGGCCGGCGACATGGATGTTGGCGGCATAGGCACTTGCCATCACCGCATCGCGGTCGAGCACATGCTTCGGCCGCGCCAAAAACCCTTTCAGGATCGAGAATTCTATCCCCGTCAGCGACAGCGGCCTACCGTCGAAGCTAGCCGCGTGGCTGGCCGGCGCCAAAGCGAGTTTGCCCTGCGCGAACTGCCGGTCGTCGGCCGGTTCGGGCGCCGCCGGGCGGGCGCGCCGCAGGATGACGTTGACGCGGGCGACCAGTTCGCGCGGGCTGAACGGTTTTGTCACATAGTCGTCGCCGCCCATTTCGAGCCCAAGGATGCGGTCGATCTCCTCATCCCGCGCGGACAGAAACAGCACTGGCACATCGGATGTGTGCCGCAGCCGCCGGCAGACCTCCAGCCCGTCCATCTCCGGCATGCCGATGTCGAGCACGACGAGATCGGGTGCCCGCCGTCCGATCGCCTGCAGGGCGGCGGCACCGTCGGCGACCGCCTGCGTCTTCATGCCAGCCTTTTCCAGCGCGAAGCAGATCACCTCGCGGATATGCGGATCATCGTCGGCGACGAGGATATGGTGCGGCATCGATCAGCGGCCCGGCAGGTAAGGTTCGATACGGTGAGGAACCACGAACGGCCCCTTGCTGTCGAGATACCCGAGCAGCCGCCAGTCGCGAAAGCTCCAGGCCCGCCAGTTCTGCTGGAGGGTGCGATACCAGCCTTCGTCGCTGCCGCGCCGCCCCGCCAGTTCGCGAACAACTGGATTGTTGACGGCAGCCGTCCGGCTCTGATGATCGAGAAAACGATCGAGGGCCGGAAATGCGCCCGGGCCGAGCGAGCGCACATACCAGGCGTCGAGGGGAATGCCCTGGCCGGTCATTTCAAAGGAACGGTCGACATTGTAATTGGCAATCAGCGCGGCGAAATTAATGAAACAGCCGGCATAAAGCGTCAGAGATAACGTCAGAAGATTGGCGGACAGCAGCCATTCGATGGATTTTCCCAGCGCGATGCGGGCGATGATCAGCGCAAGGCCGGATACCACCAGCCCCATCCAGACGAAGGCGGCGACCCGCCAGTAGGTCAGCGCATAGATGCCGATATAAAGGTCAAGCCGCAGGATCGACGAGATGACCAGCATGATGTTCTGCGCCACCCAGGCATAGACCAGCCGGCGGATGAGCGGATCGGCCGCGGTCTCGCTTCCTGGCCTGAGCGCCGCAAGGACAAAACCGGCGGCAAGCAGCGCGGTGACGATCAGCGTATAGGCGCCGCGATGCGCGTAAGACGCGTAGCTCAGCCCGTCGGGAAGAGCTGCCCCGCCCCACAGATAGGTGGCGTCGAGCCCGGTCTGCAGCGCAAACAGCAAGTTGAAGACAATAAGCGCGCGAAGGATGGCTGCCTTGCCGAACAGGATGTCCTCGATGGTGGTGACGGTTTTCTCGGCTTGAGCGTTGACCGCCGCCGCGCGCGGGATGCGGCGAACCAGGCGCGGCACCCGTGGCCGCAGAAAAGCCCAGACGCCGACGAGCACGAACAGCCAGAAGGCACTCCGCGTGAACTGGATGAGATCGAGCAGTTTCAAAAGGTCGATCAGCGATAGCCAGTAGTCGATGACCGGGTTGGCGGCGCCGAACAGCGCCAGGAAGACCGCGCCCAGCGTCAGTGGCATCACCCAGACGGCGATCGCCGCCAGGCGGACGCGGCGCCGGCCGAACCGCCGCGCTGTCTTGCGCCAGCGGATGAAGTCGTTGGCGAAACGGAACGGCGCCGCCAGCAGGAACAGTGCGACCTAGCCGGCAATGCGGGCGATGCGGTGACGCAGCCGCCCGCTCAGCGAAAGCGCGAAAACGATCAAGGTCGCCAGCGCGATCGACACTGAGAGGGCGCTGACATTCTCGGCCAGCGGCAGCAGCGCGACAAGCAAGGCGATGGGCTTGAGCCAGATCCTGCCGTCGCTGAAGGCCGCTGGGTGCACGGCGACGATCGCGGCGGCAATCAGGAGGGCGAACAGGAAAACCGTGATACCGGCGGGTTGGCCGTAGAACAGAAAATCCGCCAATGCGACCAGCAGGATGGCGACACCGAAGCGGCTGCAATAGCGCGGCGCGGCGGCGAACAGCGATGTCATGATCTGGTTTTCCTGACGGCTTCCAGCCGGATTGCCGGCGGGCTCTTGCGGGCGAAGGGGATGAGGATCGCTGAAGGGTTCGCGCGCGGCGGATCGGCCAGCCACCAGCCCTCGCAGCGCAGTCGGTAAGGCACGGACCAATAGGGTTTTGCTCGCTTTTGCATGCCGCCTGTCTCGCAGGACGGCGGGGAGACGGTGCGGCGGATGCGAGGAGGTTTTCCGCAAGCGTGTGCAGTTTTCGTGCAGGGCCAAAGCTGCCAATCTCCCCCCTTGTGGGGGAGATGCCCGGCAGGGCAGAGGGGGGCGTGAAGGAACGCCAACCTCGGTCACTGAGCGACCGCTGAGAGCGGCCTGAGGGCACATTACAATCAATGAGAGGTCGGCAGGACAGCGCCCCCCTCTGTCTTGCCGGACATCTCCCCCACGAGGGGGGAGATCGAGCCTTCATCCGCGTGCTTGCCTCGACCAACCACACGCGGCATAGATTTGAGATGACCGAAACCTATCGCCCGCGCCGCTCGGTGCTCTACGTCCCGGCCTCCAACGACAAGGCGCTAGCCAAGATCGCGCAGCTTCCCTGCGACGCAATCATCATCGACCTCGAAGACGCCGTCGCACCGGCCGACAAGATTGCCGCCCGCGAAAAACTGGCGGGCATTTTGGCCAAACGTCCGGTTGCCAACGATATTGGCCGCCGCTGCGAGATGATCGTGCGCGTCAACGCGCTGTCCAGCGAATGGGGCGCCGACGATCTGCTTGCCATGGCCAAATGCGAGCCTGACGGCCTCCTGCTGCCCAAGGTCGACAGGCCGCGCGACATTCTGGAAGTGGGCGACGTGCTCGACGACAATTTTGCTCCCGATGCGGTGAAACTATGGGCGATGATCGAGACGCCCAAGGCCATGCTCAACATCGGCGCCATTGCCGAGCTTGGCCGCGATCCGGCCTCGCGGCTTGACTGTTTCGTTGCCGGAACGAATGATCTGGTCAAGGAGACCGGCGTGCTGGTCACACCTGACCGGCGCTATCTCGTGCCCTGGCTGATGCAGATGCTGCTGGCCGCGCGCGCCGGCGGCCTCGACATGCTCGACGGCGTCTCCAACGATTTCCGCGATCTCGACGTCTTTGCCCGCGAATGCGCGGAAGCCGCCGCCAGGGGGTTCGACGGCAAAACGCTTATCCACCCTGCCCAGATCGAAGCCGCCAATCGAGCCTTTGCACCGTCGCCCGAGGCGGTGGCCGAGGCGCGCTCGGTGAAAGAAGCCTTCGCGCTTTCCGAAAATGCCGGCAAAGGGGTGATTGCGCTGAACGGAAGAATGATCGAGCGGCTGCACCTGGCGCAGGCCGAAAAATTGCTGGCGAAGGCAGCCGCCATCGGCGCATGATATCAGCCCTGTGCTTGCAGGCTACTCACGACAGGAACCAACCCGATGAAACTCTACCGCTTTCTGACCGGCCCGGACGACGCCAGCTTTTGCCACAAGGTGACGGCGGCGCTGAACAAGGGCTGGCACCTGTTCGGCTCGCCGACCTATGCCTTCGACAAGAAGGCCAAGACCATGTGCTGCGGCCAGGCCGTCGTGAAAGATATCGACGGGCAGGAATACGGGCCGGACACCAAGCTCAGCGACTGGTAGCCGGCGCTCGCATCCACAGCCACCCGGCCAGCCAGGCGATCGCTGCCGCAAGCGTCACCAAGCCCAGGTCAAGAGCCAATTCCGGCACGAACGCCCGGAGCGCGATAGGCGCCGCGCCAATGAAATAGAGAGCGAGTGGAATGCGCGGCACACCTCTTGCAACGACAAGAGAGATTACAAACGCCAGCGTCCCAACCAGAAAAAGAACTGAACTGAGGACCAGAGCCAGTCCGAGAGGACCGGCGCGCAGCTCGATGATGGTCGTCAACGGAAGCTTCGAAAATACGAGATTGATCACCACTTCCACACCGACCAAACTTGCCAATGCAACGAAGTTGATGACAAACCCGATCGTGCCGAACAGGCCCGCGCGCCGGCCAAACGCAAGAAACAGGCCTACGACAAGACCAAGCGCCAATATCTCGGCGATTGGCGCAAGAAGTTGCGTCAGATCGGTGGTCGCGATGAGCGCGCTGCGTTTGGCCGCGTTGACAAGAAGAATAAGCGCGCTCCCCACCCCGGCGACGGCGGCAAGCCGATAAAGCGTAGCGCTGGGCACAGCCGCGCTCGACTGGACAGCCGTGGAATTCTCCTTGTGCTGAGGTTCTTCAGCTGAACCGTGAAGCGAAATGAGCGATTGCGGACGGCAGGGTTCGGCGGTTGTGGCGAGCATGTTCGTCTCCTCATCTGGAAAAACGGCAGCCGCGAAGACCGCAGGCCTGTTCCGATCCCATTCGTAATCACCGCTTACATTCTCCTGCCGGGGTTGTAAACGGTGATTACATAAATTGCGGAATCATGCTATGGACGCGTGAAGCAGTTCTACGGAACAAAGGGAAAGAGATGGCAGAAGCCAAGACGCCTCGCCGCACCAGCTACCACCATGGCAATTTGCGGGACACGTTGATCGATGCTGCAATTCGACTTGTCGAGGAAGGCGGCCCCGACAATGTGAGCGTGCGTGAAGCCGCAAAGCGGGCCGGCGTTTCCCCCGGCGCGCCTTTCCGGCATTTTCAATCGAAAACGGCGCTACTGACCGCGGTCGCCGAACAGGCCATGAGCCGGCTGACAGAGGCCGTCGCCAATGCACTTTCAGAAGTCGACAGCGCGGATCCCATCGTGGCCTTCGAAGCAATCGGACAAGGCTATCTGGAATGGGCGATTGCCAATCCCACGCATTTCCAGGTCATTAGTTCCCGAACGCTGATTGATTTCGACGCCTCGGACAGTCTTCGGGGTCAGAATGAAGCCATTCGCCGAAAAATGATCGACCTGCTGACCCAGGCGCAACAACAGGGTCGGTTGGCCGCGAATAATACGGACTTCGATCATCTGGTTCTTGCCGCTCGTGCATTTGTCTATGGCTTGGCACGAATGGTGGTCGATGGTCATTTTGCGCAGTGGCATCCGTCCGAGCCGCCATCGCTCGCCCTGCGCAAGGCGCTGCATCTTTTCATCAGCCGGATGACCAACCTGTCTGAAGCGAAACCTCAGAGGCCCTTGCCGCCGCTGAGTTCTGGACCGACTCGATAGGAATGGACAATGACGTCCTTTTCGTTGATGCGGTGGCCAACCAATGGGCGGGGTGGAACATGCCTACCTGCGGCAAGTGGCTCAATGCTCGCTGACTATAGCACTGCAAACCCCACCACTGATCAGGCAGCCTCGGCGATATCAAGACGCACTGTAAGTCCGGCCTGTGCGGCAAGGTTGATCAACGTGTCCAGACTGAAATTCGCGATCCTGCCCCGCAGGAGGTCGCTAAGGCGTGGCCGGGTGATTCCGAGCCGGTTGGCTGCTTCGGCCTGGGTAACGTTCCAGCTCCGCACCCGCTGTTCAATCGCGATCAGCAAGTTGGAGCGCATAGTCATATTGGCGGCCTCGGCCGGAGTATCTTCCAGCGCGTCCCACACGTTTTCAAAGCTCTGACGTTCCATCGTCACGCCTCCCTTCGTCATCCTAGGGCGTAGCAGTCGCAAAGCGACTGCGGAGACCCTAGGATCCATGCCGTTACCTCCGCCGAGGGGCATAGCGGATCAGGATTCTCGCCGAACCGGATGGTAAGCTTTCAGTCCTGCACCGACGGAGCACTGTACCAACATCACGGCATGGATCCTAGGGTCTGCGCTGCGTCGCTCCGCTCCTTGCTCCGCCCTAGGATGACGAAGGTGTGGGGCTACTCCGCCGCCTCTTCGATCTTCTCCATATCATCGTCCGACAGGCCAAAATGGTGGCCGATCTCGTGGATCAGCACGTGGGTGACGATGTCGCCCAGCGTTTCCTCGTTCTCGGACCAGTAGTCGAGGATGGCGCGGCGGTAGAGCGTGATGCGGTTCGGGCCTTCGCCGGTCTGCGGATTCCAGCGCTCGGCGATGCCGCGTCCTTCGAACAGGCCGAGCAGGTCGAAGGGCGTTTCCAGCGACAGATCGTCCATGATCTCGTCGGTCGGGAACTCGGCGATCTGGATGACGATCTCGCCGGTCAGCTTGCGAAAATCCTCCGGCAGATGGGCATAGGCCTCCAGCGCCAGGAACTCCATTTCGTCCATCGAGGGCGAGAGTTCGTCGTGCCAGGTGCGGGTCTTGTAGATGCGAGCCATGCTTTGTCCTTTGATCCCGGGCATATAGGCTTTCGCGCAGGACTCGGCAAATGACTGGCGGCCGCACGCCTCGGACAAACCCACACGACAGGAATAAATTCCCCATGACTCAGCTTGACTCTTGGGAGGCTCTCTGGAATCTATAAGAACATAACAGGAACAATTGTGAGTGGAAGCTGACCGTCATGGCGATGACCGCCGTGGCGCGGGAAACTGTTTTTGCCCTGCGCCGCCAGATCGCGAAAATCGAGGGAACGCTGCCGGAGCGCCTGCAGGCGCCGGCCGCAGCGACCCCTGATGCTGACGCCAGCACGGGTGTCACGCCCAATACCGATCTCACAATCGTCCGCCGTGGCGTTGCCGCGGCTTTGCCGGATGCGTACCTGCCCATCGGCGTCGGGCGGCTCGATGCCGCTTTGAGCGGCGGCCTGCCGAAGGCAGCCTTGAGCGAAATCCATGGCACGCAAACCCGCGATGCCGGGGCTGTCGCCGGCTTCGCTCTGTCGCTCACCAGCCTGATCCTCAAGCGGACGCCAGAGCTGCCGGTGCTGTGGATCGGCACCACGGAAATCTTCCGCGAAGCCGGCTTTCCCTACGCCAGGGGGCTTCATGCCTCGTTCGGCATCCAGCCGGAACAATTGCTGTTTTCCGAGGCGCCCCGACTTGTCGATGCGCTGTGGGTCGCCGAGGAGGCTGCCCGGATGACGGCACTCGCCGCCGTCATCTTGGAAATTCGCGGCAATCCGCGGCGGCTGGACCTGACCGCGACGCGCCGGCTGCATGCGCGGGCTCAAGGTGCAGGCCGGCCGGTGTTCCTGCTGCGGCAGGCGGCCGAGCCCGAGCCGACGGCGGCCCCCGTCCGGCTCATCGTCTCGTCGGCGCCGGCGGTACCGCGCGACACCATCGCCGGGCCGCTCGCCGGCTCGATCGGCCACCCGGCCTTCACCCTCACCATCGGCAAGAGCCGCACGGCCTTGCCTGGACAATTCACACTGGAGTGGAACCCCGATGAACGCGCATTCGACGAAAGAACGAGCGACGAAGGAAGGGGCGAGGAAAGAGAGCGGGCAAAGAATCCTGTCCCTGTGGTTTCCCTATCTGGCCGTGGAAAGGATCCTGCGGCAGCGTCTGGGGCGGTCCTGGCGTTCCCGGCCGTCGGATCACCTGCCGCCATCTCACCCACCGCTCGTGATCAGCCATCGCGACCGCAACGCGCAGCGCATCTCGGCCCTCGACGAGCGGGCTGAAGCATTGCACCTGAAGCGCGACATGGGCATTGCCGATGCGCGCGCCATGCATCCGTCGATCGACATCGTCGAGGCCGATCCGGAGGCCGACCGGCGTCTGCTCGAAGGTCTTGCCGACTGGTGCGACCGCTACACACCGCTGGTGGCGCTGGACGGGGCAGACGGCCTGTTTCTCGACGTCACCGGCTGCACCCACCTGTTCGGCGGCGAACGCGCCATGCTCGACGACATCCTGTCGCGCTTTTTCCATCAGGGTTTCGACGTCCGCGCCGGGCTTGCCGCGACACCGGGAGCAGCCTGGGCAGCGGCACGGTTTGCCGGTGACCGCATCGTCGATGGCGGCGAGGAGGAAGCGCTGCTGGCACCCCTGCCGCTGGCCGCACTGCGCATCGAGCCGGCAACCCGCGCCAGCCTGGAAAGCGTCGGCCTGCGCACGGCGGGCGCCGTCATGGCGGCACCGCGCGCGCCGCTCGCCCGCCGCTTCGGCGCCCTGCTGCTCCTGCGCCTCGACCAGGCGCTTGGCCGCCTCGACGAGGCGGTGTCGCCGCGCCTTCCCGTCGCGCCGCTTTCGGTCGAACGCCATCTGGCCGAGCCCGTCACCTTGACCGAGGACATCGAACGGCTGGTTGGCATGCTGGCGGCGACCTTGAAGACCGATCTCGAGCGTCGCGGCGAGGGCGCCAGGACACTGGCGCTGCTGCTCTTCCGGGTCGATGGCGCCGTTAGCCGCATCGCTCTCGGCACCTCGCGGCCGCTGCGCGAACCCCGACTGATCCAGAAATTGTTCCATGAGCGACTGGCTGCGCTCGAACAGGATATCGATGCCGGCTACGGCTTCGATCTGGTGCGGCTCTCGGTGCTGACATCAGCCGCTTTCGACATGCAGCAGGCCGATCTTGCCGGCGAGGTGATAGACGACGGCGCCGATATCGCGCTGTTCGCCGACCGCATCCGTGCCCGGCTCGGCGAAAGCGCGGTCCTGCAACCGGTTGCCGTCGAGAGCCATCTGCCGGAGCGCGCCGTCGCCACGATCCCCTTCACTGAAGCCCCGCGCCGGACCACGCCGCCGAAAAGGCCGGACAGGCTGCAAGCGCCGATGACTATCTTTCCGCCGGAACGGCCGATCCGGCTGTTCCGCTCGCCCGAACCCATCGACGTGCCGGCCACCGAAATGCCGGAAGGACCGCCGCTGAACTTCCGCTGGCGCCGCGCACTCTACCGGGTGACGCGGGCCGAGGGGCCGGAACGCATCGCGGCGGAATGGTGGCGCGAGGCGCCGAGCGACGAGGCGGCATCGACGCGCGACTATTTCCGTATCGAGGATGCCGACGGACGCCGCTACTGGCTCTATAGGCAAGGCCTTTACGGCGGCGCCTCGCAGGTGCCGCCGCGCTGGTTCCTGCATGGTGTCTTCGCATGAACGCGCTGACCGTCATCCCCTATGCCGAGTTCGGCATCCAGTCGAATTTCTCCTTCCTGCGCGGCGCCTCCAAGCCGGAGGAGCTGGTGGTCGCCGCCAAGCTTCTCGGCTTCTCCGCGATCGGGCTTGCCGACCGCAACACGGTGGCCGGCGTGGTGCGTGCCTGGCAGCAGGCCAAGGTGGAAAAGCTTTCCTACCATCCAGGCTGCCGGCTGGTTTTCGGCGACGGTACGCCGGACATTCTCGCCTATCCCAGGGATCGCAAGGGCTGGGGGCATCTGTGCCGCATGCTGACCCAGGCCAATCTGCGCGAGGAGAACGAAAAAGGCGCCACCCTTCTCCAGCGCGACGACCTGCTCGAATGGGGCGACCTCCTGTCGCTGGCGGCCCTGCCCGATCTGTCGGCGGGGGCGCAAAACAGTCTCGCCTTGCTTCGAGACCTCAAGCATCGTTTCGGTCGGAACCTGCGGCTTGGCGTTTCGCCTGACTATGCCGGCAATGACCGTTTCCGGATCGAGCAGGTGGCGGCGTTTGCCGAGAGTGCCGGCATCCCGCTGATGGCGACCAACGACGTTCTCTACCACACGGCCGAACGGCGCCCGCTGCAGGACGTGCTGACCGCGATCCGCCTCAACACACCCGTCGCCGAGGTCGGGCTGCAACTGGCCGCCAATGCCGAGCGCCATCTGAAGCCGCCAATGGAGATGGCGCGCCTGTTCCGCAGGCATCCGCAGGCGCTGGCCGAGACCTTGCGGTTTGCGCAGGAGCTGACTTTTTCGTTGAGCGACCTCCAGTACAATTACCCCGACGAGCCGACGGAATCGGGTCTCGGGCCGCAGGCCGAGCTGGAAAGGCTGGCGCGAGAGGGGGCTGCCGAGCGTTATCCCGCAGGTGTGCCCGCTTCGGTGACCAAGCGCATCGCGGAAGAGCTCGCTCTGATCGAGCGCCTCAACTACGCCCGCTATTTCCTGACCGTCTACGACATCGTCAAGTTTGCCCGCAGCCAGGACATTCTCTGCCAGGGGCGCGGCTCGGCCGCCAATTCGATCGTCTGCTTCTGCATCGGCATCACCGAAGTCGGGCCGGACAGGATCGACACGCTTTTCGAGCGCTTCATCTCCGAGGAGAGGAACGAGCCGCCGGATATCGATGTCGATTTCGAGCATGAGCGACGCGAAGAGGTGATGCAGTACATCTATACGAAGTACAGCACCAAGCGCACCGCACTGGCCGCCGCCGTCATCAGCTACCGCGGCCGTTCGGCGCTGCGCGAAGTCTCCAAGGCAATGGGCCTGTCGGAGGATGTCAGGGGGTCATTGTCCGGTTCGATCTGGGGCTGGTCGACCTCGGAACTCGGCGAGAAGGAAGCTCGCGCCGGCGGCCTCGACCGCACCGATCCGGTGTCGCAGCATGTATTGGAACGCGCCAACGAGATCATGGGTTTTCCCCGCCACCTGTCGCAGCATGTCGGCGGCTTCGTCATCACCAGGGACCGGCTCGACGAGATCGTGCCCATCGTCAAGACGGCGATGGACGAGCGCAAGATGGTCGAATGGGACAAGGACGATCTCGACGCGGTGAAGATCCTGAAAGTGGACGTGCTGGCGCTTGGCATGCTGACCTGCCTGAAACGCGCCTTCACCTTGCTGGAGGAGCACTATCCCAATGCACGGGATAAATATGGCCGGCCCTATGTGCTGGCCACGTTGCCGCCCGAGGATAGAAATGTCTACGACATGATCTGCCGCGCCGACACGCTCGGCGTCTTCCAGATTGAATCCCGCGCCCAGATGTCGATGCTGCCGCGTCTCCGGCCACGCGAATTCTACGACCTCGTCATCGAGGTGGCGATCGTCCGGCCGGGCCCGATCCAGGGCGACATGGTCCACCCCTATCTGCGCCGTCGACAGGGCAAGGAGAAGGCCGAGTATCAGAAGGCGGAATTGAAGGAGATTCTCGGCAAGACGCTGGGCGTACCGCTGTTCCAGGAACAGGCGATGAAAATCGCCATCGTCGCCGGCGGTTTCCGGCCGGGCGAGGCCGATGAACTGCGCCGCGCCATGGCCACCTTCAAACGCACCGGCACGATCGGCAATTATCGCCGGCGTATGATCGACGGCATGGTTGGCAAGGGATACACCAAGGACTTCGCCGAGCGCTGCTTCAAGCAGATCGAGGGCTTTGGCGAATACGGCTTTCCCGAAAGCCACGCCGCCTCCTTCGCGCTGCTGGTCTATGCCTCCTGCTGGTTCAAGACCTTCTATCCCGACGTGTTCTGCGCCGCGATCCTGAATTCGCAGCCGATGGGATTTTACCAGCCGGCCCAGCTGGTGCGCGACGCGCGCGACCATGGCGTCGACATTCGCGACGTCGACGTCAATTTCTCGGTCTGGGACTGCACGCTGGAGAAAGCGCCTTTCGATCCGGCCCGCATCCTCGCGCGCCATGCCGAGATGCGCGGCGTCATCGAGACGGATCATGCACTGCGGCTCGGCTTCAGGCAGATCAAGGGCCTGTCCAAGGAGCGCATGGATCTGTTCGTCGACCGGCGCGGCGACGGCTATATGTCCGTCAGGGACGTCTGGCTGCGCTCCGGTCTCGATGTCGACGAGATCGAGAGGCTGGCGCAAGCCGATGCCTTCCGTTCGCTTGGTCTTGATCGTCGCGAAGCCTTGTGGGCGGTGCGCGCGCTCGACGGCAAGAGCG
Organism: Mesorhizobium sp. M0496; assembly: GCF_040321205.1. NCBI lineage: Bacteria > Pseudomonadati > Pseudomonadota > Alphaproteobacteria > Hyphomicrobiales > Phyllobacteriaceae > Mesorhizobium > Mesorhizobium sp. M0496. Next base: position 48,398 of record NZ_JAMYRC010000021.1, on the reverse strand, counting down.
CCGCCGAAAGGCTGCCGCTGTTCGACCAACCGGCGCTCCGCCTGCGCGAGCTGGAGCCCGAGACGAAGCTACCGAAAATGCCGCTCGGCGAGCATGTCATCCACGACTACCGCTCGCTCGGCCTGTCGCTGAAGGCGCATCCGGTCGCCTTCCTGCGCGAGCGGCTCGACCGCGCCGGCGTCACGCCCAATGCGAACCTTCCCAACGTGCGCGACGGCAGACGGGTCTCCGTCGCCGGGCTTGTGCTGGTACGGCAGCGCCCCGGCAAGGGCAACGCGACCTTCCTGACGCTGGAAGACGACAAGGCGGTGGCCAACGTCATTTTCTGGCAAAGAACCTTCGACCGTTACCGGCCGATCGTCATGGGCGCTCGGTTCGTTCGGGTCACCGGGAAATTGCAGTCGGAATCGGGTGTGGTCCACATCGTTGCAGAAAAGGTCGAGGACCTGACGCCTTGGCTGACCGTGCTTCTGGAGAAAGTCAGCGAGGCTGGATCGGCGGTCGCCGCTCCTCAGGAACGCACTGCCAAAAGTCCGGATCGCGACAGTCGATCCACAATCCGGAGCGCACCGATCCGACAGGATCTCGCGGCATTATCGGGAGAGGCGGAACAAGTCATGCCCAAGGGGCGCAATTTTCAGTAGTGGCAAAAAACTTCGATGTCAGCGGGACAGCACCCCCCTCTGGCCTGCCGGCCATCTCCCCCGCAAGGGGGGAGATTGGCAGTTCGTGCGTGCCGCCAGCCTTCAGACGTTGGAGATTGGTGAAGGCCGATGCGACATCCAATCTCCCCCCTTGCGGGGGAGATGGCCGGCAGGCCAGAGGGGGGTGCTGTCCCGCTAGCCACGGCAATTTCTGCGCCCCAGCGCGCTCGAATTCACGAAGGCCCGCTCAGGCGAGGCGGCGGCGGGGCCAGCACATCCTCCACGGACAGCGTCCGCGCTTCCGAGGGCAGCATGATCGGGATACCGTCGCGCACCGGATAAGCGAGCTTGGCGACCCGCGAGACCAGCTCACCGCGCTCCGGATCCCATGTCAGCGGCCCCTTGGTCAGCGGGCAGGCCAGCAGTTCCAGCAGCTTGGGGTCGACATTGACCTTCTTCCCGTCACGTCCAACCGCCGCCATAAGATTCTCTTCCAGCCAGTTGCGGGCCTAAGATGTGTTGAGATTCAGCTCAGGCCGGGCCATTTGCAGCCGGCCCTCACCTGAATATCGGCACATCTTACTGCAGACTCGACCCAAAATCCTCATTCTCGCGCGCCAGCGCCATTTCGGTGATGGCAATCAGCGTTTCGGCCCGCGTCTTCAGGTCGGCCGCTTCGAGCAGCGCCTGTTTCTCGGCTGGCCCGTAGGGCGCCATCATCGACAGCGCATTGACCAGCATGGCATTTTCCGCCCGGCTGACGCTTTCCCAGTCGGCCTCCAGGTCGTTGGCCTGCAGATAGGCGCGAAATGCCTTGAGCAGCGATGGCCGGTCGATCTCGTTGGCCGCCTGATCCTCATCGAGATCGGCGAGGAAGGGCGCCAGCTTGGCCTGCCGAAACGGCGTCTTGACCGTCAGTTCGCGGGTAATGCGGAACCGGCACACGCCTTGCAGCGAAATCAGATAGCGGCCGTCGCCGGTCTCGGAAAAGGCGATGATGCGCCCGGCGCAGCCGACATTGCAGAGTTCCGGCTCGCCGTCGTCGCGCAAGGCGCCGTCGAGACTGGGCTGGATGACGCCGATGAGCCGCGAGCCGGTGATGGCCTCGTCCACCATCTGCAGGTAGCGCGGCTCGAAGATGTTGAGCGGCATACGGCCTCCCGGCAGCAAAAGCGCACCCTCGAGCGGAAAGATCGGGATCGTCGACGGCAAATGCTTGGCGAGCCGGTAATGCGCGTTTCCCGCTTGCACCTCATTCCTCCGATCGCGCCATCAAGGAGCGCGTCAATTCCCCGCCCTAGGGCGTCCACCGTTTCACGAAAACGCTGAATCGCTCTATCTCTTTGTTTTAACGCATATCGTTCTCCCAAAACCGGGAACACTTCTGGGCGATATGCTTTAATCTGGCGCGGTGATCGCCGACGCCAAGCCCGTGCGGCAAAACAACCGCAAGGTCAGGAAAACAGCAGCGCCGACAATTTGCGCCGCGCCGCAAGCGTCGCCTCGTCGGTCATGCCCCAGGCCTCGAACAGTTGCAGCAATTGCGTCCTGGCGCCGTCCTCGTTCCAGGTCCGGTCGGCCTTGATGATGGCCAGCAGATTGTCGGCCGCCGCGGTGCGGTCACCGTTGGCGTTCTGAATCATGGCCAGATCGAAACGCGCCTGATGATCCGCGGGATTCTCCGCCAGGCGGCGCTCGAACTCGGCCGGATTGCCAAGGGCCGCCGCTTGCGCGGCAACCGCCATCTTGGCACGCAGGGCGGCCAGCGGCGGCGCATCCTTCTTGGCTTCCGGCGCCGTTGCCAAAAGTGCCTCGGCGCCTTGCACGTCGCCAGCCTCGAACAGCAGCTCGCCCAGGCCGCCGATCGCCTCGACGGTCTCCGGCGCCTGCGCCAGGATGGCATCATAGATGTCGGCAGCGGTCTGCATGTCGCCGGCGTCGCGCGCTTCCGCAGCCGCGGTCAGCGCCTCGGCCACCGGCGGCGCGCCATCGCCCTTGCCGCCGACCTTGGTGATGAATTCGGCGATCTGGCTCTCCGGGATCGCACCCATGAAGCCGTCGACCGGCTGGCCGTCCTTGAAGGCAATAACCGCGGGAATCGACTGGATGCCGAGCTGGCCGGCGATCGAGGGATGGTCGTCGATGTTCATCTTGACCAGCTTGACCTTGCCGCCGGCGGCCTTGACCGCCTTCTCCAGCTGCGGCGTCAACTGCTTGCAGGGCCCGCACCAGGGCGCCCAGAAATCGACCAGCACCGGCTGGCGGCGCGATTCCTGGATGACGTCGGCGGCAAAGGCGGCGGTCGTCGTGTCCTTGATGACATTGGCAGGGGCAGTGGGCGCATCGCCAAGCGCGACCTTCGCCGGCGCCGGCGCGGTTCCACCATACTGCACCGATGTGGTGTACTGGCCGCCATTGCCGCCGAAGGGGCCGCCAAACGGATTGTTGTCGCTCATCTCTTTAACCTTCCGTAGCGCGGCCGGCTGGCAGCCGGCGCCATATCCTTCAGACCGTCGGTTTCAAGCCTTCCATGTGGCGATCACGCGGAGACTTTCAAGATAGCAGCATCGTGCCCGGTTGCCTCGACGAATCTGATCAGGTCCACTGCGGCGATCGATGTCGTCGCCTCATTGGTCAGCGGATGCCCGTTGATCACCGCATGCTCCATCAAATCCTTGTCGAGCACGAGCTTAACCCTGTTTGCCGTGTCGTTGATGACGCCAAAGACCGTGACGGCGCCCGGCGTGACGCCAAGTAGCTCCATAAGCATCTCCGGTTTGCCGAAGGAGACACGGCTGGCGGCGCCGATCACCTGGTGGATCTGCTTCAGGTCGACAACCGCATCCTCGCCGACGGTGACGAGGAAGAAATTGTCCTTCTTGTCCTTCAGGAACAGGTTTTTCGTGTGCCCGCCCTCTATTTCGCCACGCAGCGCCTGCGAATCGGCGACCGTGTAGAGAGGCGGATGGCGTTTCGTCGACGTGATGATCCCGAGTTCGGCAAAAAAGGCCATCAGGTCGGCTTCGGTCTTCGGCATCGGTTTGTCTTCGTCCCGTTGGTCAGCCCATGCCGTTTACGGCCAATGGGGCGGCCGACACAAGGCCGTCATGCGACATCACGGTGAGCGGCACCGCCCTTCGCGGTGGCGCCGCCGCCGCCCGCCACCCGCATGCCCGCCGCGCAGTGCCGGCGGCTTGCCGGCATCGCTTGCCGCGTTGCAAAAAAGCCTGCGATTTCCCTGTTGCAATCGCCGCGCTCTTCAGCCATATAGGCCCGGCTTGCGGCCAAGACGCCGTGCGAGCGGGTGTAGCTCAGGGGTAGAGCACAACCTTGCCAAGGTTGGGGTCGAGCGTTCGAATCGCTTCACCCGCTCCAGTTTCCTCCAGGGAAATCAAGCATCGAAAAGCCGCGGACGCCGCGGCTTTTTCGTTTTTGGGGCCGACGCTGGCCGAGCTGCTTGGCCGAAACTTCCTCGTCCTCCCCCAGAAATCACATAAAATTACAGCAAGGAACGCTTCCCGCTGGGTCTCGTTAGCCCACCGTCAACCCAATGATGGAGAAAACCATGCAGGACATTTCCGGCAAGCGCGTCGCTATCCTTGCGACAAATGGCTTTGAACAGGCCGAACTTGAGGTGCCGCTCAAGAAATTGCGCGAAGCGAGCGCCGAGGTCGATGTCGTGTCGCTCGCGAGCGGCAAGATCAGGGGCTGGGACCACAAGGATTGGGGCCGCGAAGTTCCCGTCGACAAGATTTTGGATGAGACGCGGGCGGATGACTACGACGCGATCGTGCTGCCCGGCGGCGTCATCAATCCCGATCTGCTGCGGATCGAGCCGAAAGCCCTCAATTTCATCAAATCGTTCTGGTCGGCCAACAAGGTCGTCGGCGCGATCTGCCATGCGCCCTGGCTTCTCGTCGAGACCGGAATTGTGAAGGGCCGCCGGGTCACGTCCTACAAATCGATCAAGACCGACCTGATCAATGCCGGTGGTGTCTGGGAGGACAGCGCGGTGGTCACCGACCAGGGGCTTGTCACCAGTCGCAACCCAGGCGATCTCGACGCGTTCTGCGGCAAGCTCGCCGAGGAAATCAGGGAAGGGCGGCACGACAGGAGGGCGGCAGCCTAGCCCGCCTGGGCCTGGATTTCATGAAGGTCGCGCCAATCGGCGCAAGCTTTTCTCGCGGGCCGGTCGTAGCCGCGCCAGGCGCTCTTCGTACCGTCCGCCTTCCGCAGCGATGCCTGATGCACCAGCGAGGTCCAGCTGTTGGTCGAGGCGAGGTGGCAATAGAGCATGCCGAGCGTGCCGGATTTGCGCAGGTCGAGAAACGCCTCGTCGCTGAGTTTGTTGAAGACCGGCTCGTCGATCACCTGGAAATCGGTGAGGTTGAACACTTTGCTACCTTCCAGCGTCACCTTGCTCTGGCATGGCGAAAACAGGCCGTGCGTGTCGATCCTTTCGATCATCAATCTCGTGGCATTGAAATCGATCTGAAACTGGTTGCAGAGGTGAGCGCCTGCCTGGTCGCCTCGGTGCCGATTCCTATTCCCGTGTACGACGTCGACCGCACGGCCGAATCGCTTAGGCTGCGACTAGTGCTGCGCCGCCTGGTTTGGCAGCCGTATCAGGACCGGCGCGAGCGACCATTCCAGCGGCGTTGGCACCGACCAGGTAAATCAGATAGAACTAAATCAGGCAGAACCATTGTCTGCGATTTCAGGAGGCGACATGTCAGAGGAGCATGTTGAGCGTCGGCTGGCGGCGATCCTGGCGGCAGACGTGGTCGGCTATAGCCGTCTTATGGAGGTCGACGAAGAGCACACGCTCAATCTCCTTCGGCAGCATCGACGGGAGTTCTTCGATCCGACCGTCACCAAGCACGGTGGGCGCATCTTTAAGGTGATGGGTGACGGCTTCCTGGTGGAGTTCGGCAGCGTAATCAATGCGGCGCGCTGCGCGGTCGAGATCCAACGCGGCATGTCCGAGCGGAATGCCGGCATCCCCGAGAACCGGCATTTCAAGTTTCGCATGGGCATCAACCTTGGCGACATCATCGTCGACGGTGATGATTTCCACGGCGACGGCGTCAATCTTGCGGTGCGGCTGCAAGGCCTCGCGATACCCGGCGGCATCGCCTGCTCGGAAGCGGTGCGCCATGAGGTCGGCAACAAGCTGGGCGTCGACTTCGCCGATCAGGGCGCCAGGACCGTCAAGAACATTGCGCAGCCGGTGCACGTCTATTTCGCCAACTGGGACCAGGGCGTCCCGCATGTCGAGACGCATATTGCGGCTGGGAGCGTCCAGACGCTAGTGCGGTCCGACAAGCCGACGGTGGCGATCCTACCCTTCGCCAATCTGAGCAATGATCCCGACCAGCAGTATTTCAGCGACGGCATCACGGAAGACATCATAACCGACCTCTCGAACGTCTCCGGCCTGTTCGTGCTCAGCCGCAATACGGTCTTCGCCTTCAAGGGCAGGACCGACAAGATGGAACGCATCGCCAGGGAGCTTGGCGTCGGCTACATTGTTGAGGGCAGCGTCCGCAAGGCGGGAAACCGGGTCAGGATCAATGCCGAGCTGATCGAGGGCGCCACGGACGGACACGTCTGGGCTGCCCGCTATGACCGCGACCTCACCGACATTTTCGCCGTGCAGGACGAAATCGCCAAGGCGGTCGTGGCGCAGCTCAGGGTCAGGCTCCTGCCCGAGGAGAAAAAGGCGATTGAGCAGGCGCCGACGGACGATGTGGAAGCCTATACGCATTATCTTCGAGGGCGCGATTACAGCCACATCGCGACCAGAGCGAACCACCTGATGGCCAGACAAAGTTATATCAGGGCCATCGAGCTCGATCCGGGATATGCCCGCGCCTATGCAGGCTTGGCGGTCTGCGACGTACGCCTTCAGTCGATCTACGGCTCACCGATCCAAGTGGACGACATTCTCGCGACCGCCGATAAGGCCCTGGCTCTAGACGCGAATTTGGCCGAGGCGCATTCAGCCAGGGGCTTTGCCCTATCCCTCGCCGATCGCCGTTCCGAGGCCGCGTCGGCGTTCGAACAGGCTCTCACGCTCGACCCCAATTGCCACGAGGCCAACCGCTACTATGCCGAGTTCTGTGTGACCGGCGGCCAGTTCGAACTCGCCGCGACGTACTTCATGCGCGCGATGGAGATCAAACCGACCGACTACGGCGCACCGGTCATGCTGGTGAACGTCTTCCGCACTCTCGGCCAACAGAACGACGCGGAGCTTTATGCGCGGATCGCATTGGAGAGAGCTGAAGAGGAACTCCGTCTGCATCCCGAGAACGCCAATTGTGCCTGCCTGGGGGCGATCGTGCTGGCCTTCCTTGGTGAACGCGACAGGGCGGCGAAGTGGCTTGACCGGTCTCTGGCGATCGACCCAAGCGATATCAACGTCCAATACAACGCAGCTTGTACCTATGCGTTGTTGGGGGAGTTCGAACGCTCGATCGACCTTTTGGAAGCGTGGCTGCCGCAGGCTGGCGCCGAGATGAGACTCTGGTTCAAGAACGATTCCGATTTCGCCGCTGTTCGCAGCCATCCTCGCTACCAGAAGTTGCTCCAGCTCCTGCAGTAGCGATACGCATTGTTCTTAAGGCAATTTTATTGCCGACAATCAAGAACCGGGCTTCAGGAAGATTTACCGGACAAACCAACGCCCTCGCCATCCTACAGATATGATGTTATGTTACTAATATAACCGAGAGGTGGGGAATGGGTACCCGGTTCAGGCTGTTCGTTCAGCCTCCGTTTGAAGACCCTATGTCAAGCCCTGAGATCATTACGGTTTCTTCCCCGGCAGGCAGCGTCGGACCTGGCCCCTCCGACGATAGTATGTATGTCGTCGAGCCAGTCGACAAGACCCGGCCCTATGGCGTCAATCACGGCCCGTTGGGCACGCCCTTCATCTCCCTGCCGCCCTGGACGCAAGCGATCCTCGATCCGGCCGTTCCCGACGAGGAAGGCAATTTCGATCACTATCAGCCCTCGACGCCCGGCTTCGAAGCAGCGCACGCGTTCGGTTGCGTGCGCTTCACGCTCGACGTTTGGGAGCGTTACATTGGCCAACCGCTCATCTGGCATTTCCGCGATCACTACGACCGTTTGGAAATCTCGATCCTGCCGGGTTGGGATAACGCCCAATACGGCTATGGCTTCCTCGAGCTCGGCAGCCAATTCGCGAAAGACGGGCGCGCGCTGCCCTTCAGTCTCGACTTCGATGTTATCGCGCACGAGGTTGGCCATGCGTTCGTCTATGGCGTCCTCGGCATACCGAACCCGGGAGCCGAGTTCCCCGAATATCTGGGTTTTCAGGAGGCCTTTTCCGATTGCGTTTCGTTGATCGCGGCCATGCATTTTCCCTCCGTGATCGAAAATGTTCTGACGGTGACGCGTGGGAATCTCTACATCGCCAACCAACTCTCTCGCTTCTCGGAATTTTCGCCGCACCGCCAGATACGCGAGGCCAACAACAAACTGACGATGGCCGATTTCGCGGACGGCTGGACCGACGAGCATGCCTTGTCACAACCTCTGACGGGCGCCGTCTTCGACATTCTGGTCGATGTCTTTCACGAGAGCTTGGTGGCTCGAGGACTGATCTCGCCGGAGGCCGAAAATCTTGCGGACCTCGCCGAGATCGACCCAGCTGCCGAGCTGCTGCTCCAGGAAGTCTTTGACCGCGATTTCGCCCGCAATCCAGAAGGGTTTGTCGAAGCGCTGCTCGACGCGCGCGATATCGTGGGTACCTATCTCGCCGAGACGCTGTGGGCTCTCGCCCCGGATTTCCTGGACTACGGTGACGTGGCGAGAACGATGCTCGCGGTCGATGACAGTGTGACCGGAGGAGAACTATCAAGGATCATCTTCCGGGATTTCGACCGGAGAGGGATTTTTCGCTACCGCGCCGGGCCTCGCCTGACGAAGCCAAACCGAAAGAGCCATGTTCATGAGGGCCGAATCGCTCGCCCACGGGACCAGGCGCGTCTGCCGGGCATGAGCTATTTCGAGAAATATTGGATGTCCAGAAGTGGCGCCGAGCTTTGATCGACATGCAGAAAATGGGGTGATCCATGATACCTGAAACCATTTTAAATACCTCGGCCATCCATTTGTTCGGTAGAGTTCTTGAGGATTTGAAGCTCAAGAAGAGGATCGATGGGGGACGTCCCCCAAGGCCTGGCAACAACAGATTCCTGCAGAACCAGATCGACGCCTCCGGTAGCCTGCTGGCAAGGATATATGCGTTCACCTTCGAGGCGCAGTTCTACGAGCTGGCCCGACCGACCATACTTCTCGTTCATGGGCCTGGCACCGCGGTTGATTATCCAGCCCCGGCGGACACCGATCTCAAGGTCATGAGCCGCGGTCCGAGCGACCCTGCCTATACCGGATTATCATCGCAGATAGGCTCGTTTGCACGCGGAATGCTGGTCTGGGTCTACGACAAGAGTGACCTGACAATGCGGCTGGAACTCGACACCGGAACGCTCGAGGATGTCCTGTTGAGTGCCGAGCTGGACCCGCGTTCGTTTGGTCGATCGGGTGGAGCAATGGGGCGATCCGGCGGCGCCATGGGCAGGTCCGGCGGTGCGATGGGGCGGTCCGGTGGCGCCATGAACCGCGGCGGGCGCGGCGATTTGGACTAGCGTTTCCGATCGTTAATTGAGAATGCCGAAGGAGATGGACCATGGCAAGAGTAGATATAGTGCGTGTCGATACACCTGAAGGGAATGCTGTAAGAGGCGGAGATCCGGTTACGGTCAGTGTGACGGTGTCCCCGGACCGTGGTTGGTTTAACGATGAAAAATGCCTGGTAATTGACTTTATCTATGCTGATACTTTAGACATCGCGACAGAACTAACAGTATACCAAAACGACGTAACAATCGTGGATACGTCTACAATAAACTTCGCGGTTAAAGCGGACTCCGGCGCCTCGTCTGGGGAATACTATGTTCAAGTCAAGAATATTTACTTCAAGGAAATCGTAATAAGTGGCCCTGAGGATGGAACTATCGCTGTATTCTCCACCTAGTCACTTCCAAGAAATACGCTGTGACTAACCGCAAAGTCACAAGTCATATCGGTATCAGCGGCTCTGTCCTCACGCCGGCAAAATCTTGCCGGGGTTCATGATGTTTTTGTGGGTCGAGCGTCTGCTTGATCATGCGGCTTCCGCAGCTGCCTCCTCAAATCATTCATCTCGCTCCTTGTTGCGGACGAACTTCGCCTCCCAGAAGGCCGTTCGACTTTGGCGCATACGTGAGAGCCAACCCTGAACGTGCCAAAAGCAACATGCACCTCGACGCACTTGCGGCGCGAGGAGAAGGCGATGAAATCAGCCCGCCGGCAGCCCCGCCTTCCGCAATGACGCCTGGTGCACCAGCGAGGTCCAGCTGTTGGTCGAGGCGAGGTGGCAGTAGAGCAGGCCGAGCGCGCCGGATTTGCGCAGGTCGAGAAACGCCTCGTCGCTCAGCTTGTTGAAGGCCGGCTCGTCGATCACCTGGAAATCGGTGAGGTTGAGCACCTCGCCGCCCTCCAGCGTCACCTTGCTCTGGCGGGGCGCGAACAGGCCATGCGCGTCGATCCTTTCGATCATCGCTCGGGTGGCGTTGAAATCGATCTGGAACTGGTTGCAGAAGGCGAGTGCCTGCCTGGTCGCCTCGGTTGGCTCGCTGTCGCTGAAGAAGGGCGCGATCTTCTCGTCGCGGAACGGCGCCAGCAGCTGGTCGACGACACGGTCGCTGGCCCGGTCGACGCAAAGCGTCAGCCGGCCGGGCGCCTTTGGGTCTTCGGCCAGGATGAAGGGATGGCGGCGGACATAGGCGGGGATGTAGTGCGGCCCGGTCCATTTGCCGTCGGCGTCGACGAACAGGTTCTCGTCCTGGCGCACGCCGGTGATGACCACCGGCGCCTTGGCGGCACCGATGAAGACGATCGGGTAGGAGCGCATCGCCGCCGGCATTTCCGACGCCACCACCGGAATGGCGTGCGCCGAGCGGGCGAAGCCGAAGTCGCTGCGCGCGGTCAGGCCAAGCGAGCCGTGCCGCGCCGGGTTGAGCGCCTCCGGCCTGGAATAGAACAGCGGCATCGCATCGCCCGCTAAGTCCGTCTTTGCATCCGCCATTGTCCGTCTCCCGCAAGCCGATCCGGCCGCCAAAGGTCCCGAAGCCGGGATCCGGTCTTGTTTGCGCTCATCTTGGATCGAAAAGAATCCCGCGCGCGAACAAAGTACTACAGCGTCTCTTGCGCGCATAAAAGGACAGGCGGCGCTGTATTTTGGGGTTTGCGGTGGCGAATTGTCTTGAGGCAGGGCCCGGCTGCCTGCGGGTCCTCTGGACAGCTTGCCGCGAAGCGGTGACAGTGGTCGCCGGCAGCGGACAATTGAGGCTAGCATGGCGTCGGTATCGGATTTCGAACAGGGACAAACCTTCACCATCGAAGCCGGGGGCCAGCAGATCCCGCTCGAGCTGAGCGCGGTCAACCCCATCGCCGCCAGCCCGCGCCCGGGCGGCGGCTTCTCGCTGCTGTTCAGGGGCCCGCGCGAAATCGCGCTGCCGCAGGCGACTTATCTCTTCACCGGCACAAGCGGCACCCACGAGATCTTCATCGTGCCAGTCGCCGCCGATGCGGCGGGGCGGCTGTATGAGGCGGTGTTCAATTAGGCGTCGCTAGCTTTCTGAGGCGACGCTTGCGCTGCGACGCTGAACTTTGACGTCGGCGGGACAGGGGGGAGATTGAGCGCTCAGCCGCTTTCGCCAATCTCGAATGCAGCAGGAAGAACTCGGCGCCGAAGCTGCCGATCTCCCCCTTTGCGGGGGAGATGGCCGGCAGGCCAGAGGGGGGTGTGAAGGATCGCGGCAGAACCAATCTTTTATCCTGCAACCCCGCATGCCTTCAGCCCGTCACATACCAGCCTCCCGGCGGCGCACAGGCCATCAAATCGTAGACGCCCTTGTCCTCGACCACCGCGAAGCCCAGCGCGACATAAAGCTGCCTGGCCGGATTGTTCTTCTCGACGTGGATCGAGGCTGATTTGCCGGCTAACCATGCCTCGTCGATCAGGTCGCGCAGCAGCGCCCTGCCATAGCCCTTGCGGCGATGATCCGGCAGGAAGGCAATGTCGATGATGCGGTGCTGGCTCGGCCAGCGCTCGATATAAAGCCGGCCGACGTCTTCGCTATCGCGTTCCACCACCAGCCAGTCGGCCTCGGGATAGTGCTTTTGGTAATGCGCGTGCTGCGCCTGGAACTGCATGTCGAGCAACGCCGTCTTCTGCGCGTCGGTCCAGGACGTCACGGCAAGTTCTTCCATGCGCGTCGAGGCGTAGAGCCGCGACAGGAACGGCATGTCGGCCGCTGTCGCCGCACGGAAACCGAGCCCGGCCTTATCAGACCGGGGCCAGACTGGACGGGGCCGTGCCTGCTTCGCTTCTGTCACGCTGCCGGAAATCAACCGTCAGACCGGCGGCGTCAGGTCGCGCACCACGACAATCTGCTTGAGGTTGTTGTCGGTCAGCGACGTCCAGCCGTACTCCCATTCGGAGCTGTCGATGCCCATCTGGTTGAGCGTCCACAGCCCATTGGTGCCGTCCTGCATGAGGACCAGGCTGAACAAAGCGAGCCGGCCGTCGGCATTGTAGGCGAGCGAGAGCCGTGCCGAGGCTTGCCCGACGTTGAAGTCGCGCCATCCCGACCAGTTCTGGGTGGTGGCATCCCATTGCGCGTTGAACTGGACACGCTGCTGATCGGAGGCGACCAGCACTATGTCGCCGTCGCCCTGGATGCCGGCGGCGAGCGAATATTTGTGCTCGCTGGAGTAGCCGGGCGTCGCCCACTGCGTCCATGTATCCGAACCCGCCGGCTGCTGGCGCGTGTGCAGGACCTGCCCGCTCTGCGTCAAGGCGAACAGATTGGTGGCGCCCAGCGGCCCGATCACCGGCGCCATCTCGGTGAAGCCACCCGTCTGGGTCGTGTCGATCTGCACCCATCCCGTCCAGTCGGCGGCTTTCAGCGCCTGAGCCTTCGCCTGCTGGCAACGGTAGAGATGCAGGCCCGAATTGATGCCGAACAGCGCGATGCGGCCGCCACCCTGGCGTATCGCCGTGACTGCCACCAACCCGCCGGGAATCTGAATCCAGTCGCTCCACGGCTTAGCGGGCGGCGCGAGCACATCGACGGTGACGACGATCGGTGTCTTTGTGCCGGGCGGCGTGATGGTTTTCTGCACCTGAACGATCTGATCCGGATTCTGGTAGATCCACCAGATGCGGCCTTGATTGTCGGTCAGGAAGACCTCGATGCGGCCGTCGGCATCGTTGGCCATCGAAAGCTTCTGATAGCTGGTGGCGCCCGGCGGCGTGCCGATGCCGATCGGCGCATTCCATTTGTCGATCGGGCCGACTTGGTTGGCATCCTCGGTGATGAAGGACAGATTGGTAGTGCCCGACGGCTGCGCGACCACCGCCACCCGACCGTCCTTGGTCAGGCCGGCGGTCATGATCACCCAGGCGCCGGGAGCGATGATCGACCAGGCGGAGGGCCACAACCCGTTGGGCGCGGTCTGCGCCTTCTGGATCAAGCGCCCCGCCGCCGAATCGATCGCCACGACCATCAGCCGCGACAATTCGAAGAAGGACGCGCCGGCCGGCATGCTCTGGAAAACGGGGGCTGTCGGCGATGTGGCCGTGGCGCTCGCGGCCGTCTTCTTGGCTGCGGAGGTCGGCGCTTTGGACTTTGGTGCTGCTGTCTTGGCCATTGTATCGGTCCTGCCCTGTTGACTCGGTGTCAGCCTCTTGGTGGGAAAACGCCTTGCAGCGCGATGCAGAAGTAACAGGTGAGATAGGGCTGCAAATTGTTGTGCGGCAGGCCGCCGCCGGCAGGCGATATTGTCTGGTCCGACAGCGACACCATGCTGCCTGGCGCGACATATACATTTCCCTGGCTCGACTTGGCGAACGCATTGCCGGGAGCGATGTTGCTGTCCCCGCTGACGATCGAAGGAGCTGCCTGGACGAAATGGGCATGCATCGGCATCTCGGACTCCAGCAGAGGCACGGTTTCAGAACCGCCGGTTTCGCCGAGATCATGCAGCGACAGGCCCGGCCCTTGCCCCGGGTGCATCGGCGCGCGGCCTTGCAAATCGGGCAAGGCGAAGTTGGACTTGCCGTTGCCGCCATAGGTGGTGCCGAGCAACGAGAAAAGTGCGGTGTTCTGCGACAGCGGCAGCAATTGACCGTCGCACCAAGCCCAGCCCTTGGGTGCGAAATTGAACGGAAAGATACGGATTTCGGCAACGAACGGATCGGCCATGGCGGTCCTCTTTAAGTCGGCGAAGGGAATATGCCGAACAGCGAGATGATGAAGTCGACGCACAGATAGGGCTGGAAATTGCTGTGTGGCTGGCTGCCGCCGCGGCTGCCTAGAAACTGGGTGCTCATTGGCACCGATGGACCGCCGTTGATGAACGCGTTGACCTGACCCGACCTGCCGATGACGCTTTGGCTGGGGTTGGGCTGATTGGCGATGTCGTTTGAGGCTAGCAAGGCGTGGGTATGCGCCGGGATCTGCTGGATTGTCAGCGTGAGCTCCTCCACGCCCCCCGTCTCGGCCAGGATGAACCCGTTGCCCTGGTGGATGGGAAGGCGGCCACGCAGGTCAGGCAGCGCGAAGGTGCTCTCGCCATCCCCGCCATAGGTGGTGCCTATCAGTTGGAAAAGCGTCTCGTTCTCGGAGATCGGCAGAAGCTGCCCTTCGCAAAACATCCAGCCGGCCGGTGCGAAATTGCCGGCAAACATACGGACCTCACCAACAAAAGGCTGTGCCATGACCGTGTTTCCTCAATTCGGCGACGGGAAAATGCCCTGCAGGGCAATGCAGAAGCTCAACGTCAGAAATGGCTGCATGTTGAGATGCGCCTGACTGCCGCCGATATCGGTGACGGTGCCGGAAGCCATGGCACCGAGGTTTTGCACCGGGCCATAAAGGAGGTTCGGCGTGCTGTTGCCCAGTACGTTGTTAGCCGGAAGGTTGCTCACGCCGGTGGCGGATGATGCGGTGGCGCCGTGTATATGCATGGGTATTTCCGCGATAGACAGCGTGTGGGCCTGCTCGCCGCCGCGTTCGCCCAGCGTATGGCCGCCGCCGACATGAATTGGCATGCGTCCGCGATAGTCGGGGAGCGCAAAATTCACCCGGCCGTCGCCGCCGAAGGTAGTGCCGAGCAGCGAAAACAACGCTTGGTTCTGATTGATGGGCAGGAGTTGTCCGTTGCAGAGTGCCCAGCCTTTTGGCGCGAACACAAACGACATGATTCTGATTTCCGACAAAAACGGTTCAGACATAAGCCCTCTCCCAAAACTACTTGTACTGACCTTAAGCTACATTAGTGAGTCGACAGAAATCTCCAAGAAAATTAACGCCGCACTACTGCTGATGGATATACCTAACGCTTCGTAAGTATGCCCCATCGAAATTAGTTAGTCGGCACAAGGACAAGCCCACCATTGTGCCCACCCGGGATCGCGGCGTAAGCCAGCGCACCGCCAGCGTCGAACGAGAACACCGAACCTATCGGCGTGTTGCCGCCGGCATTCCAGACGGAGGTGGCAATCGCCTGATTGTTCGCGCCGACCGCAAAGTTCTGGAAATACAGATGCGACGTGTTGCTGCCTTCGCGCGTCAGGAAGGCAATGTCGTCGGCTGGCTGGGCCAGGGTCACTGCATTGTTGGCGATGTTCAGATAAACGGATGAGAGTTCGCCGTTAGCAGTTCCTGAACGCACGTCGATGCCGACTGCGCCGTTGCCCGCCGAACCGGTGCCCGAAAGCGTGATGTTGTTGTTGCGGATCGTCAGATCGAGCGAGCCGTTGTCGGCGCTCGGGCCGGCGCCGTCGCCATGCGCTATGGCAAGGATCGCCGGATCGTTGCCGGACTTGGTGATCGTGTTGCCGATGATTTCGACAACGCCGGTCGAAGCGTCTTCGGGATGGATGTAGATCGGCGAGCCCGCCGAGCCGACGCCGCCGCCCTGGATATCGGCATTGTTGTTGATGCGGCCCATGATGACGGCATTGTTGATGCCGAAGACGTTGATGACCGGGCCGCCATTGCCATAGATTTTTTTGTTGTTGAGTATCTTGAAATTCAGGTGGGCGGTGTCCTCGGCGTTGAGGCCGATGGCGCGGCCGAGGCCGCCTTGCGGATCGAACGTATTGCCGTTGCTGGCCGTGCCACCGTCGGTGATGTTGACATTCAGCGTCGAGGTGTCGCGGGCGAAAGCTTCGACGCCGGAGGTCTTGAGGCTGACGAAATTGCTGTTCGAGATGTTGAGCGTCGCGTTGGCGCTGCCAAAGGCCTCAAAGTTGAGACCCTGCGCTCCGTTTGCGGAAAGCTTTGTGTTGCTGAACGTGCTGCCGGCAATATTCAGCGTCAGGCTTGTCCCGGCATCGTTGCGGATATCGACCAGATTGTCGCCGCCAGCGCCAGCGGTGAAGCTGAATGTGGAATTCGTGATCGATGACGTGCCGGTGAGATTATAGAACCGCATGCCGCCTTCGAAGACGGCATCGCCGAAGCCGGTCACAGTGGTGTTGGCGATCGTCAGGTTCGAGACGTTCTGGCCGTTGATGCCGACCTGGACGCCGCCGTTCAAATTCAAATTGGCGAACGCTGCCGTCGCCACGCCGCTCATGTTGATCGCCGCCTGGGCCGCACTGTTGAATGTCGGACCGTCGACATTGTTGAGCGTGCCGTTGCCGCTGTTGGCATTGGTGAAGTTCATGTTCGAAAGCGACAGATTCTTCGTCGACGTGAACAGCGCGCCTTGCACTGTGTTCTGGATTGTGCCGCCGGAACCTGCCGTAACGCCAGTGCCGGTGACCGTCAGCCCGCCATTGCCGGCGGCGAGACCCGTTGTGTTGAGCACGATGCCGTTGGTGCCGCCATTCGCCGAGATGCTCTGGAACGTCAGCCCGCTCGCGCCGATCGTCGTGTTGGCGACATTGAGCGCCGTGCCCGTTGTGGACGTGATCGTGTTGCCGGTGCCTTGCACCGTCACCGTGCCGCCGCCGGTGGCGTTGAAGCCGATGCCGCTGGTGGTGTCGATGACCAGCCCGCCATTGGTGAAGTCGATCGTCACGCCGGTGTTGTCGGTCAGGGTGACGCCTGCGCTCGTCGTCGAAGTGATTGACTTCGACGTACCCGAGAAGGTGATCGTTCCGGCGGCGTTGTCGTCCAGCACGATACCGATCTGGCCGCTGACATTGTGCGTGATATTGCCCGATAGCGTGATGTTGCCGGCGCCGGCGGCGCGGTCCTGGATATCGACCGCACGGCCGGTGCCGCTGGTGATGGTACCGGCGTAGCTGAAGCCCGTCGTGCCGCCGCTGTTGACGCCACCGGCGCCGTCGCCGATGCGGATCGTGGCGCCGGTGCCGCCGATGAGCGAGCCGGTGCCGAGGCTGACCGTGCCGGTGCCAGTGACTGTGTCCATGATGACGGCGCTGGTGCCGCCGGCCAGTATCTTGTTGGTCGATGAGAAATTCACGCCGCCGGCGGCGACGACGACGGTGTCGAGATTTAGCGCGGCGCCCGTCGTCGTGCTGATCGAATTGCCGGCGCCCGTCACGGAGACCGTCCCGCCACTCGTGGCGTTGAAGCCGGTGCCGTTGGTGGTGTTGATCGCCAGCCCGCCATTGGTGAAGTTGATCGCCGTGCCGCCATTGTTGGTCAGACTGACGGCGTTGTTTCCGCCGGTGGTCAGCGTCTTTGTCGCGCCGCCGAAAGTGATCGTGCCGCTGAGGTTGCTGGTGGCGAGGATGCCCAGCCCATTGTTGGTCCGGGTGATCGTGCTGGCAGCGTCGAAAGTCACCGAACCGCCATTCATGCCCTGGATGTTGACGACATTGCCGCCAGGGTTGGTGATGTCGACATTGCTCAGGTTGACGACCGCGCTGACATCGTTGTTGGGCGGCAGGCCTTGGTCACCGTCGATGACGAAGGCATGGTTCGCAGCCCCGGCGGCGGTCTGGATGGCGACATTGTTGAAGGTGAAAGTGCCGGTCGCGTTGTTCAAAGCGTCACCGAGGATGGTGATGCCGCGCGCTCCGGTCAGGCTCGCATTGTTGATGGTGACGCTGCCCGCCGCGCCGTCGATCAGGATGCCAGTGCCGGCGGTGTCGTTGAGGCCGTTCGCCACGGCGGTGGTGAAATTGATCGCACCGCCGGTCGTGTTGGCGATCGCGATCATGCGTTGGCTGGCGGTGGCCTGGGTGATCGTGCCGGCATAGGTGACGGTGGCGCTGCCGCCGCTGACATTGAACGACGTGCCCGTCGCGCCGCTCAGCGCGCCGGTGCCAAGGCCGACCGTGCCGGTGACATTGGTGAGGCCGACATTGTTGGCGCCACCGGTCGACGAGGTCGCGGTGAAATTGATGCCCGCGGCGACACCGTTGAGGTTGACCGCCTGTGCGGCCGTGGAACTCACGGTTCCGGTGGTGACATTGACGGTGCCGCCGCCGCTGGCGCTGAACCCGGTGGTGCCGTTGGTGACGATACCGAGGTTGGCGAAGCTGACAGTCGAGGCCGTACCGTTGTTGTTGATCGAGACCGCGGTGCCGGTCAGCGTCGAGACCGTGCCGAGACCGACCGCGCCGGTGAAGCTGACCGTGTTGGCCGCCGTCGCGCCGGAAACGCTGATGCCGCTCGCCGTGCCATTCGCCACGACCGCCCCGGCAAAGCCGAAGCTGCCGCCACTGCGGCCCGTTATCGTGACCGCTGTGCCGGTCGACGTGCCGGGGACGCCGACAAAGCTTGCCGCATCGAACCCGATGGTGGCGTTGCCGCCGGCAACCGTGATCCCACCGCCGGCGCCGCCCGTGACATCGACATTGGTGCCAGTGATCGTGCCTTGTGGCCCGGTTCCACCGCCGAAGACGATGCCGGTGCCGGTCGCCGCCGTGGTGACGTTGAGGTTGGCCAGTGTCGTCGTGCCGGTTGCGTTGCGGATATCGAAGGCAATCCCGGTGGCGCCGGTGCTGCTGACGTTGCTAATGGTGGTGTTGAGCGCGTTGACGATGACGTCGCTGGCATTGCCGGAGAACGTCACATTGTCGATCCCCGTGCTGGTCGACGGCGTGACCTCGACGCCGGCGGTGGCGAAATTCTGGATCGTCATGTGGCTGATGATGGTGCCGGACGCACCGAAGCCATTGTCCTTGATGCCGCGTGCGGCACCCGCCGGGCTGCCGTCGAGGATGAAGCCGTCGATGAAGTTGCCGCTGGCGCCGAGCGTGATGGCGTTGCTGCCGGCACTCGTCGTCAGCGTGGCGGCACCATCGGCCGTGGCGTCGACGATCGAGATGTTGTTGTTGGCAAGCTGGATGGTGGATGGCACCGTCATCGCCAGGTTGATGTTGCCATTGCCGAAGCCGCGCACCTGCTCGCCGGTGGCCAGCACCAGCGTGTCGTTCGCATTGCTGCCGGCCGCTGTGATGGTCCCGCCGTCGTTGACGAGGACGAGGACATCGCTCGTTACCGCCGCTGCTTCCGCCGTGGAAAGCGTCGCCAGATTGTTCTGGTCGCGGCCGGTTCCGTCGCCGGTCGCGCTCGCGCCGACGAAATAGATCTTGCCGACGCCGAAGCCGAGGCCGGGGCTGGCGGCAAAGTTGACGTCCTGGAAGTTATAGGTGCCCAGCGTCGGCGCGCTGGACGCGTCGATGCCGATAGCGGCGCCGATGGTCGAATTCTGGTCCGTCGCCGTTTCGCCGTCACCGTAGGTGAAGGCGAGGTTGGTGGCGCTGTCGAGGAAGACGCCGGTGTTGACGCCGGTGATGCTCGAACTGGCGCCGCCGACAACGGTGTCGCCGAGGCGCACGATCTGGCCGCCGGTGGCGCCGCGCAGGTCGACGCCGATCGAGGTGCCGGCGCCTATCGGGTTGGTGACATCGAAATCATCGGCCGTGATCGGCGCGTTGATGGCGGCGCCGTTGAGGTCGAAGGCGACGCCCGTGGTGCTGTTCAGGCCGATGTCGAGATTGCTGAACGACAGCGCAGCACCCAGCGTGCCGGTGATATCGACGCCGGTCGCGGTTATCCCTTGCAGGTTGACCGTGCCGAGGTTGACAGCGCCGCCGCTGACATTGTTGAGCAAAATGCCGGTCCCCGCGCCATTGACGGAGATCGAGGCGAAGTTGACGCCGTCCGTGCCCACCGTCGCGCCGTCGAGCCTCAGCGCGCTTCCGGTCGTCGTGGTGATGGTGTTGTTGAGGCCGGAGACGCTGAACCTGCCGGCGCCGGTGGTGCTGGCGTTGATGCCATAGCCGAAGCCGGTAGTGATGCCGAGACCGCCGTTAGTGAAAGCCAGCGTGCCGATGCCGGCGGATCTGACGATGGCGTCGTTGGCGCCGGTATTGAAGGTCTTCGACGTGCCGGAGAAGGTGGCCGTTCCCTCGGACGTTCCGTTGAACGCGATGCCGATGCCACCGGTATGAGCGATGGTGCTGGAAATATCATACACGCCATCGGCGCCAAAGAAGCCGAAGGCCATCGACGCCGTAGTCGAGGTGACCGAACCGCTGAGGTTGGCATGGGTCCAGTCGCCTCCACCGGCTGACAGCACGGAGCCCGTGTCGACATTGATCGAACCGTTGTAGGTCAGCGTCGCAAAGGCAAGGCTATTGCCACCCGAGGTACTGATGGCCGCAGCGGTGGTGCTTGTCGTCGCGCCGATGCTGGCGATACCGCCATTGCCACCAACGTTGATGGTCCCGCCCTCCGTGTTCAGCGCAATGCCAAATTGCCCGCCGTCGATGGTCAGGGTGGATCCGGCGACGTTGGCGATGTTTATGGTGCCAAGCTGGCCGCTGATATCGAACCCTCTGTAGCTGACGTCGAGATCGGTCGTGCCGGTGAAATTGACCACACCGGCGCCTGTCAGGCCGGCCAACAAGGCGCCGGTGTAGCCGGTATCCCTCAGCCCGCCAATGTTGATGTCGGCGGCCAGGTCGAGGCCTGACAACAACACGCCGGCGGCGTTGATCGTCGATACCGCCGAAATACTGTCGAAGGTGATGCCGCCGGCGCCGACATTGGTACCGGCCACCAGCAGCCCGTCGCCGCCGGAGTTGATCTTGTTGCCGCTGCCGGTGACGGTAAGGGTGCCTGGACCGAAACCGCCAAACGCGACGAAACCCATGCCGCCTGTCGTCGTCGTTATGTCGAGGCCGCCATTGGTGAAGTTGATGGTGGAGTTCGGGTTCGGGTTCGGTATGCCGGAGACCACACCACCAGGCCAGCCGATATTGACTCCGTCGGTCGCGCCCGAGCTGATCTGCTTGGTCGAGCCCGAGAAGGTGATCGTGGCCGAGTTGTTGCCGGCAACGACGATGTTGCCGCCCCCCGCCGCGTTGCTGTCGCTCAGATTGCCCGACAAGGTCACCGAGCCACCGGTCAGCTCCTGGATCGAAACCGCGGCCCCGATGCCGTTGCTCGCGATGATGCCGCCGTAGGTGACGGTCGCGTTGCCGCCGCTCGCATTGGTGGCCGAGCCGACATTGAACGACGTGCCCGAGCCGCTGTTGGTCAGCGTGCCGGTGCCGAGAGCGACCGTGCCGCTGAGGTTCTGCAGGTCGACGCCGCTACTGGAAGCGAATGTCGCACTGGTCGAGGCGAAGTTGATGTCAGCCACGATGCTGTCGAGCGCCACCGCCTGCGCGTTGGTGGCGTTGATCGTGCCGGTCGTGACATTGACCGTGCCGCCGCCGCTGGCGCTGAATGCTGTCGCACCGTTCGTGGTGATATCCACATCCGCGAAAGTGACCGTGGAGCCGGTGTTGTTGGTGAGCGAAACGCCAGTGCCGCCGATCGTCACCTGGTCGGTGAAGGTCACCGAGCCGCCGGTGCGGTTGGCGATATTGATGCCGCCGCCGGTCAGCGTGCCTGCCGGTCCGGCGTTGGGCAGGAAGCCGCGCGAGACCGAGATGGTGCCGGAGCCGGCATTCACGTCGAGCAGGGTGCCGGCGACGTTGATATTGTTGTTGATGACCGACAGGTTGGTGTTCAGCCCGGCAACCTCGATCGCGGTCTGGCCGGCCGCGACGTTGCTGATCGTCACGCCTTCGATGGTGATGCCGCTGGCATTGCTGAAGCCGACCGCGCCCTGGTCGATGAGGAAGGCAGCGCCGGTGGCGCCGCTGAAGTCGAAGGCGGTGTTGCGCACGGCATTGTCGCCGAGCAGCTGCATCAAATTGGCCGTGCCGCTGACCACGGCCTCGTCGCCGGTGATGTTGCCGCCGGTGGCGCCGAGATTGCCATGGACATTGGCGGGCTGGATCGTCCCTGTCGAAACGGCGTTGCCGTTTCCGAAGCCGGCAATGGTCTGTCCTGAGTCGAGCGTGAAAGCGGTGGCGCCGAGATCGATCGTGCCGACGAAGACGAAGTTCTGCGCGCCGGTCAGCGCATCGGCTGCGGCGAGCGAGATGGAGTTGACGCCCGTGCTGAGATTGCCCGTCGTACCGGCCGCGATGAAGCCGCCCGATTGCGAAACCATGGTGACCGAACCGAGAGCCGTGGCCAGATTGGCGCTGCCGGTGAACAACACGTCGTCGAAATCGTAGCTGCCCTTCGTCGGGTCGAGCCCGACGGTGTTGACGGTGTAGCCGCCGGATGCCGCGATGATGAAGGATTCCAGCCCGTCGGTCGAATCGCCGTCGCCGAACGTGAAGGTGGCGTTGGCGGTAGTCGCGGTGGTGCCGCCCGACGACAGTTCGACGCCGACGCCGACATTGTTGATCTTGGAGCCCTGCAGGAAGGTGATGGTCTTGTTGCCTGTGGTCGACGACAGGTCGATACCGCGTGAGGTCAAGTCGCCGGTGCCGGTGATCGTGGTCAGGCCGAAATCGGCGGTCGTGGACGACCCGCTGAAGTCGATGCCGGTCTGGTTGGCGCCGGCGCCCAGCGTCACAGTGGTCGTTCCGAAGGTGACGTGGCCATTGGTGCCGACGAAATTGATACCAGCCGTGTTGGCGGTGACTCCCATGGTGATGGCCACCCCGCCGGCGAAATTGATCGTGCCGCCGGCATTGCCGCCCAGGTTGATCGCATTGGCCGCACCGGTGGCGGTGATCTTGCCGCCGAACGTGGCGGTGCCGCCGATCATGCCGAAGATCCGCACCGCGCTGGCTGTGCTGGTCTGGTCGATGGTGCCGTTGTAGGTAAGGTTGGGCGTGGAGCTGTTGATGCTGAAGGCCTGGTCGCCCGTGTCGGCGATGGAACTAGCGACCCCGAAGGTCAAGGTTCCGCTTGAGCCACCAAGGATTTCGACGCCTATGCCTGTGCCGACGCCAGAGATATCGAGGTCGTCGAAGGTGGCGGTGCCGTCGAAATCGTTGGCGAACAGCGCGACATTGGCGGCGCTGGTGATCCTGGTGTTGCCGGTGAAATTGAGGGTCGCGCTCGAACCGACAATCGCAATGCCGGTTTGACTCGGGTTCTGGATGGTCAGATTGTCGACCGTGACAATGCCGGTCGTGCCGTCAAGTATAAGACCCACCTTGGCGGCACTGATCGTCACGCCGTTGATCGTTGCACCATCGCTGCCCTCTCCGTCGATCGCACGGTTGGAGCTGCCGACGGCAAGATTCTCGACGACATTGCCGTTGGCCAGGTCGATGGTATTGCCGGCCGCATTGTTGAGCGTCGCACCGCCATTGCCGAAGGGGTCGTCCTGCACCTGCGTGCCGCTGATGACATTCGCACCGGTGACATTGGCGGGCGGCGAGCCAAGGCTCACGGAAGCGCCATTGGCGAAGGACACGATCGATTGGCCGTCGGCCAGCGTAAAGCCGTCGGCATCGGTGTCGATGTTTCCGGCCCCGTTGTTGACCAGAACGAAGATGGTGTTGGCCGGGGCCGCCAGCGCGTCCGCCGCGGTGGCGTTGATCAGGTCGTTGACGCTGGAGCCATCGCCGAGGCCCGTGTTGGCGGCGCCGACGTAGATGACATTGGCGATGTCGAACAGCTGCGGGCCGTTCAGCACCGTGTCGTTGAAGGCGTAGGTGCCGCTGCCCGGCGACAGGCCGCGCATGTCGAGCGATGCCGTGACGCCCGATATCGACGCGCCGCCGGCCGCGCCGAACGAGAACGTCGTGTTGGCGGTGGTTCCGGCCAGGCCGTTGGTGCCCAACTGGACGCCGGTGTCGACACCGGTGATGACGCCGCTGCCGATGGTCACCGAGCCGCCATTGGTGCCGGACAGGTCGATGCCGGTCGAGGAGCCGCCGGAACTACCGCTGACGTCGAGCGTGGCGGCGGTGAAGGTCGAGGTGCTTCCCGACAGGTCGAGCGCGGTGGAGCAGTTGCACAGGCCGGTGATATCGATGTCGCCGAAGCTGATAGTGCCGTTGCTGCCGACGACGTCGATGCCGTTTCCGAACGGCTGGTCGATGGTGACTGCGCCGCCGAACGAAACGGCGCCGGTGTTGTCTTCCAGCCAGATACCGTCTCCGGGATCGGTCATGCTGACCGGGCCGCTGAAGGTGATCGCGCCGGCGTTGCCGATGGCGAGGATGCCCTCGCTGTCGACATGGGTCAGGGTCACCGGCCCGCCGAAAGCGACCGCGCCACCGGAATTCTGGACGTCGATGCCGATGCCGCCCGGGGCGGTGATGTCCGAGATGTCGACGGCTCCGAACGTGAAATCGGCGGTGCTGTCGAAGATCCCGATGCCGCCGAGGATGGTGTTGCTGACAGTCGTTGCGCCGGAAACGGCGAAATTTCCCGACACGCCTGCAAACATCGCGCCGAACCCGCCGCCGTCCTGCGTCAAGCTGGCCAGCGTCACGTCGATATTGGCGCCGAGCAAGACGACGCCGGCCGCGCCATTGCCGGAGATCGTGCCGTCGGTGGTGCTGAATGTGCCGGTGGTGGAGAGGACGTTGACGCCGAAGCCGGAATTGCCGGACGCGTTCAGTGTCTGGAATGCGTATGTCCCGTCGCCGACGATGAACAGACCGTTGTCGCCGTTGTCCGACAGCATCGTCGTGCCGTTGAATGCATATGTGCCGTCGCCCTGGATCGACAGGCCCGCATCGGTATTGCCGCTTGAGCTCAAATTGGCAGCAGTGACGCCGTTGGTGCCATCGAACAGCACGCCGTTTAGACCAGCCCCCGAAACGGACACGCCTGAAATCGTGACATTGCTGACGCCGTTGCCGTAGATGCCATTGGCGCTGCCGCCGGAGACGTTGAAGTCCAGCAGCGAGCTGTTGTTGGCCAGCGTGACGACATCGCCGGCGCCGGAATTGGTCAGCGTCGCCGCGCCGCCGGCATCCGAGATGGCACCGGTGTGGGTGACATTGTCGCCGGTTACATTGACCGGGAGGCCGCCGAGCGAGAAGGTCCGCCCGTTGCCGAAAGAGGCCAGTGTCTGCCCGGCGCCCAGCGAGAAGCCATCGGCGTCGTCGATGGCCGTCCCGCGATTGACCAGCACGAAGATCGCGTCCGCGTCGGTGTTGGCGTCCGCTGTCGCGACCGAGGCCAGGTCCAGCAGCGACGAGCCGCTGCCCGTGCCGGTCGCGGTGGCGCCGACGAAGATCACATTCTGCACGTCGAACAGCTGCGCGCCACTGAACGTCGTCGAGCCGAAAACATAGTGGCCGAGCGTCTGGTTCAAACCACGCGCGTCGAGCGAAGCGGTGATACCGGCGATGGAGCCGCCGCCGAAGCTGAACTCGGCATTGGCCGAATTGGCCAGCGACCCCGATATGCCGAAGCGCACGCCGGTGTCGACGCCGGCGATCGAGCCGCCATTGGTGATGATGATCGTTGCCCCGCCCGCACTCGGCGACGCAAGGTCGATGCCGATCGACCCGGCCGCGCCGGGGCCGGTGATGTTGAGCGACTGCGCGGTGAAATTGGTCTTGGATCCGGAGAAGTCGAGGCCGGCTTGGCCGACTCCCAGCCCGGAAATGACGATGTTTCCGGCGACCACCGCCGCATTGGCGCCGGCAAACGACATGCCGTCGCCGCCGGGTGCCGAGATGGCGACGTCGCCGAAGCGTATCGCCGCCGGCGAATCCGAGATGGCGATTGCCGGTCCGGCCGTGTTCGAGATCGTCGTCTTGCCATTGACGGTGAAGCTGCCCGAAACATTTTCGAGCACGACGCCCGACGTGCCGCCCGTCTGAGTGATCGAATCCAGCACGACATGGGCGGTGATCGGGTCGATGAAGACGCTTACGCCATCATCGCCCAGGGCTTTGTTGCCCGATACCTTGCCGCCGGTGATTGTGATGCTTCCGCCGGTGCCCTTTACGGTTATGCCGGCATCGTTGTTGTCGAGAGCATTGACGGTCGCGAATGTATAGGTGCCCTTGCCCGTGATATCGAGCCCGTCGTCGAGATTGCCCTGCAGCAGCGTCGTGCCGGTGAAATTGTAGGTGCCGTCGCCTTCGATGTGCAGGCCATCGAGACCGTTGTTCTTCGCGGTGAAATCGGATGCCGTGACGTTGGTCGAATTGCCGGTGAACTCGGCACCATTGCCGCCCGCACCGTCGACAGTCACTTTGGTCAGCGTGGCGCCGGTAACATTGTCGCCGAAGATGCCATCGCCACCGCCGGTGATGGTGATGCCGTTCAAGGTGTTGCCGTTGCCCAGTGTTATGACCGGGTTGGCGACGTTGGTGCCCTGGATCGTGCCGTCGCTGCCGCCCAGGTTGAAGGTGCCGGTGCCGCCGCCGACAAGCTTTGCCGTGACGCTTTCGCCGCCGCCGATGACGGTCTGGCCGTCGGCAAGCGTCACGCCGTCGGTCGTCAGATTGCCGTTGCCGCCGAGCGCTACCACAAACCCGCCGCCGCCAGCCTTGGTGACGGCATCGTCCAATGTTGTCGGATCGGCTTGGGTGCCTGCGCCCGCCAAGCCGCCATCGGCAAAGTAGAATTTTCCGAAGGCGGCGTTGGTCGCGGCGTTGATGGCGACGCGCGTCGTCGATCCGCCGTTCAGTTCCTGCGACTGGATCCTGACGCCGATATCGCCGCGCACCCGCTCGTTGACGCGCTTGCGCAGGCCTTCGCTGACCGGATAGACCGGCTCCGGCCCGCTGTCGGCCCCATTGTCCGAGCCATGGCCGGGATTGAACGGGATGTTCAGCCGCACGCTGCCGGCGAACTGGGTGTCGTCGCGATTGTCATTGCGGACCTCGCCGGCGAACACCAGTTCGGTGCCGCTGCCGAAGACATCGCCGATCGTGTATTCGAAGCCGGCCTTGGCGCCGGTGACGCTGTGGTCGTTGCCGTGCGGGTCCTCGAAATGGTAGCCGCCGATGTCGAGCCGCAGCGAATGCTTGTCGGGCAGGTTGATCGGCACCTGGGCGCCGATCTCGCCTTCGATACCCCATGCCGCGTAGTCGCGATGGTCGAGGACCGAAATCTGCTCCATCAGCTGGTTGCCGACCATCGACAGGGTCGAACTCGACGAGTGATCGGTGTGGTCGCCCTTGATCGGCAGATAGACGTTTACATGCGCGTCGAAATGCGGCGTGATCGCCTCGGCGCCCAGCGTGGCCGATGTGAACTGGCTGGAGTTATAGTTCTCGACGTTGAGATAGGCGTAGCCGCCGATCATCAGGTCGGGGTTGACGATGCGGCGAATGCCGAGGCCGACATCCTGGCCGAAACTGTCCTTGAAATCATGCTTGGCCCGGACATCCAGGAACAGCACCGATTCGGCCGTCTGCTTGAGCGGGATGAAGCCTTCGAGCGCGGCGTTGCCGCCATTGTTGTCGGCACCGATGATGGCGCGAATCTGCGGCTGCCACAGCCCGTTCGGGTCGCCGTGGGCGGTCATGCCCGAAAGGCCGAGCGCCAGCGTCGTAAGCGCCGTCGTCTTCCACAGATGCTTTGCAATTCGTGAATGCCGATAGCCGGCGCGAACGTGGAAATCCTCCCCACGCGCCGCCACCCCACCAACTTGCCGAGAAATCTCGGTAGTGCCCATCCCTGGCGAGTCCTTCCGGGACTACACGTCCACCGTGCGATTGTTACTCGAATTCTATTGTATAGCGAGTCTCGGGCCCTTCGATTTCTGGAAGTTTCCTGCAAAGTCGCGTGGTGTGTCCGAAAGGTCACAGTATTTCGTCGGCTTTCTTGTCTCCGGCCCAGCTTTCGGAACAGTCCCGACTGTTGTATCAAGCTCTACCGAGGAGAATACCTGGTGGGGCGAGGAAACATGCAAGGCATCCGACAAAAGATCATGACATTTACTTTAGCACAAGCTAATCTACTTGGCATGGCGGCGGGTTGTGGCGCCCTGTGGCTGATCCTGGCCGCCGCTGGACCAGCCCTTGCCGAAGACGCCAAGCCGGCCCAGCCAAAGCCCTCCGATGCCAATCCGTGGGCGGTGAACTGCTCCAGCGGCACGGCAAGCGTCGAACTTCAGTGCCAGGTGTCGCAGAACTTGACCGAGGCCAAGACCGGACAGCGCGTGCTGACCGTGACCATGCGCCGCGACAGCGGCAATGGCGGCTTGGCCATGCTGCTTGCTCTGCCGCACGGGCTGTTCCTGCCGTCCGGCGCCAGCTATCAGATCGACCAGGGCCAGAAGACGACCCTCGCCATCCAGACCAGCGACCAGAACGGCGCCTATGCCGCCACGCCGCTGTCGGCCGATCTCATCAAGGCCATGAAGTCCGGCACCAATCTGAACATCGGCATGGAATCGGTCACCCGCAAGCCGGTCACCATCCCGGTGTCGCTGGCCGGCTTCACGACCGCCATCGCCAAGCTGGAATCGATCAAGTAGCGGATTCGGCTTGACCGCTGCGGTGCATAGCCTTTGCTGACAGCAGGACAGCACCGGCGGCCCATAAACCGGCTTGATTGTCTCCACATGGAATGCTCCGTTGCCGCTTCGGACATTCGGAGAAACTCATGACAGGCTTTGTCGACCGCGAGCGCGCGGCGCAACTGATGGAGCACGCCGGCATCGAGGCGCTGGTGCTGTGTGCGCCCGAGGCCTTCCACTATGCCACCGGAACCTCGATCGGCCCGGCGGGACTATTCCGGCGCGCCGGCGCCGGCTTCGTCGTCATTCCCGCGGCCCAGGACCTGCCGATCGGCGTGGTGGCGGCGGATTTCAATTCGGCACAGCTGCAGCGGGTCATGCCGGACGCTGTCATCCGCAGCCACCCGATCTGGATCGAGTCGGCCACGCTTGACGCCTCGACATCCGGGCAGGGGCTGGCGCAACGCATCGAGGCGGGCATTGCCGCGTCCGGCCGGGCGCTCGGTTTTTCGCGGCCGGCGACATTCGAACTTGCCCATTCCGTCCGCGAGCTGAAGCACATCCTGAGCGGGTTCGGGCTCGATCGCGCGACGATCGGCATCGATCTCGATTTCATCGCCGCCGCCGATTTCTCAGCCATGAAGGAGTTGCTGCCGGCCTGCACGATGGTCGACGGCTCAGCGGTGCTCGACAGGCTGCGGGCCATCAAGTCGCAACGTGAGATCGACCTGCTGCAGCAAGGCATCATCCTGTCGGAAGCCGGGCTGGACCGGCTGCAGGTGGATGCCATGGCCGGCATACGCCAGGCCGATCTTATTGCGCTCTACCGGGCAGGCGTCGCCACCGCGGCGTCCGGACTGGCCCATCCGGTGGCAACTGCCGAATATGTGACGCTGGGCGCGAAGGCCAAGGGTGCCGATGCGAAGGCCACGCCTGGCGATCCGCTTAAATGCGACATGGTCTGCACCGTGGGCGGCTACGCCTCCGATATGTCGCGCAACTTCATTTTCGGGCCGCCATCCGCTGAGCAGGCCGAGCTGCACGCGATCGCCGAGCGGGCCTTCGAGGACGGACTGGCCGTACTTGTTCCGGGAACCGCGCTCGCCCACGTGCATCGCGTCGCGACCGAAAGCCTCGCGCGGCAAGGCCTGCGCTCCTACCGCCGCGGTCATTTCGGCCATGGCGTCGGCCAGTCGGTCTTTTCCGAACAATGGCCGTTCATTGCGGCCGACAGCGATGTCGTGATCGAAGCCAGCATGGTGCTGGCCTTCGAGATCCCGCTCTACATCGACGGCCTCGCCAGCTTCAATCTCGAAGACCAGTTCCTGATCACGCCGGACGGGCCTGTTGCCATGAACCGTCTCCCGAGGCGGTTGGAGAGGATTGGGTAGCAATGGTGGTCGCTGCTGCAGGGTAGCGTTCTACGGCGCCTCCCTCTGTCCTGCCGGACATCTCCCCCACGAGTGGGGAGAAGGGCTGTCGCGACCGCCTTCGCCTATTTTCAACATTGCAAGAAAAGAGGCCGGCGCCGAAGCTGCCAATCTCCCTCCTTGTGGGGGAGATGTCCGGCAGGACAGAGGGGGGCGCCACGGAACTCGGCGGCGCGTGTCTGCCTTGTACAACTAAGCGCTCACCGCTGGCCGCCGCCCCTTCCACGGCATCTCCTGTTCGAGCTGCACTGAGGTGGCCAGCACGGTGGCCTCGTCGCCGTAGCAGCCGACCAGTTGCACGCCAATCGGGACGCCGCCTTTCGACCAGCCGAGCGGCAGCGAGATCGCCGGCTGGCCGGAGATGTTGAAGGGGAAGGCAAACACCGAATCCGCCCATTTGGCGTTGTAGCGGTCGATGTCCGTCTCCGACATGTCGTAGTAGCCGAGCGGGCGCGGCAGCTGAGTCAGTGTCGGGGTGATGAAGAGATCGTAGGCGCCGAGGTCGCCGACGATGTCGCGGCCGACCTGCCTGAGCTGCTCGACATCGGAGATGTGCCTGATACCGCTGGTCGCGCGGCCGCGCTCGATGATCGCCCAGGTCACCGCCTCGACGTCATTTGGCGTCACCGGCCGGCCGATCACCGTTTCAAGGTAGTCGAAGGTCGCCGCCGTCTGCACGCAGGTCATGTTGGTGTAGGTTTTCCAGACCGCGTTGGCGTCGAGCGGCATGTCGTGCTCCTCGACGTCGTACCCGAGACGCTCGAGCGCCGCCACGGTCGCCAGCACCGCAGCCCTCACCTCCGGGTCGATCGCCGTGCCGTTGGGTGGCGTGACGGAAAAGCCGATGCGCAGCTTCTTTGGTGCCCGCGCCGAGAGGCTGAGCCAAGAACCATTGGGAATCGGCGGCGTGTAGGGGTCGCCCGGCAGCGCGCCGGCCACCGCGTCGAGATAGGCCGCGGTGTCGCGCACGGTGCGCGAGCAGCACAGGAAATAGGCGCCGCCATACCAATAGTCGCCGAACGGCGCGAGGCTGACGCGGCCGCGCGACGGCTTTAGCCCGACGATGCCGCAGCAGGAGGCCGGAATGCGGATCGAGCCGGCGCCATCGCTGGCCTCGGCGATCGGCACCATGCGCGCTGCGATGGCCGCGGCAGCACCGCCGCTTGAGCCGCCGGGCGTGATGCCTTCCTTCCACGGGTTCTTCGTCGCGCCGTAGAGTTCGGCTCGGTTGTGATCGACCAACCGTTCTCCGGCGCGTTCGACTTGCCGACCAGCACCAGCCCTGCCGCCTTCATGCGGCGAACGACTTCGGTATCGAAGTCGGCGACGACGTCTTTCAGGTAGAAGCACGAATTGGTGTTCGGCGCCCCGGTCCAGGACGAGGCCAGCTCCTTGAGCAGGAACGGCACGCCGGCGAAGGGTGTTGATTTGTCGACCGTCTGCGCCTGGGCGCGCGCCATGTCGTAGAGGCGATGGACCACCGCGTTGAGCGGGGGGTTGAGCCGCTCGACCAGGGTGATTGCTGCGTCTACCAGTTCAGCCGGCGTAACGTCGCCCCGCTTCACCAATCCGGCCAGGTCCAGTGCGTCGGACTCCGCACAGGTTTTCAGCAGACTGTCGGTAGCCATGTCTCGCTCTCCCAGTTTCTCAATGCCACCCGTTGAGGTGCCCGAGCTGTCGCTTCCGGGCCAACATTCGCGAACCTAAAGCGATCGCCCTTTGGACACACCAATCTTGTCGATGCTCTCGTTCCTCCGGCGCCGCCTCCAGCGCCAGCAGCCGGATTCAGGCCAGGTCGACGGTCCGCCCCAGCGCGATGCTCTGTTCGGCGGCCAGCACGATGCGCAGGCTGTTGACCGCCGCATCCATCTGCTCGCTGAGGTCGAGATCTTCGCGGATGGCGCGCAGGAAGAAGGCCTGCTCGCGGTCGCAGAGTTCCTGGTGGCCGGGCTCGTCCTCCATGCTGACGATCTCGTCGGGCTTCGAGAAATTCTTGTCGCCGTCGACCGCGGCATAGTGGATCTTGAGCGCGTCAGTCTTGGTGTGGCGGTCGATGTCGGCGGAGTTCGACACTTCGGCCAGTTCGGCCGCGCTGCTCGCCTGCTGTCCGGCGACGATCGAGACAGCGCCCTTGGGGCCGACCACGTCCTTCACGAAATAGGCCGTCTCGCTCATCATCGGGCCCCAGCCGGCCTCGTACCAGCCGACCGAGCCGTCATCGAAGGTGACGTGCAGATGGCCGTAATTCTGCTTGTCGGCTTCCGCCCACAATTTGGCGCCGATGCCGTGCACACGCACCGGCTTGGCGCCGGTCAGCTGGCACATGACGTCGACATAGTGGACCCCGCAATCGACGATCGGAATCAGCGAATCGATGAGGTTCTTGTGCCAGTGCCAGGCACTGCCGCTGCTCTGCTGGTTGAGGTTGAGCCGCATCACCAGCGGCTTGCCGAGCGTCTTGCCGACTTCGATGAACTTGATCCAGGAGGGGTGGACGCGCAGGATGTAGCCGAGCACCAGCTTGCGGTTCTTGGCCCGCGCCGCGGCAACAACCTTTTCGGCATCCTCATTGTTGGTGGCGAGCGGCTTTTCCATGAACACATGGCAATTGGCTGCGATCGCCTTCAGCGCATATTCGGCATGGGTGTTCGGCCAGCTGTTGATCGACACGGCGTCCGGCCTGGTCTCCTTCAGCGCCTGATCGAAGTCCTCATAAAGCGGATAGCTGGAGAGCTCCGCCGGGATCTTCGTGTTGCTCTTGATCGAGCGGCTCATGATGCCGACGATCTCGAAACCGTCGAGCCGGTGATAGGCGCTCGCATGCGACGCACCCATATTGCCGAGACCAACCACCAGAACTTTTACCTTGTCGGACAATTCCGCCTCCCAATTCTTGATTGAATCTTGGGCGGCGACCTCGTCGTCGCCCGTATGTTAATCCAGGACAATCACCTCAGCTTGGCGCTGCCCCTTCCTCTCCCCCGTCGATCGGGGGAGAGGTGTCGAGCGAAGCTCGACGGAGTGGGGGTCGACCTTCGCCGCGCGCTGAGGTTTCTTGCTCGCCAGAGATTGTGCCTGCGGCGACTGCCCGTTTGGCGAACGCATTCCACCACTCCGTCGCCGCTTCGCGGCGCCACCTCTCCCCCCTCCGGAGGGAGAGGAAAGGAGCCAAGGCAGGACAACGAGGGGCAGCGCCGACATTGCTCGTTTGCGCAGCCCTATTTCACCGCCGAATCGAACAGATGCGCCTTGATCTTCTCGACATCGAGAGCGGCAAAGCCTTCCGACAGCTTGTATCCGTCGGCGTCGGCCTTGACCTTAGCCTTGTCGAAATCGTTGGCCGGGCCGATCAGCTCATTGGTGCAGACATCCTCGGCCTTCACCGGCGCGGTGATCTGGCCGATCTTGTGGATTTCGTCGAAGAAGCCCTGCCAGCTCGCCATATCGTGCGAGCCCCAGCCGCCGCGCTTGTCCATGTCGCCGCGGAAGACGTTGATCTGCTGCAGGATCGACGTCGTTCCAAGTTCGGGCCCGAGATTCTTGGCCAGCGTCGGGAACTGCTCGAACACCGCTTCGACGGCCGCGCGAGGGTTTTGATACCCAAACTCCAGGCCCATCGCCCAGCCGCGCAGATACTTTTCCAGGAACGCCTTGCGGTCGGGATCCTCGAGATCGGCGGCACGCACGACGAAGGTGTTGGCCGGCAGCTTCGAGTTCTGCACGCCGAGCCAGTATTCGAAGTCGAGCCCCTTGGCGATCCATTCGGCGCGCAGGCCTTCCCATGCCAAAGCGGCATCGCCCTGGCCGCCGGCAAGGGCGGTGCCCCAGGTCGGCCAGCCGGCCTCGACATACTTGACCTTCTTGATGTCGACGCCTTGAGCGGCCAGCAGCGGGTCGGTGATCGACTGCCATGCGGCGGAGCCGAGCAGGATGGTCTTGCCTTCCAGCTTCTTCAGGTCGTTCGACCCCTCACCCTTGCGGAAGGCGATGCTGAACGTGTCGCGAGCGCCCATGTGGAACACCGACTTCAGCTTCATGCCGTTCTGGATGGCGAAGGAAAACACACCAGGCGACGGGAAGCCCATATCGGCCTGGCCGACATCGACGAACTTGACCGTCGCGGTTCCATCCGACGGCCCCGGCTGCATGTCGGTGTCCAGCCCGTCGAAATAGCCGGCCTTCTTGGCTGCCCAGTAGGGATAGTCGTCGAGCACTTCGAGCGTGCCGCGCGGCGAGATCCAGGTGAATTTTCCATAAGGCTCGGCCCTGGCCTTGCGGCCCGTGGCGCCAAGTGTCGTCGCGGTCACCAGCCCGGCGCCGGTCACCTGCAGGAAATAGCGGCGGCTTATCCCCACCGGGTTGATCGAGATTTTTTTGGTCATGGCATTTCCCCTTTTTGTTGATTGTCAGTCTTGCCCTGTCGCCCGCCTCCCGGGCGCCACTAGTTTCCCGCGTTCATGCCTCCCAGCTCGCCCATTTCTTGCCGATCAGGAAGAACAGCACGTAGATCAGGATGCCGAGCGTCGACAGGATCAGCACGACCGCGAAGAACTGCGGCATCTGGATCATCGACGAATAGGTGGTCAGCCGGTTGCCAAGGCCGAAGCCGCCGCCGACCATCTCGGCGCCGACAGCAGTCAGCAGGCCGAAGATGGCGCCAATCATCAGTCCGACCAGGATCATCGGCAGCGCCATCGGCGCGCGGATCTTCCAGAAGATCTGCAAGGTGCTGGCGCCATAGGAGCGCGCCAGCACGATCTTGGCGCTGTCGACGCGGCGAAAGCCGGTGGCGGCGTTGATCATCACCATCGGCCCGGCGGCCAGCGCCACCGCGATGATGCGCGGCGTGTAGCCGAAGCCGAAGCGCAGGATCAGCAGCGGCACCAGCGCCAGCATCGGCGTGGTGACCAGCAGCAAAATGTAGGGCGCGACGATCTTCTCGGCGAACGGGAACTGGGTGATGACCGCAGCCAGGATGAGGCCGATAACGGCGCCGATGGCGAAGCCGGACACCAGCTCGACCAGCGTGTAGCCGAGATGCGGCGCGATCAGCGGAAACTCGTCGAACAGCGCATAGGCAATCGAGCTCGGCGGCGGCATGATGTAGAGCGGCACGTGGAACAGCCGCAACGCCAGCTCGATGCCGCCGATGATGATCACCGCCACGGCAAGAATGGCGGTCACTTCCTTGCCCGACTTGATGCCGGGCCCACTGGCGAAGGCCGACAGATTGGTCAGGCTGACCTCGTGGCCGTCGCCGGATTTGGCCCCCGACTTGGCTTTCGAGAATTCCGGGATGGCGTCACCTCCGCTCACGGTCTGATCCTCACGATCTCGGCGCTCGGGCGCTCCGGCGCTTTTGGCCGCGTGCGCTCGCCGACTATGTCCATCTTGATCCGGTTGGTGAGGTCGAAGACCTCTTTCGTCGCCATGATCTCCAGCGAGCGTGGCCGCGCGAACGGCACACGATATTCCTTGGCGACGCGGCCCGGCCGGGCGCTCAGCACCACCACCCGGTCGGAGAGGAAGATCGCCTCCTCGATGCTGTGGGTGATGAAGACGATGGTGGTCTTGGTGTCGAGCCAGATCTCTTCGACCAGGCGGTTCATCTCCTCGCGGGTGAAACTGTCGAGCGCGCCGAACGGCTCGTCCATCAGCAGCACCGAGGGTTTCAGCGCCAGCGCCCGCACGATCGCCGCGCGCTGCTGCATGCCGCCCGACAGTTCGCGCGGAAACTTGCCGCCGAAGCCATCGAGCCCGACGCGGTTCAGCAGATGCGCGATCCACGCCCGGTCCGGCTTTTCGCCCTTGATCTCGAAGGGGAAGCGGATGTTGGCGTCGAGATTGCGCCACGGCAGAAGGTTCGCTTCCTGGAAGACGATGCCGATATCGGGATGTGGGCCGGTGATCTTGATACCGTCGAGCCGGATCTCGCCGCTGGTCAGGCCATGCAGGCCCGACATCGACCACAAAAGGGTCGTCTTGCCGCAACCGGAAGGACCGACGATCGAGACGATTTCATTGGCACTGATATCGAGGCTGCAACGGTCCAGCGCCAGCAGGTCGCCGGAGGCCGTGTGATAGATCTTGGTCGCTGCCTGCACGCCAAGCTTCGGGTTTTTCGCATCGCCCGTATTCATCTGCCCCCCGGGAAGATTGCGCGATGATCCATTGGCTCATCCCTGCGAAAATCAGTCTGTAACTATCCTACTTTCCTGTCAAGCACGAGCGCTGGTACCTGTATCACAAAAGTCTGGTCCAATAGCTAATTTGCTGTTTTTGAACAATTTTCTACGTCTTGAAATCTATGTTGCTTTCCTACATACTTCTGAATTCGCGTGGACTGGAAAGAAAGCGGCGACGTGAAGCTTCCCCAACGACACGCTGCGGTTGCGATGCGGCCGGGCACGTGGAGCCATGGCGTGCAAACATGCTAAGACGTCAGCCTCGCAACCAGGGAAAGACCGGGATCTCATGACCGAAGCTGGCAGCCAGGAAGAGCCTGTTCCAAGCGACGATGCGGAGGGGCGCGATCCTGTCCGGCGCATCCCCGACATCATCTCGCTGGTCAAGGATTCCTACGGGGAATTGCGTCCGGCCGAACGGCGTGTCGCCGACGTCGTGCTCGACGATGTCAAATACGCCGTCGATGCCTCCAATGCCGCCCTTGCGCAACGCGCCGGGGTCAGCGAACCGACGGTGACCCGGTTCTGCCGCGCCATCGGCTGCGAGGGCGTGCGCGACTTCAAGCTGAAGCTGGCGCAGAGCCTCGTCGTCGGTGCGCTCTATCTGGCCAAGTCACCTTCCGTCAGCAACGACAATGGCATGCCGTTCTGGAATGCCGTGTTCGGCGAGGCGCGCCGGGCGCTGCAGGAGGCCGAGCGGCAGCTCGACCCCGCGCAGCTGCAGAAGGCGGCCGAGCTGATCGCCAAGGCGCGCCAGGTCACGGTCTTCGGCCTCGGCGGCAGCTCCTCGGCACTGGCGCAGGAAACCCAGTACCGGCTGTTTCGCTACGGCATATCGATCAGCGCCCAGTGCGATCCCTACCTGATGCGCATGACCGCCTCGACCTTGAAGCCCGGCGATCTGGTGATCGCCATTTCGGCGACGGGACGCACGCGCGAGGTGATCGAGGCCGTCGAACTTGCCAAGCACTACCGCGCCAATGCCATCGCCGTGACCGCGCCCGACACCGAACTCGCGCGCGCCTGCGACGTCAGGCTGACGGTGGCGGTGCCGGAATATCCCGACACGCTGAAGCCGACGGCCTCGCGCTTCGCCTTCCTGGCCGCGATCGACCTTTTGGCGGTGGCCTCCGCCTACAAGCTCGACGGCTCGGCCCGCGAGACCGTCCGCCGCATCAAATACAACGCCCAGATCCACCGCACCGGCAAGGAGATGGAGCCGCTCGGGGATTAGTTTCTTCCCCCCGTTCACGGGGAGAAGGTGCCGGCAGGCGGATGAGGGGCAGCGCCGAGTCCGACAAGTTACCGTTCCAACACAGATTAGACGCATGCAGGAAGAGGAAAAAATGCTCGAGATAGCCCCATCGAAACAGGCCGCCGCATGGCTCGAATCCCTGGCGCAGGCGCTCGAAACGGGCGACGCGGCGGCAGCGAGCAACCTGTTCGTCGATGATTGCTACTGGCGCGATCTCCTGACCTTCACCTGGAACATCACGACCATGGAAGGTCGCGAGGCGATCGCCGGTATGCTGGCGGCAACGCTGGCGACGGCGAAGCCGACGGCATGGCGCCTGACCGGCGAGGCAACTTCGGACGAGGGCATCATCGAAGCCTGGTTCAGCTTCGAAACCGCAGTGGCGTCAGGGGAAGGCATCATGCGGCTGCGCGATGGCCGCTGCCGGACGCTGTTCACGGCGATGACCGACCTGAAAGGGTTCGAGGAGCGCAAGGGGGCGGCGCGGCCGCTGGGCGTGCGCCACAAGGCCGATCCCAAGCGCGAGACCTGGTCGGAGGCGCGGGCGCGCGAAACGCGCGAGCTTGGCACTGATGAACAGCCCTATTGCCTGGTCATCGGCGGCGGCCAGGGCGGCATCATGCTCGGCGCGCGGCTGCGCCAGCTCGGCGTGCCCACCATCGTCATCGAGAAGAATGCGCGGCCGGGCGATTCCTGGCGCAACCGCTACCGCACGCTCGTGCTGCACGACCCGGTCTGGTACGACCATCTGCCCTACATTCCCTTCCCGGAAAACTGGCCGGTGTTCACGCCCAAGGACAAGATGGGCGACTGGCTGGAAATGTACACGCGCGTCATGGAACTCAACTATTGGGTCGCCACCAAGTGCCTCAGCGCCTCGTATGACGAAACCGAAAAGGTCTGGACCGTGGTGGTCGACCGCGTCGGCCGGCAGATCACGCTGAAGCCGAGGCACATCGTCTTCGCCACCGGCGCCTATGGCCCGCCACGGCGGATCGATCTGCCGGGCGCCGATCAATTCAAGGGCGAGTTGCTGCATTCCAGCCAGTATGCCAGCGGCGAGAAATTTCGCGGCAAAAAGGTCGCCGTCATCGGCGCGGCAAGCTCCGGGCACGATGTCTGCGTCGATCTCTGGGAAAGCGGCGCCGACGTCACCATGATCCAGCGCTCGCCGACCACCGTGGTCAAGTCGGACACGCTGATGGAAGTCGGCTTCGAGATATTCTCGGAGACCGCCCTGGCGCGCGGCATCACCACCGCGAAGGCCGACATGATCGTCGCCTCGACGCCGTTCGCGCTGGTGCCCAAGGGCCAGCGCGCCCTCTACGAGGTGGTCAAGGCGCGCGACGCGGCCTTCTACGACCGCCTGCGCGCCGCCGGCTTCGCCATCGATTTCGGCGACGACGAGACCGGCCTTTTGATGAAGGCCTACCGCACCGGCTCCGGCTACTACATCGATGTCGGCGCGTCCGACCTGATCATCGACGGCAAGATCGGCGTCCGCAGCGGCGTCGCCATCAAGTCACTAACGCCGAGCGGCATCCTGTTCGAGGACGGCACCGAACTCGCCGCCGACGCCATCATCGCCTGCACCGGCTATCAGTCGATGAACGAGACGGTGGCGGGAATCGTCTCGCGCGAGGTCGCCGACAAGGTCGGCCCCTGCTGGGGCCTCGGCTCCGGCGTGAAGGGCGACCCCGGCCCATGGCAAGGCGAGCTGCGCAACATGTGGAAACCAACCGCGCAGGAAGCGCTATGGTTCCACGGCGGCAACCTCGCACTGTCGCGCTTCTACTCGAAATATGTGGCGCTGCAGATCAAGGCACGGATGGAGGGGATAGAGACGCCGGTCTATGGGGCGGTGAGCAACGCCAGGTAAGATCGACCCCCACTCCGTCGAGCTTCGCTCGCCACCTCTCCCCCGATCGACGGGGTAGAGGAAGGGCACGAGTTTGCCAGCCTTGGCGCTTTTCCTCTCCCTCCGGAGGGGGGAGAGGTGGCGCCGCGAAGCGGTGACGGAGTGGGGGAAGCCATTCGCCAAACGCGCAGCCGCCGTTAGGCAGGCACAACCCCGACGGCCGAGATCAGCTACTCATGCCGATGCCCAAAATGCCTCGCCGCAACCTCGACATGCGTATGCCGTTCATGCGCCCCGAAACGTTCCGTCTCGCTGACGTCGTTCACCGTCTCGTTTGGCCACCAGGTGCCGCCGATGGCGATGCCTTCGCAGACCAGCCGCTGGTCGGCGACCAGCGATGCGCCGACCGCGTCGACGAAGGTGAAGCGGCCTGGGTGCTGCCGGAGCACGGCGACATCGCCAACCGTGCCGACCGCCAGCGTGCCCAGATCAGGCCGCGCGATCGCCTGTGCCGGCGCCTGCGTCGCGGCGCGCAAGACCTCGACCAGCGGCATGCCGAGCGCCAGCAGCTTCGACATGCAGACCAGGATGTCGAAAGCCGGCCCGTCGACGCAGTAGAGATGCACGTCGCTCGAGATCACGTCGGGCGCCAGCCCCTCCTCGAGCATGGCCCGGGCGACCGCGAAATCGAACGAGCCCATGCCGTGGCCGATGTCGAAAATGACGCCGCGCTCGCGCGCCAGCCGCATGTCCGGCCGCACCGCGCCGGAGGCGAAGACCGGCGCATTCGGGAACGGCCGGAAGCAGTGGGTGAGGATATCGCCCTTGCGCAGGCGCGGCAGCACTTCCGAGCGGCCGGGCGGCGGCTCGTCGATATGCGCCATCAGCGGCAGCCCGGCCTGATCGGCGGCTTCCAGCGCCAGATCGACGGGTGCGATGCCGCTGGTGCCGCCGGCGTGCTTGCCGGAGCGGACTTTTACGCCGACCACGACATCGCGGTGTTCGCGCACCGCCGCCACGACCTCGCGCGGCTCGCAGAGCCGGAGATCGCTGCACTCGCCGACCGACACCGTCTGCGAGAAGCCGAAAATGCCGGCAAAGGAAATGTTGACATAGGCCAGGATGCGGACCTTCGAGCGCTCCATGACGTGGCGGCGGAAGCCGAGGAAGTTGCCTGCACCCGCACTGCCCGCATCGATGAAGGTGGTGGTGCCGCTCTTTGCGGCCAACCGGTCGGCATCGACGCCGAGCGAGGTGCCGCCCCAATAGACATGGCTGTGCAGGTCGACGAGGCCTGATGTGACGATGCAGCCGGCGGCATCGACGACCTGCGCGGCGCTGGTCACCGGGATATCGGCATCGATCGCAGCGACTCGGCCATTGGCAATGGCGACATCGCGCAGCGCATCGATGCCGGCCGCCGGATCGATCAGCCGTCCACCCTTCAGCAGGAGGTCGAATTGCATGGGGGGAACCTCCGCTTCGTTGTCGCCTATCCGACCGGTCTGTACGCGACCGCCTCGACTTCGATCTTGATGTCGATCATCAGCCGCGATTCGACCGTGGTGCGGGCCGGCGGGTTCTTCGGGAAGTGCCTGGCATAGACCGCGTTGAAGGCGCCGAAATCGCGCGCATCTTCCAACCAGATCGTCGTCTTGACGACATCGTCAAGGGTGCAGCCGGCGAGCGCCAGTGCGGCCTTGATATTGGCGAGCACCTGCTCGGTCTGTTCCGTTATGCCGCCCTTGACCACGATGCCGTCGCTGCCGACGGGAACCTGGCCGGAGACATAGACGAGATCGCCGGCGCGCACGGCGGGCGACAGCGGCACATGCGACGTTCCAAAACATTGCTTGGGCAAGGGAAGGCCTCCTCTGATGACAGGGCGGGGCGCCATGACAGCGCCCGCTTCGATCGACATTTACCCCGATCGGGGCGATCCTCATAGAGGCCTTGTTGGAAAGCAACATTCCCAGGAATTCATGTTGCTTTATTACAGAAGCGCTTGCATCGTGCGCACTGGCGGCCCGCCTTGCGGTCGCAACGCACAGCATTTGCCAGACCGGAGACAGCAGCAATGACCTACGACAAGAACCCGTTTCCGGCAGGCGACGCCGATCGTCACGCGCTCTGGGAAATGCTGGTGCGGCGCGACATCGACGCTTTCATCGGCCAGGACTGGCCGATGGTCGAGGATGATTTCGTCGCCGAAAGCTTCTTCGGCATGCACGCGCGTTTCCTGAGCAATGCCGATGCCTGGCGACTGCAGTTTCCGCGGCTGGAAATCTATCGCGACGAGTGGCTGCGCCAAGCCAAGGAGACCGCGGCGACCAAATTCGCCGAGCCTCTGCGCGAGGCGCTGTTCCGCGTCACCAACATGCGCGACATCGATGTCGACGGCGACCGCGCCGTGCTGCACAAGAAATTCGACGGCTCGGTCGCCAAGGCCGACGGCAGCGTGGACAGGCTGAAATGGCAGACGCTGTATTTCTGCACCAAGGTCGGCGGCAGCTGGAAGATCGCGGGCTTTGTCGGCTACATGCCGCATCCGCTTGGCGGCTAAGCAATTCCAGGAAAAGTGTGAAGCGCTTTTCCCGGGAAAAGCGCATAGCGCTTTCCCTTGGGAATTGCGCCAAAACAACGACAAGCAGCCGCTCAGGAGAGCGCGACGAAGGCCGGGAACAGCAGGCCGGCACCATCGGCGCGCCGTCGGGCGTAGCGGCCTTTTACGAGACCCATTCTTACGAATTTGTATGCCGCCGGACAGGCTGATGCGAACTCTGCTGCGTACTGTGCGCCATGCCGGCTCAATTCTGCGCCGCCGCAATCAAGGATCTCGGGACATCAGCCATGCTCGCGCCCAACATGCAGCAACCCGCCGCACCGAGCCACAACAGGGTTCCGGAGGTCACCCTCGATTTCTGGCTGATCAAGCTGATGGCGGTCACCATGGGCGAGACGGCGGCCGACTATCTCTCTGACACGATCGGACTTGGGTTGCCCGTCACCTCGCTGATCATGACCGGTGTCCTGATTGCCGCGCTTGTCGTCCAATTCGCGCAGAAACGCTATGTGCCCTGGGCCTACTGGCTGGCGGTGGTGCTGATCAGCATCGTC
The DNA here is from genome assembly GCF_040321205.1 of Mesorhizobium sp. M0496. Lineage (NCBI taxonomy): Bacteria > Pseudomonadati > Pseudomonadota > Alphaproteobacteria > Hyphomicrobiales > Phyllobacteriaceae > Mesorhizobium > Mesorhizobium sp. M0496. The sequence goes on along the minus strand of NZ_JAMYRC010000021.1, from coordinate 6,099 downwards.
GGCACGCTGGTCACCGACAATCTGGTCGACGATTTCGGCGTGCGCCTGCAGACGACGACCATCGCCTTCTCGGTGGCACTCGCCGCGACATTCGCGGTCTGGTACGCCAGCGAAAGGACGCTGTCGATCCATACCATCTTCACCACCAGGCGCGAGATCTTCTACTGGCTGGCGATCCTCCTGACGTTCTCGCTCGGCACCGCCGCCGGCGACCTCGTCGCCGAAAGCTTCGGCATGGGCTACCTCGGCACCGGTCTGCTGTTCGGCGGCGCGATCGCGCTCATCGCGCTCGCCTACTGGCTGCTCGATCTCGACGGCATCCTGGCCTTCTGGCTCGCCTACATCCTGACGCGGCCGCTCGGCGCTTCCTTCGGCGACCTGCTGTCACGGTCGGTCAGGCATGGCGGCCTGGGCTTCGGCACCATTTTCACCAGCCTGCTCTTCCTCGGCTGCATCATTGCCCTCGTCGTTCACATGACCTTGAAGAGCGCAACCGACGACGCCGACGAAATCCTGCTGGAATCGGAATAGGGTACAGGGCGGTTGCGCTAGCGTTGACAATTACCGAAAACCCCCCCGCTTCGTCATCCACGGGCGGAGCAAGGAGCGTAGCGACGCGGCGCAGACCCGAGGATCCATGCCGCGACCTCGGCCGAAGGATGCAGCGGAGCAGAATTCTGAACCGTGGCGACACGTTGGGGTCGCGGCATGGATCCCAGGGTCTCCGCGACGGAGCTCCGCTCCTGCTCCGCCCTGGGATGACGAAGTTGTGAAGGCCTCGGCCAATCTCGAATGTTTAGAGCGAAGCGCCACCGGACATGCGGCCTCGCGACATCCTAGGAACAAGCCCGTGCCGGTGTTAGCTTGCCGATCTCGGCAACGGACCGGACCTTTCATGCGACTGCTTCTCGTCGAGGACGACCTCAGGACGGCCGACTACATCGTCAGGGGACTGACCGAGGCCGGCCATGTCTGCGACCTCTTGCGCAACGGGCATGACGGGCTTTTCGCTGCGACCAGCGGCAGCTATGACGTGATCGTCGCCGACCGCATGATCCCGGGCCTCGACGGCCTGTCGATGATCAAGGCGATCCGCGCCGCGGGCGTACGGACCCCGGCGATCTTTCTCACCTCCGTCGGCGGCGTCGACGACCGCGTCGAAGGCCTCGAGGCCGGCGGCGACGATTATCTGGTCAAGCCCTTCGCCTTTTCCGAGCTGCTCGCCCGCATCAACGCGCTTGGCCGCCGGCCGGCCGCGCAGGAGCAGAAAACCGTTCTGCGGGTTGCCGACCTCGAGATGGACCTGATCATGCGGCGCGTTGTCAGGCGGGGTCAGCCGATTGACCTGCAGCCGAGGGAGTTCAGCCTGCTGGAAGTGCTGATGCGCGGCGAGGGCCGCGTCATCACCCGCACCATGCTTCTGGAGCGCGTCTGGGATTTTCATTTCGATCCCAGGACCAGCGTCGTCGAGACCCATATCAGCCGGCTGCGGGCCAAGATCGACAAGCCGTTCGAAACCCAGCTCATCCACACGGTCCGCAACACCGGCTACAGCCTGCACGCGCCGCCATGACCGAGACCTGGTCCCGCCTGCTGCGCAGCACGCCGTTCCGGCTTGCCTTGACCTTCGCCTTTCTGTTCGTGCTGGCCTTCATCTTGTCGGGCGCCATCGTCTACCAGATGATGAGCGCCGATCTTGCCGAGCGGCTCGACGACACCATCAAGGAAACCTACGCCGTCGTCGCCGCGACCTATGCCGACAATGATCTCAAGGAGCTGGTGGAGACCGTCGGCAGCCACTCCATGCGCAGCCCTAGGAAGCAACAGCTGTTTTCGCTGACCGACGCGGCCGGCAATCGCCTGGCCGGCAATTTCACCGCGGCGGGGCTTCCCGACGGCTTCTCGATGTTCAATGCCGAGATGCCTGGCGTGCCGCCCGGCGCCGAGTACCGCGCCTATTCCGGCTCGATCGGCGGCAACACTTTGACCGTCGCCTTCAGCCTTTCCGAAACGGAGGAGCTGGAAGAGGTGGTGCTGATGAGCTTCGGCTGGGGGACGCTGATCATCACCGGGCTGGCGGTCGCCGGCGGCGCGCTGCTTGCCTCGCGCGTCCAGCGCCGTCTCGACGGCATCGCCGCCACCATGGTGGACGTCTCGCATGGACGGCTGGACACCCGCATTCCGCTGACCGGCAAGGGCGACGATATCGACATCGTCTCCAACCAGGTCAACGCCGCGCTCGACCGCCTGTCGGCGCTGGTCGAAGGCATGAAACAGGTCAGCGCCAACATCGCACACGATCTGAAGACGCCGCTCAACCGACTGCAGATGATCCTCGACACCGCGACCGAAAAGAACCTGTCGGGTCAGAAAATCACCAGTGAACTCGCCGAGGCATATGCCGAGAGCCTGCAGATCAACGAGACCTTCGACGCGCTGCTGCGCATCGCGCAGATCGAGGCCGGCGCCCGCAGGGCGCGGTTTACCGATATCGATCTGGGCGAGGTGCTGCAAACCATCGCCGAGATCTACGCCGACGTGGCCGAGGACGACGGAAAATCGCTGTCGTTGGCGCAACGGCAGGAAACGATGGACCGTATCCACGGCGATCGCGAACTGCTGACGCAGATGTTCGCCAATCTAGTCGAGAACGCGCTGCGCCATTGTCCATCAGGCACATCCATCAAACTGTCGGTGACGCGCCAGGGCGACCACGTTGTCGCCAGCGTTGCCGACAACGGACCCGGCATTCCCGCCGACGAGCGTGAGAAGGTCTTCCAGCGGCTTTACCGGCTGGACCACAGCCGCTCGACGCCCGGCAGCGGGCTGGGCCTCAGCCTTGTCAGGGCCATCGCCGATCTGCATGGCGCATCGATTACGCTCGAGGATTGCCGGCCCGGGCTTGAGGTGGTGGTGAGTTTTCCCTTGGCGGTGGATTAGAGGTCGATCTCCCCCCTTGAGGGGGAGATGTCGCCGTAGGCGACAGAGGGGGTCGCCTCACGTGAAGCGCTAACCCCCATCTGTCGTGAGGAGGTCGCATCCGGTCGAACCGACCCCCTCTGGCCTGCCGGCCATCTCCCCCGCAAGGGGGCAGATCAGCAGCTTCACCGGTCAATCCGCGTCGACAGGATGATCGATGACGAGGTCCGCTCGACCCCGTCCATGGCGCCGATCTGGTCGAGCAGCAGATCGAGGTCGCGGATCGACGGCGCGTCGACGATGACGATCATGTCGAAATTGCCGCTGACCGAATGCAGCGTCCTGACCGGCGCCAGGTCGCGCAGGCCGCGCACCACCTTGTCGGCGAGTTTGGGTGTCACGGTGAGCAGCACATGCGCCCGCACCAGCCCCTGCTCATAGTCCGGCGCCAGCCGGACGCCATAGCCTATGATGATGCCGCGCTGCTCCAGCCGTTCGAGCCGGCTCTGCACGGTCGTGCGTGACACACCAAGCTTCCGCGCGAGCTCGGCGGTCGAGGCGCGCGCGTTCTCGCGCAGCAGGGAAAGCAGGGCCTGTTCGGCGTCACTGAGCATTTCAACGATTCCCGTCGGCAGATTGCGCAATTAGAGTTTCGTTTCGAACAATTCCACGCTTCCTTTCGACGGGCAAGCTGCAAAACTCATGCATGTCGCCCAAAGTTTTCAGCGGTTTGGGGCAACGACATGCATAAGACAAAAAGACATAAATCAGCTTTTGCGCGAGGGATCGGTCATGAAGAAAATTGTTGTTGTCGGCGCCGGCAAGATCGGCTCGACCATTGCCGAGATGCTCGCCGCCACGGGTGACTATCAGGTCACGCTCGTCGACCGCTCGGCGGCGCAGCTCACTGCTGCCGAAGTGCCGGCCACGGTTGCGACGCTGGAGCTCGATATCGAGGCCTCCGGCACGCTTGAAGCGGCGCTCGCTGGCAAGTTCGCGGCGCTCAGCGCTGCCCCTTTCCATTTGACCACGCGCATCGCCGAGGCGGCGGCAAGTGCCGGCGTGCACTATCTCGACCTCACCGAGGATGTCGTCTCGACCCGCCGGGTCAAGGAATTGGCTCGCTCGGGCAAGAGCGCCTTCATCCCGCAATGCGGCCTGGCGCCGGGCTTCATCTCGATCGTCGCCAATGACCTCGCCAGCCGCTTCGACACGCTGGAAAGCGTGCGCATGCGCGTCGGCGCCCTGCCGCAATACCCGTCCAACGCGCTGAACTACAATCTGACCTGGAGCACCGACGGCGTCATCAACGAATATTGCGAGCCCTGCGAAGCGATCGTCGAGGGCGAGCTGGTCGAAGTGCCACCGCTGGAGGAGCGCGAGGAATTCTCGCTCGACGGCGTCACCTACGAGGCCTTCAACACCTCCGGCGGCCTCGGCACGCTGGCCGAGACGCTGAAGGGCAAGGTGCGCACGCTGAACTACCGCACCATCCGCTACCCCGGCCACGCCGCGATCATGAAGGCGCTGCTCAACGACCTTGGCCTGCGCCACCGCCGCGACGTGCTGAAGGACATTTTCGAAAGCGCCCTGCCGGCGACGCTGCAGGACGTCGTCATCGTCTTCGTCACCGTCTCGGGCCGCAAGAACGGCCGCCTGCTGCAGGAGACCTACGCCAACAAGATCTACTCGAAACGCGTCGGCGATCAGGTGCGCAGCGCCATCCAGATCACCACCGCCTCCGGCATCTGCGCCGTGCTCGACATGCTGGCCGACGGCAGCCTGCCGGCGACCGGTTTCATCAAGCAGGAAGAAATCGCGCTCGACACCTTCCTCGCCAACCGCTTCGGCCGTGCCTATGCCCAGCACGAGATGGTGAGCCGGCTGGCAAGCTGAGCGCATAATCTCCCCCCTCGAGGGGGAGATGGCCGGCAGGCCAGAGGGGGTCGGTTCGACCGGACGCGGCCCCTTTGCGACAGATGGAGGTTAGCGCTTCACGCGAGGCGACCCCCTCTGTCGCCTTCGGCGACATCTCCCCCTCAAGGGGGGAGATTAGCCGTCGTCCTACTTCCGCAAGACCATCGGTCGCCCGAGCAGAAATCGGACCAAATTGCCGGCGTTGCGCGAGGCCTTGGCCGAGGTCTGCGGCATCTGCTTTTGCGCGGGCTCTTTTCGAAGCGGGGCGCGCGCTGTCTCGGCGCCTAGCCGGCCCACCGTGAAAGCCGGTTCCGCGACCGGCTTGCCGCGCAAGACATTGGCGGCATTGTTGTCATGGACGACGATGCACCATTGAGCTTCCTTCACGGCCGCTCCGACGGTGTTCAAACGCTTCGCCATCTTTGTGTGCTCGTCGCAATAGACCCCGTTCATGACCGGCGATCGCTTCTCGACCAGCGTGCCGAAGGCCGAGGTCGGATATTCGTGGTGCGTGTAGCGGTTGGTTGCCGCATCGAAATTCTGGCCGTGGGGAAAGGCGATATAGAGCGGTTGCTGGTTCACCTCACCCTTGGCGATTTCCCGGCGCGCGTAAAAGTCGACACGCTCCATGAAGGTCGGCGCCAGCGCGTCATCGCTGTCGAGCCGCGTCAGCGAAACAAATTCGGCATCCGTGTCGCCTTGGACAAACGCATTGAAGGCAACATTGTGGTTCTGGCCGGCCTCGACGAGGACCGGCCTGACGTCGATCCCGATCGCGCAATCGCAAACGATCCGGATGTAGTTCTCGTGTGTCTCGGAATCGAACCCGACCAGAACTGTAAAGTCCTTCAGCGATTGGCCTTCAAGGGAAGGCGCGCAATAGGTATCGAATAACGCCAATCGCTCGACCAGCCACACAGGGTCGAGATTGGCTCGCCCTTCTCCAGTCCATTGGCTCGGCATGAAGCCAGTGGCGGTGTTGTAGCGAATCGCCACGTATTTCTTCAGGTCGGTGCTCATGGGGCGACATTAGAGCATGGGCCCGAAAGGTGGAATCTCGGAAAACATGGTGCGCGGCACCTTTCTCACCAATCGCTTGCGTCACACCTATGCACAGCACGAGGAAGGAAGAGTGCTGACTCGAATAGGCTCGCGCCCTTCCTCTCCCCCGTCGATCGCTATTGCATTCACACATCTCGGTTGCGTTTTGGGGCGAAGCTCGATTCTATTTGGGCCGGGACGCTGAAGGAGGTTTGAATGACC
>NZ_JAMYRC010000020.1:0-104640 GCF_040321205.1 Mesorhizobium sp. M0496 | reverse complement strand
TTTTTTCCAACCCCCCCCCCGCCCCCCCCCAACCCCCGCCGGCGCGGGGGGCCCCGTTTGTTATAACACCCCCCAAAAAAAACCCCCCCCCCCCCCCACCCCCCCCGTCCCCCGGGCCTTTTTTTTGCTGGGCGACGCTCGGGACAGGCTGTTTGCAGGCAAGCGCCGTCGGCAAAGCTGCCAATCCCCCCTCGTGGGGGGCGATTGGCCGGCACGCCGGCTTCGCCAATCGTCAACGTCGAGGATGCAAGGTCGCGGACAGCTCCTCTCGAGCGCCCGAACGAAAAACGCCGCGGAACAATTGCCGCGGCGTTTCGAAAAATCAGTCTCTGGCCGAGCCTAGCTTGATGGCTGCGGTTCCATGCCGCCTTCGGGCTCGGGGCCTTTCTTGCGACGGCCGGACTTCGGCACGGCCGAGCCACGGCTTGGCGGCGTGTCGTCGCCGAGGTCCCGTGAAGGCTTCTGCCCAGCGATCAATTGCTTGATCTCCTCGCCGGACAGCGTCTCATACTCGAGCAGCCCTTGCGCCAGCGCGATCCATTCCTTCTTCTTCTTGGTCAGGATGGACTTCGCCGTCGAATAGGCCTCGTCGATCAGGCGGCGCACTTCGGCGTCGATGATCTGCGCGGTTTCTTCCGAGACGTTCTGTGTGCGAGCCACTGAATGGCCGAGGAATACTTCCTCCTGGTTGTCGCCATAGGCGACATGGCCGAGCTTGTCGGAAAAGCCCCAGCGCGTGACCATGGCGCGCGCCAGCTTGGTCGCCTGCTCGATGTCGGAGGAGGCGCCCGAGGTGATGTTTTCCTTACCGAACTTGAACTCCTCGGCGACACGGCCACCCATCATGATCGCAAGGCGCGAGATCATGTATTTGTAACTCATCGAATAGCGGTCGCCCTCCGGCAACTGCATGACCATGCCGAGCGCCCGGCCACGCGGGATGATGGTGGCCTTGTGCAGCGGGTCGGCCGACGGCACGTTGAGCGCCAGGATGGCGTGGCCGGCCTCGTGATAGGCGGTCAGCTCCTTCTCGGCCTGAGTCATGGCCGACGAGCGGCGCTCGGCGCCCATCATGATCTTGTCCTTGGCGTCCTCGAACTCAGCCATGGTGACGAGACGCTTGTTGCGCCGCGCCGCCATCAGCGCAGACTCGTTGACCAGGTTCATCAGATCCGCGCCGGAGAAGCCCGGCGTGCCGCGAGCGACGACCTTGAGGTCGACATTGGGCGCCAGCGGCACGTTGCGCACATGCACCTTGAGGATCTTCTCGCGGCCGACGATGTCGGGGTTCGGCACCACCACCTGGCGGTCGAAACGGCCCGGCCTGAGCAGCGCCGGATCGAGCACGTCGGGCCGGTTGGTGGCGGCGATCAGGATGATGCTTTCGTTGGATTCAAAACCATCCATCTCGACCAGTAGCTGGTTCAGCGTCTGCTCGCGTTCGTCATTGCCGCCACCGAGACCGGCGCCGCGATGGCGGCCGACGGCGTCGATTTCGTCGATGAAGATGATGCAGGGCGCATTCTTCTTGGCCTGGTCGAACATGTCGCGGACGCGGCTGGCGCCGACGCCGACGAACATCTCGACGAAGTCCGAACCGGAAATGGTGAAGAACGGCACATTGGCTTCGCCGGCGACAGAACGGGCGAGCAACGTCTTGCCGGTTCCCGGAGGACCGACGAGCAGCACGCCACGCGGAATCTTGCCGCCGAGCCGCTGAAACTTCTGCGGATCGCGCAGGAACTCGACGATCTCTTCCAGATCTTCCTTGGCTTCGTCGACGCCGGCGACATCCTGGAAGGTAACCCGGCCATGCGCCTCGGTAAGCAGCTTGGCCTTCGACTTGCCGAAGCCCATGGCGCGCCCAGATCCGGACTGCATCTGGCGCATGAAGAATATCCAGACGCCGAGGATAAGGATCATCGGCAGCCATGAGATCAGATAGCCGAACAGCGAATTGGAGCCGTCGGTCTCAGGCCGCGCGTTGATGGTGACGTTCTTGTCTTGCAGCCGCGTAACCAGCGACGGATCGCCTGGCGAATAGGTCTGGAAGCCGCTGGCATTGTCGGTGTAGGTGCCGGTGATCCGGGCGCCCGCAATGGTCACCGTCTTGACCCGGCCCGCCGCGACGTCCTGCAGGAACTGCGAATAAGGCACATCGCTGGAAGCCCCTCGCGTCTGCGGCGTCTGGAACAGATTGAACAGGGCGATAAGCAGGACCGCTATGATCGCCCAGAGCGCGAGGTTGCGATAGTTCGGATTCATCAATTGTCCCGTTGGCGTCCGCGGGGCGGACACACGTCATGAGAGGAAACTTGGGCCTAACATAGGGAGGGCGCCTCCCCTTGCCAAGCATAACAGCATGTCTGGGTTAAGCTTTCGCCCTATCATCAACCGGCACTGTGGCCGCTGAAAGGCAAGGGCGGGACCGGGGCCGCACCAATCAGCCCGGCGACGGCCCGCGCCGGTGCCAGATCGAAGGACGGCAGGAAGCGGGCAAAGGGCGCAACGACCGGCCGCACGTCAACCATCGCGGACACCCGTCCATGTCCAGGCAAACCAAGGCATTCACCGGCCTGCCACAACGCCGGCTCGGCGGCGAGCGCGGCGCGCATCAGGCTCGGCGGGGCTTTTCCTTCGCCCATCGCCAGCCGCTTCGCCGCTGCCGTGCCGAACGGGGCAATCAACAATGCTCCGCTGCTGTCGTTCAATGTGATGTGCCGGCGGCCGTCCCAGAGGGTGCTGTCGGTGGCGGCAGCGGCGGCGGGCAGGCCGCGCGCCTCACGGCGCAGGAAAATGCCGGCGCGCCGGGAATCGACAACCGTCCGCGACAATGTGGCGCAAAGAAATCCGGCCTTCAGCCGGCCAAACAGCGCCTCGCCGCGGGCCTGATCCGGCAAGAACGCAATCCCGCCTGTCGTGGCCAGCAGGATGCGCAACGCGTAAACGGCCGCCCGCTCGTCACCGGCGCACAGAAAACCCGGATCAAGACGAATGAGGCCGATGGCTGGCTGGCTGGCGAAGCGATGGATCAAATCGGCAGCGCTGGCGCCAAGCTGCATGCGCTCGACGGCGGCCTGGCTGGCGAGCATTAACGTGCCCTCCATATGCTCGACACTCTCGCCAGCAAGTGCGGCGCGCACACGCGGCCGCTCGAAGGCCTCGTCGATATTGGTCGGATCGTCGGCCCAGCCGACATGTTCACCCCGCAAGAAATCACGAAGCGCCGAGCGTCGCGTCCCCAGAAGCGGGCGAACGATCCACTCGCGCCAGCCATACAGAGTGGCCGGCGCCATGCCGGCAAGCCCGCGGCCTGTCATGCCGGCATCGCCTGGGCCCTCATTCCGCGCGTGCCGCATCAGCACCGTCTCCGCCTGGTCGTCGGCGGTATGGCCGGTCAGGATCAGGCCGATGCCTTCCGCTCGTGCCGCCTCGGCCAGCAGCCGGTAGCGCGCTTCGCGCGCGGCGGCGGGCAGACCGGTCAAGGGCTTGGGGCCCGACCATGTCAGGATACGGTGTGGAATTCCATACGTGGCGCACAGCTTGGCCATCGCTTGCGCTTCCGCCGCCGAACCGGGCCGCAAATCATGGTCGATCGTCACTGCCAGCAGCTTCGTTGCCGGCGCCGTGCGGTCGAGATGGTGTTTGAGAAGAAGGAGCAGGGCGGTCGAGTCGCCGCCGCCGGAAACGGCTGCAACAGCGCCGCTGGTAAAATCGATGTGCGAAAAAATTCTGGTCGAAAATTCAGGCTCGATGTCGAGCATCAATGCGTGTCGCCCAAAAGTGGCCCCGGGACAACGACATGCATCAGAAAGATCAGCACGCAGCCAGGGCCTTCTCCTGCTTGACGCGTTCCTTGAGCGCAGTGGAAATATCAGGGTAGCGCTTGCCGACCTCGCTGAAGGTGGCGCAGGCAACGTCGTGCTGCTTGAGGCCGACCAGCGACACGCCGAGCTTCAGCAGCATGTCGGGAGCCTTCTTGGCCTTGGGGTAGTCCTTGCTGGCGGCAAGGAAAGTCTCAGCGGCGTCTCGGTATTTCTGCTGGCCGAGCAGTGACTCACCCAGCCAGTAATGCGCGTCCGCCGCCTTCGCATCCCTGGGGAAGCGGGCGATGTGGTCGCGAAAACCCTGTTCGGCGGTGCCGTAATCGCCCGAGAGGATAAACTGGTAGGAGTTGCGGTAGAGTTCCTCCGGATCGTTGGTGGCGGGCAATGCGGCGATCACCGTATCGGATTTGCCGGCCTTGGGAGGCGCGCTGGTGGCAGGCGCGGTTTCCTGCGCCGGCGCGGTCGACTGGGTGTTGCCGCCGGCGTCGACGACATTACCGTTCTTGTCGACGGTGATGGTTCCGAAAGTCTTTTCGGGCGCTCCCGTACCGGGAATTACCTTGCCGGGGTCGCCATCGGGGGATTCGACGATGACGTCCTGGACCGTCTTGCCGCCTGCTGACTGGTCGTTGCCGGGCGCGGCGCCGGCATCGGCTGGCGTCTGTGTTGCCGGGGCCGCCGCTACGTCGTTGTCGGTGCCGGTGGTTGCGTCCGATTTCTTCTGTGCCGGCGGCTGTCCGCCTTGCGTGCCGCCGCCTTCAAGCTGCTGGAAGCGGAATTCATTGTCTTCCTGCTGCTTGCGGATCTGCTCCTGCATCTGCAGGACCTGGAAATTGAGTTCCTCGATCTTGCCGTTCATCTGCCGCAGCTGCTCTTCCAGGCTGGTGACGGCGGCAGGATCGGACTGCACCATCTGAACCTGATCCGGTTTTTTCTTTTGACCGAAAATGCCGGGCAATTCGATGCTGGGCAGATGGAAGGAAAAGCCGCTTTCGGTTGATTGCCCTGTGCCGCTCACCCCCAAGCCGCTAGCTAGGGCGGTGACGCCTGATAGGAGCAGCAGCGCAAGCGTGCCGCTCAGAACCGATCTCAAATGCATGTGCCTCTCGCAGTGATTTCGTTAGCTTGTTTGCGCCTTCCAATCAGAATGGGACCAGCCAAGCGCCCTCGGCTCATAGCAGGAGCCGAGACTTCGGCCAAATTTTGTTTCAGGTGGCTGGATATGAAAAAGGCGGCCAAAAGGCCGCCTTTCGCAGAGGTATGTTGCATTTTTACCGCTAGACCGCCGCGCGTTCTTTTGACGCGCCGGTCGGCTGATGCCTCAGGAACCGGCGCCGCTGAGCGTGGTGACCGCACGGCGGTTCTGCGACCAGCAGGAGATGTCGTCGCACACCGCGACCGGACGCTCCTTGCCATAGGAAATGGTCTTGAGACGGCTGGCCGAGACACCCTTGGCGACGAGGAAGTCGCGGGTGGCTGCAGCGCGGCGGGCGCCGAGCGCCAGATTGTACTCGCGCGTGCCGCGTTCGTCGGCATGGCCTTCGACGACGATGGCATACTGCTTGTACTGGTTCAGCCACTGCGCCTGACGAGCCAGCGTCGTCTGAGCGTCGGCGCGGATCGAGGTCGAGTCCGTATCGAAGAAGATACGGTCGCCGATGTTGACGGTGAAATCCTGCGCCGAGCCGGGTGTTGCAGCACCGGCGCCGTTGAGGCCAAGATCGGCCGCGTTGTTCGGCGTCTTCTTCGAGGCGCAACCGGCGATGGCGAGCATCGCCACCAGCGCGATCATGACCGGGTTTCTGGTAAGTGCTGCAATACGGCCCATGCCGCCTCTCCTTCGTATTTCGAGTGATTGTATTCGAGTGATTTCGTTGATCACCCAGTAACCACGTTTGGGTTAACCGGCATTCAAGAAACACGGTTAAAATTTGGTTTAGGCTGCCCGTCCGCAGCTGTTTGGCCATGAGCCACAGTTGGCGCGGACCCTAGGCGGAAATGCGGCCAAAACGCGACGAGGTGATGGAAAAAAGGGAATTGAAGAGCTGAGGAATTGAAGAAATGACGAACCCGGCGGGATAGTTCACTTCAGCTTTTCTCTCAGATTGATCAGCATGCCGTGGACATGCGCATATGCTTGCAGCCACTCGTCGTATTGCGCCCGGCCGATGTATTCCAGATCGAACGCGTAGGATATCCACGTCTCCACTTCGCTGCACGACCCCATCGCCATCGAAATGAACCGTGCGAACTCCGGTCTGGAATGTGTCTGCTTGGCAAATCCCTCAGCCAGATTGGCGCAGATTCCCTTGCTGGAACGACGCAACTGATCGGCCAATGCGTATTGCTCAATCTTCGGGAAAGCGAGCGTAGCTTTATGTACGTCAAGAGAAACCGCATAAGCGCGCTTATAGACTTCTAGATCCTTCGCACGCTTGATATAATTCGCCGGTTTCTCCATCTTCAATTCTTCAATTCGTCATTTCTCCAATTCGCCTCTTACTCGAGCAGCGGCGACCAAGCTGGGTCCGAAGCGAAATTCGTCGTCGGGATCGATTGCTCGTTGCGTCCAGTAAGATCGACCGAAACCAGTTTGGGCCCGCCGGCGGAGTCGCGGAAAAACATCAGTACGCGGCCGTTCGGCGCCCAGGTCGGTCCCTCCTGCTGGAAGCCGGAGGACAGGATGCGCTCGCCGGAGCCATCGGTCTTCATGACGCCGATCTGGAATTCGCCGCCGGTCTGCTTGGTAAAGGCGATGAGGTCGCCGCGCGGCGACCACACCGGCGTCGAATAGACCCCGTCGCCGAACGAGATGCGGTTCTGGCCCGAGCCATCGGCGCCCATCACGTAGATCTGTGCACGGCCGCCGCGATCGGAGGTGAACACCACCTGGCTACCGTCGGGCGAATAGGACGGCGAGGTGTCGATGGCGGTCGAATTGGTCAGCCGTGTCGTCGAACGGCTACGCAGATCCATGGCGAAGATGTTGGAATTGCCGTCGTCGCGCAGCAGGCTCATGATCACCTTCTGGCCATCGGGCGAAAAGCGCGGCGCAAAGGTCATGCCGGGGAAATTGCCGACCAGTTCGCGCTGGCCGGTCTCGATCTGCAAGAGATAGACCCGCGGCTGACCGCTTTCATAGGACATGTAGGTGATTTCTTGCCGGTTCGGCGAGAAACGCGGCGTCAGCACGATCGACTTGCCATCCGAGAGATAGCGGATGTTGGCGCCGTCCTGGTCCATGATGGCGAGGCGCTTCTTGCGCGCGTTCTTGGCGCCGGATTCGTCGATGAAGACAACGCGTGTGTCGAAATAGCCTTTTTCGCCGGTCAGCCGCTCATAGATGGCGTCGGCGATGATGTGGGCGACACGCCGCTGATTGGCGTCGTTGGCGAAGAACTGCTCGCCGGACATCTGCTGGCCGGCAAAGGTGTCCCACAACCGGTACTGGGCGCGGATACGGCCGTCGGCTTCCTTGCTGACGCTGCCGGTGACCAGCGCCTGCGCGTTGATGACCTTCCAGTCGTCGAAGCGCGGGGCTGCATCCGGGTTGGTGATCTTCTCGATAAAAGCGCTCTTGTCGATGGGCGCAAAGAGCCCCGAACGCTTCAGGTCGGCGGTGACGATCTGCGAAATCTGCGCGCCAAGCGCGTCGCCGCCCTGGAAATCGGTGATGGCGATCGGAAGCGGCTCGACATTGCCCTTGTTGACGTTGAGCTCGACGAGCGCCAGCGCCGGCAACGTGCCCGCAGCGGTCATGCCCATCGCCATTGCTGCGACCATCAGGAGCGGCTTGAGGATTGATTTCATGTCTTCTCGCTTCTCGTACTGATTTTCGGATACTCGGGCCTTAGAGGCCGAGCATTTCCCTAGGATCGAAGGTGACGCGGACGTCGGCCCAGATGTCCTGCTTGCCCGCGGGAACCTGCAGGCCGGTGACATCACATTTTTGCACCGCGCGAACGGCACTTTCGTCGAACTGACGGCTTCCGCTCGACTTTTCGACCGCCGGGCGCCCATCCAGCTTGCCGGAGGCATCCAGATTGAACCGCACCACGACGACAAAATTCTCGGAACCTTCAAGGCCTGCGGGAAGGGTCCAGCAGCCGCCGAGCTGGCTTTCCAGGGCGCCCATTTCCGACCTGGAAAGCTTCTGGCCCTGGTCCTTGTCGCCGCCAAGCGACGCCTGCTGGGTCGAGCGCTTGGCGCCGCCGCCGGATGGCTTCTGCTTGTCGAGGAGAGCGGAAATCTCGTCGGCGTTGAATTGCTTGTCGTCGGACTTCGGCTTCGACGAGGCTTCCTTGACTGGCTTGTCGGCATCCTTGCGGTCCGGCGCCTTGGCGCTTTCGGCCTGTGCCGGCTGCGGCTTTGGCCGTGCTTCCGGCGCGGGCGCGGAATCCGGCAGCTGCGTCGCTTCGGCCGGCGGCTCCTGCGCTATGGCTTCGGCAACGGCGTCAGGCTTGACCTCGGGCGTCGGATCGATCGCAGCGGTCTTGTCCTGCGGCGGCGGGGTCGGGGCCGGTTTGGCCGGTGTCGGCTTGGGATCGACTTGCTTGACCGGCTCGGGCTTGACCTCTTCCTTGGGCGTCGGTGCCGGCGCCACTTCCGTTGCCGGCGTAGGCTTCGGCTTCTCCTGCGGCTTCGGCACGTCCTCGGGCTTCGGCTTCTCGATCGGGGTCGGCGCGGGCGGCGGAGCCGAGGTCATGTCGACGGGCTTCGGCTTGGCTTCCGGCGTTATCGGCTTGTCGGTATCGACGCTGTTCTCGCCAACCTTCTGCGCATCGGGAACGACGTCCGGGCGCTGCGTCGGCACAGGTGCCGGCTTTTCATGCATCACGGCCTTCTTGTCGCCCTGCAACGTCTGCGCAATGGCTTCCATCGGCACGATATCGACCGCGACCGACTCGACGTCGGAAGACGGAAGCGCGGCCGGCGCCGTCAGCGTGAACAGGCCGAAGGTCAGCGCCGCCGCATGCAAGATCACCGATGTGGTGAGGCCGGTCTTCATCTTCTTGTCTACTGATCCTGTTCCTGCAACGAAACGAGGCCGATGTTCTTGTAGCCGGCAGCCGAAATGCGGGCCATCACCTTCATCGCCGTGCCATAGTCGGTGGACTTGTCGCCACGGATGAAGATGCGTTCCTCATAGCCGGTCTTCGAGATTGCCTGGAGCTTGGCCACCAGCTCCTCAATCGGAATTTCGGTTTCCTGGAGAAATATCTGACCGGCGGCGTCGATCGAGACGGTGATCGGCTGCGTGTCGGCATTCATCGCCTTGGCCTGCGTGTCCGGCAGGTCGATCGGCACGCCGACCGTCAGCATCGGTGCGGCGACCATGAAGATGATCAGCAGCACCAGCATCACGTCGACCATCGGCGTGACGTTTATCTCGGACATCAGTGCATGGTGGCGGCCGCGCCGCCTGTGGCCGCGCCCGCCGCGTCCTCCCATGCCCATGGACATACCCATCTGCTACTCCTCAGGCCTTGGGGGCCACTTTTTCATCGATTTGGCGCGAGAGTATGGCGGAGAACTCGTCGGAGAACCCTTCCATGCGCACGGCTATCTTGCTCGCATCGGACGACAGCTTGTTGTAGGCAATGACGGCGGGAATGGCGGCGAGCAGGCCGATGGCCGTCGCCAGCAGCGCTTCGGCAATGCCGGGCGCAACCACCGCGAGACTGGTGTTCTTGGAGCCGGCGATCGCCTGGAACGAGGTCATGATGCCGATGACGGTGCCGAACAGGCCGATAAAGGGTGCGGCCGAGCCGGTGGTGGCGAGGAAGCCGAGGCGGCCCTCAAGCTTTTCCATTTCGCGCGTTAGCGCCAGGTCCATCGCCTTGTCGATGCGGGTCTGCAGGCCGAGCGGCGACTTGGCGCCCTTCTCGAAGCTCTTCTTCCACTCGCGCATCGCAGCCACGAAAATGGCGCCCATGCCGGTGGTTTTGCGATCGGCGAGCGTGCGGTAAAGCTCCTCCAGCGACTGCCCCGACCAGAACACCTGCTCGAAACGGTTCAGCGACAGCCGCATGCGGGCATAAGAAACCAGCTTGTCGACGATGATCGCCCAGGTCCAGACCGAAGCGCAGAGCAAGCCGATCATGACCAGCTTGACCACCCAGCTGGCCGAAATGAACAACGCCCAAACCGACAATTGCGCGCCCGGATCGGCGAGTGCGATATTTTCCATCGTTACGTCCTTAAGATTTTCCGGGCGAGCTGGTGGCTGGCCCTTGGCATCCCTTGTGGTCGGTTCGCACGAAGCTACCGGAACAACCCCAAACTGTGCCGTTCTCGGCCTTTTCGGGGCAAATATTGGTGAAAGGAAGGCGCTTGATAACGCCAATCTTCACCAATCTCTTCATGAACCGTTATGGTTAAGGATGGGTTAGTATATAAGGCGCGGCGCATTGCCACGCCCGGTGGCAAAGCACAGTTGATCACAATGGGGCTAATCGGTCGCGGGTAAGGCCTTGGGCATGAACGCTGCGACCCATTCCCTGGGAAAACGCCTTGGCCGGCCATTCTCGCCGATGATCGCCGCCTCGACCTTTGCCTCGACCAGCACCTCGTCGCCGCGCTTGAGCTGCTGTGCCATGAAGATGCGCGCACCGGAAATGTCTTCGGTGCGGGTGTCGACCGTCAGGATGTCGTCGATGCGGGCCGGGCCGCGAAAGTCGATCTCCATGCGCCGCACCACCCAGACTATTCTTTCGCCATGCTTGCCGTCGGCAAGTTCGGTGTGGTGCACGCCGGTCAACCTGAGATAGTCGGAGCGTCCACGTTCGAAGAATTCGAGATAGCGTGCATGGTAGACGACACCGGAGAAATCGGTGTCGGCGTAATAGACCCTCGCCATCAGCCGGTGGCCGAACGCCGTCAGCGCACCGGAAATACCGGCCAGCAGCGTCGCCGATTCACCATGATCGCCCATTGCGCTTCCTTTTTCAGCCCCGACGAGGCACCTGTTTCCTGCGTGGCATAGCATCGGATGGCACTGTTGACGGCGATGATCAAGACCTTGACGGCGGTGCTGCTTGTGCTCGCGGCGTTGGTGTGGCCCAGCGAGGCGGTAACCTTCTCGATGAAGCGCGGCCTCAATCTCGACCAGTGGACGACGTGGCCGGGCGAAGACCAATGGGGCGATGCCAAGGCCATCTTGCCCTATCCGGAATGGCGCAAATTCCTTGGGGAAGACGACCTCAAGGCACTGAAGGACGCGGGCTTCGATTTCCTGCGCATGCCTATCGACCCGTCGCCTTTCCTGTCCGGCCAGACCGTGGCGTTGCGCGACAGCCTCTATGCCAGCGTGCTGGGCTCGGTGCGCATGATCAACCGCGCCGGGCTGAAGGTGGTCGTCGACATGCACCTGATCCCGGCCGGCGGCAGCCGCAAGATCGGCATGGCCGAGGTGATGGACGACCCGCAAACCTTCGACGCCTATGTCGAGACGGTGCGCAGGATGGCCCGCACGCTGGCGAGCGAAGATGCCACCCAGGTCGCCTTCGAGCCGATGAACGAACCGATCGTAGACTGCGACAGCGCCGGCACCAACCTGTGGCCGGACCGCCAGCGCAAACTGTTCGCCGCGGCGCGATCCTCGGCGACGAAACTGACCCTGATGCTGACCGGCGCCTGCTACTCCGCCGCCTCGTCGCTTGAGAAGATCGACCCGAAGACGATCCCGGACGACAACGTCATCTGGACCTTCCACTCCTACGATCCGTTCTTGCTGACCCATCAGGGCGCGACCTGGGCCGGCGACTTCATCCCCTATGTGACCGGCCTGTCCTATCCGCTGACCGCGGTGCCGCGGGCACAGCTCGAGGTGACGCTCGACACCATCCGCGCCAGGATCAAGGCCGAGGCGCCATGGACACGGCAAAGCGGCCTGCTTGCCTATCTCGACGAACAGGTCGCTAGCATGGACAGTCCCGACAAGCTGCTTGGGCTGATGGATGGGCCGTTCAAAAAGGTCGAGGCGTGGGCGAAGGCCAACGCCATCAAGCCGGAAAACATCACGCTGGGTGAATTCGGCATGATCCGCCAGGAATATGGCAACGCCTATGTGATGCCGGCGGAGTACCGGGCCACCTATGTCAGGGACATGATCGCGCGCGCCGAAGCGCATGGCTTCTCATGGTCGGTGTGGAGCTATGGCGGCGCCTTCGGCATCGTCGACGCCTTCAATGGCGAAAAGGCCGAACCGGATGTGTTGGACGCGATCAAATCACTTCGCTGAGGCCGATCTGGATTTAACCGAGGTCAATCGACAGGATTTCGGGGCGCATTCCAAAACGCACCGGCAGAATGCTGAAGCCGAGCCCGCCCGAGACGATCAAATTGCGGTCGTTCTCGACGACATGGCCATAGGCATAGCGATTGCCGAAACGCGACGGCACAACAGGTGAATAGCCGAACAGCCGAATTTGCCCACCATGGGTGTGGCCGGACAGGGTCAGCGAGACCCGCCGCGGCACCTTCGGAAAAATATCGGGCTCGTGCGCGAGCAGGATGATGGGCGAAGTGTCGCTGACCTTGGCCAGCGTGCCGTCGAGATCGTCCAGCCCCGTGAAGCCGGCGCGATGCCTGGTCGGCAGCAGTGCGAGTTGGTCGGCGAGCCCGGCAATCCAGACACCATGCCCGTCCTTTTCCAGGCGCACGACATCGTTCTCCAGAACTGGAATGCCGACTTTCTCCAAGGCCTTGCGCGCTATGGTCGGGCCGGCCCCGGCACGCTGCGCAAAGCCATCGCTCCACCAGTCGTGGTTGCCAAGGATCGACAGCACGCCGAGCGGTGCCTTGAGACCCGACAGTGCCGATGCCCATTGCGTTGGCGTCACCGGACTGGTCACCAGCGGGATGCCGGCAATATAGTCGCCGAGCAGGACGATCAGGTCCGGCTGCAACGCATTGGCGTCTTCGACAAGCGAAGCGATCCGCTCCGGCGTCATCCAGGGCCGGCAGGCATGGATGTCGGCGAGGACTACGACGCGCAACTTCAACCCCGCCGGCCAATGCGGCGGCGTCAGCGCATAGCGCCTCACATGAGTCAGCAGCATCGGCTCGATGCCGACCGCATAGGCGCTGAACGTGGCGACCGACAGAACCGACCCGCCAATGAAGCGCAGGAACCCGCGTCTTGTTATCATGCATGGCACTCGGATCGCAGCGGCGTGCCGCAAGGCAGCGTTAAAGTCCACGATTGCGCCGGCAAGTCGGCTAAGCTGAGGAGATTTTGCGCAGAACGTTCACGTGTCCGGCATTTACTAGTCGAACGATCTGGCCCACTCGCGCAAGGATGGTGGAGTTGAGTCTGAATTCGCGTAGCCCAACCTCAAATATACATTTTTCAAAGAAAGGTCCGTTGATTCAAAAAGTGTGTAGATTTGAACGATATTCTCGGCATCTTTGGGTGTCCCCTTCATTCCGCTCATATGCAGCTGAACGGGTGTTCCCCCAAACATGTCCATCACTTCTGGATATCGGGCGTGCACGTAGTTGCCAAAAACAGACAGTACGTATCGATGCATCTCCGCTATGCCCCTCTCGTCGTCAGATGGCTTCGGAGCCTTTGTCGTATTTTCGTAGTTTTTCTGTAGACCCTCGTTGATTTCTTTCTGCCTAGGAGACACATCTTTATCCAATCTCTTTGGCTTTCGCGTGCTGTCCGAAAAATATCTTTCTACATACAGCTTTACCTTTTGCCGCTGTTCAGGATCGTAGTATCCCGTAGAAACATAATCAACTTTCGATATAAATTCATACCCAGTTCTAATTAATACACATATTTCCTGCACATATCCATGTCTCGCCAAAACGATCGTAGCGTTAAGGCAAGACACAACTCGGATCAGATGAAGAATGCAAAAATGCACTATATTCGGACTCGCAAATCTAAATGCGATTGCCTGATCGCCATCAGGCACGATAAGTAGACGACCCAGTTCAGCCTCAAGAAACGAAACGGCGCTCTGCAAAAATAAGATCTTTTCGCCTAAACTCGACAAGGCATTTTCGAGGGACTTTTCGTCCATTATTTCGCGCCCTACTACTCTTCCTGGAACAGGTTGATCTGCTGCTGCGCCAGATCCTTCGGCGCGTCGAGGCCTAGATGACGCCAGGCATTGGCCGTCAGCATGCGGCCGCGCGGCGTGCGCTGGATGAAACCCTGCTGGATCAGATAGGGCTCAATGATATCCTCGATGGCGTCGCGCGGCTCCGACAGGCCGGCGGCGATCGTCTCGATGCCGACCGGCCCGCCACCGAAATTGCGCGCGATCATCGACAGATAGCGGCGGTCGAGCGCGTCGAGGCCAAGCGCATCGACTTCCAGCCGGGTCAACGCCTCGTCGGCGATCTGGCGGTCGACATGGCCGTCGCCGGCGACCGAGGCGAAATCGCGCACGCGGCGTAAGAGCCTTCCGGCGATGCGTGGCGTGCCGCGCGCGCGCCGCGCGATCTCCAGCGCACCGTCGTCACCGAGCGGCATCTGCAGGATGCGCGAGCCGCGCCGCACGATCTGCTCTAGCTCCTCGACCGTGTAGAAATTGAGCCGCACCGGAATGCCGAAACGGTCGCGCAGCGGATTGGTCAGCAGGCCGAGCCGCGTGGTGGCGGCGACCAGGGTGAAGCGGGCGAGGTCGATCTTGACCGAGCGCGCCGCCGGCCCCTCGCCGATAATCAGGTCGAGCTGGAAATCCTCCATCGCCGGATAGAGGATTTCCTCCACCGCCGGGCTCAGTCGGTGGATCTCGTCGATGAACAAGACGTCGCCTTCTTCGAGATTGGTCAGCAGCGCCGCGAGGTCGCCGGCCTTGGCGATGACCGGGCCGGAGGTCGAGCGGAAATTGACGCCGAGTTCGCGCGCCATGATCTGCGCCAGCGTCGTCTTGCCGAGGCCCGGCGGCCCGACGAACAGCACATGGTCGAGCGCCTCGTTGCGGCCCTTGGCGGCCTCGATGAACACTTTGAGATTGGCCCGCACCGCCGCCTGGCCGACGAAATCGTCAAGCGTCTGCGGCCGCAAGGTCTGCTCGGCATCCTCGCCGCGTTTTTCCGGCGCAATCAGGCGGGGCGACAGGCTCATGACGCCTTCCTTGCATACGGCAAGGAGCTGAACAAGCGACGACTCATCGCGCCAGTTCTTTCAGCCCAAAACGGATCAGCTTCGGCGCGTCCGCATCCTCACCCGCCGCCTTCAGCGCCGCCGACACCGCATTGGCCGCGGTATCGCGCGAATAGCCGAGATTGACCAGCGCCGAGACCGCGTCGGTAATCGGCGCGGATGCCACGCCGTCGCCGAGCTCCTGCTTCAGGCCGATGGTCCCCGAAGCGGTCCCGGCATAGGCCGGCGCCTTGTTCTTCAACTCGGTGACGATGCGCTCGGCCACCTTCTTGCCGACGCCGGGCGCGCGCGAAACCATAGCGATGTCGCGCAGCGCGATGGCATTGGCGAGATCCGCCGGCGCCAGCGTCGACAGGATGGCCAACGCCACCTTGGCGCCGACGCCCGGCACATTGTTCATCAAGAGCCGGAACCATTCGCGCTCGAGCTGCGACTTGAAACCGTAGAGCCGCAGCATGTCCTCGCGCACATAGGTCTCGATGAACAGCACCACAGTTTCGCCGGGCGAAGGCAGTGCGGCCAGCGTGCGCGCCGAGCAATAGGCAACATAGCCGACGCCATGGAGATCGACGAGGCAATGATCCTCATCGACCTCGTCGAGCGTGCCCTTGAGCTTGCCGATCATGCCTGATCTTTCATGGACGATGGGCCCTCATGGGTGCGTTTCCGGAGAGATCAAGAACATCGCTATCCTGCAAGCGCCATCCTATAGGCCACGCTCTGCCGGTGATGCGCGTGGCAGATGGCGATCGCCAGCGCATCTGCGGCATGTTCGGTATCGAAAATAGCTTTCGGCAACAGCACCTTCACCATCATATGGATTTGCTTCTTGTCGCCATGACCGACGCCGATCACTGCCTTCTTGACGGCGTTGGGCGCATATTCGGCGACGACCAGACCCGCACGCGCCGGCACGAGCATGGCGATGCCGCGCGCCTGGCCAAGCTTCAGCGTCGCCACGGCGTCCTTGTTGACGAAGGTTTGCTCGACGGCCGCCTCGTGCGGCATGGCGGTGTGCAGGATTTCGGCCAGCCCGTCATGCAATTGGCACAACCGCGTCGCCAGAGCCGCCTTGTCGTCGGACTTCACGGTGCCGGAAGCAATGAAGCGCAGCGAATTGCCAAGGCTCTCGACGATGCCCCAACCGGTGCGCCTGAGCCCCGGATCAATACCGATGATGCGAATCGCTTCCGCCATTTGCCGACTTTACCTCTGGCACACAGCGATGCCAGCGAAATGTGAACAAACCGGAAACAGAAGGCGGACCGAGGTTTAGCCGCGGGCAAAAGCCGTGTTGAGCAGGCTGATCTGGTCGGAGACCGGATTGGGACGGCGCGCCATCGGCTGCATGTCGACCACGGCGCCGGAGCCATAGATCTCCTCGTCCATGCGGCGCACCAGTGCCTGCAGGCGCAGCGATCGGGTGACGAGGTCGAGGAAATCCTCGGGCAGTTCGGCCCAGCCAGCGGCTTCATCATGGGCAGAAGCGGTATCAAGGCGCACCTTGGACTTTTCCGACGCGACCTGGTCGCGGGTCATCTCGCCGGAGTTGGCGGCGCGCTGCAAAAGCAGCCAGGAGGCAACCTGCATGAGCCTGGTGGTCAGCCGCATCGATTCGGCCGCATAGAGCGTGGCCGCCAGCCTGGACAGTTTCTTCGCCTCGGCCCGGCCCTTGCCGTCAAGATATTCGGCCGCGTGTTCGACCAGGCCCATGCCTTCCTGGTAAAGCGGCTTGAAGGATTGCGAGAAAACCCGGCGTTCCGCCAGCTTGACGGTTTTCGCACTGCCCTTCGAGAGCTCGTTCATTGATACGCCCCTGCACTTGCAACCGGCTGATTCGGCTCCCTGCCGATACACCCGGAACCCTATCTGACTGAAGCTTGAAAATGCGCTTCGTCACCGGTGAAGGCAAGCACATGTTTAACAGAAGGTTAACGTCTGTCCGTTGGCCGATGCCCGAAAATGCGGACAAAAAAAGAGCCGCGGATAAGGCGGCTCTCAGGAGTTTAACAGGGAGGCGTCAAACAAAGTGGCTCCAACCACTCGGTAAGAATCCAGATCACTGGATGAACATAGTAAACACCTGTAAAGCTTAATGAAGCCTTAACAGCATGATGCTTTTTTGACCGAACTCCCCTGTCCTGTGCCGTAACAGCACAGAACGAACCTAACTTGGCCACCAGAGCAGAGTTCAGCTCAGGCCGTCAGACCGCAGGCATAGCCTTATCTTGCCTCATGCCCAGTTCAGGCGGTCTTCCAGACCGCAGGCAAAGCGATGAAGGCAAACAGCAGCAGGGCAGCGTAGAAGCCCATCGAAGAGGCCGCCACCAGCGGTTCGATCGCGGCATTGCCGGCAAGCAGGAAAAAGAGGCCGATCAGCAGGCCGATGCCGCTGATTGCAGTAAGCCAGAAATGAACGGTGGCGAGCGTCTTTTGCCCGATTACCGGAAACAGATGGTAGAAGAAGGCGAAGACCGCCGACATCAGCCATCCGGCCACCATCGTGTGGGCATGGGTCGGCATCTGGCCGTGATCCTGGCTGATCGCCATGTACAGGCCGAGCGCCATGCCGCACAGCGCATAGATGATGGCCAGCGTGAAGAAATTCCGTGCTACCCCTTGCATAATGTTCCCCCGAATTGCCTCTTCCCGTTTGCGGGAATGGGTTGATCGTCAGGCGATTCCTGTCGCCACCGGGCTCCCGGCGTCGGCGCACTAGCATCGGCAATGTTTCCGGATGATGTCGCGCCAACCCCTCCCGACATCCGTACATTAGCAGAAAATCAGATTGCGCAATCACTATCTCAGCCGCTTCGTTCATTGGCAGGGCGCTGAAACAGAGCCGGGTTTTTCGCGACATCGTTCCGAAACAGGCGCCGCGCTAAACGCCTGCTCCTCTGACGGCCGGCGCAAATCCGCACCGCCGCAAACCTGACCGGAATATTGCAGGAGCAACCCATGGACTGGTACTCGATCGTCAAATTCCTCCACGTCATCTCGGCCATTCTGTGGGTCGGTGGCGGCTTCGTGCTGTTCCTGCTCGGCATGCTTGCCGAACGGGCGGGCAACATCGAGGACAAGCTGCAGGCGATGCGCGCCAGCGGCCAGCTGGGCGGCAGGTTTTTCGCGCCGATGTCGATGCTGACGCTGATCTTCGGCCTCATCATGTGCTGGTTCTGGGTCGGCTTCTCCGATCTGTGGATACTGATCGGCCTTGCCGGCTATGCCACGACCTTTTCGATCGGCATGTTGATCTTCAAGCCGACCGGCGAGCGCATGGGCGCGATGATCGCCAAGGAGGGTGTCACACCGGCTGTTCTTGCCATCGGTCAGCGCATGATGAGCGCGGCACGCTTCGACTATGCGGTGATGCTGGTGATCATTGCCGACATGGTGCTCAAGCCGACCGCACATGATATCGGCATCCTCGCCGGCATGGTGCTGGTCGTCGTGGTGGGTGCCGCACTGGCCTTTGGCGGCAACCGTCGCCTTGTGCCGAGCGCCGCCTGACCCTCAGTGAAGGCGGCTACGCGGCCGCCTCACCTTCCTACATAAGGCCCGCGATGCCGTCCCAAAGCAGCTTCAGCGCCACGACCGCGACGGTTGCGTAGGTGAAGGGATAGAATGTTTCCGGGCGCATCCGCCGCACCAGCCACGCCCCGGCGATGGTCGACAGCGGCGCCAGCGGCATCAGCACCGCCGACGCCGTCAGATTGGCGGTGTCGAACTGGCCGAGCGCGAAATAAGGCACCAGCTTCAGCGCATTGGTGGCGGCAAAGAAGATCGCCGCTGTGCCCGACAACACCTTCGGGTCGAGCCGGATCGGCAAGGCATAGACCTGGAAAGGCGGGCCGCCAACATGGGCGACGAAGCTAGTGAAACCAGCGACCGTGCCCCAGACGGCGGCGGCGGCACGGTTGGGCGCGGCCGCGTGATCGGCGCCGTGACGAAACTGCAGATAGAGCCAGCGCAGGACGAAAATGATGGCGACCGCGCCGACGATCAGCCGCACCGCCTCTTCGGTAACGAGTGCCGCCGTCAGCCAGCCGAGACCAATGCCGATGACGGCGCCCGGCATCATGTCGACCAGCATCTTTCTGTTATAGACACCCCACCATGTCCACACCGACACGATGTCCATCAGGCACAAGATCGGCAGCAGGATGGCGGCGGCCTGCACAGGCGGCATGGTCAGCGCCATCAGCGGCACGCCGACGAAACCGACGGCGCCGCCGAACCCACCCTTGGACAGGCCGACCAGAATGACCGCCGGAAGGGCAGCCGCATAGAACCACGGATCGAGAAGCAGGCCGGACATGGGAGGGAACTGGTCTAGAGGGAAAGCGTATCGACGCTTGAATAGCCCAGAATCCCGAGCGGAGCGACAGCAAATATCGGGATGGCCGCCCCACCATTGGCTGTCGGCAGCCTTTGCCTATGGGCGGGCCGAGACCAGCAGGAACATCGGCCGCTCTAGTTCCTCGGCCAGTTCGGGTTTGGCCGCGATCTGCGCGTCGGTCGGGCGGAACTCCTCGACATGGCTGATGGTGAAGCCGGACCTGATCAGAGCGTTGAGCGTGGTGCCGATCGTGCGGTGATGTTTCACCACGCCCTTGGCCAGCCAGTCCGTCCGGCGTGGCGCCTCCACCAGATACTGGTCGACAGGCCATGTCTTGCGGCCCTCGGCATCGATCACCCAGCCGGGATTGGTGGGCGCCATGAAAATCGGATGTTCCGTCGAGAAAACGAAATGCCCACCGGACCCCAGCGCCTGATGCACGGTCCTGAACAGACGCATCACGTCCTCGACATAGTGCAAGGCGAGCGAACTGTAGACGAGATCGAAACTGGCTTGCGGCAGACTAAGCTGATCGAGATCGGCCTTCGCATAGGTGATGCCGGCGTCCGGGCCGGCGGCCATCGCCTGGGCAAGCATCTTTTCGGAAAGATCCAGGCCAAGAACGTCTTTGGCCCCATGCTCGCGCGCCCAGCGACAGAACCAGCCGAAGCCGCAGCCGAGATCGACGACCCTCAAGCCGCTGACATCGGGCAGCATCGCGCGCAGCGCCGGCCACTCAGCGGCGCCATCCAGGCCTTCGACGGAACGGCCGAGCTGGCTGTAGCCTGCGAAGAAATCCTCCCGGTCGTATATATTCTGCGCCATGACGGTCTCGATTCGCTTGGGTCGGCACCATAACCAGCCGGCCGCCGGCTTTCCACCCGACTCGATCGGCCTTCTGAAAGCCGGGCCCGACCGGTCCGGTTCAGGATGCCTGCAAGACTTTTGCCCTGTCGCGAGACGCGGTTGCATCGAGCGGTGGCGGCCGCCGACGGATCGGCTGCGCCTTGATGATGGCAGTGCTGGTCTCGGCCTTGTCGGCGATGCGGTCCAAAATCCCGTCGAGATCACCGATCGAGCGCACGAACAGCCGGGCGACGAAACAGTCATCGCCCGTCACCTTGTCGCATTCGCCGAATTCGGGGATTTCCTCGATCAGCTTCTGGACGATGTGCAGTTTGCCCGGCAGAGGCCGGATGCGCACGATCGCCTGCAAGGTATAACCGAGCGCCAGCGGATCGATCTCGACAGTGAACGCCCGGATGACGCCGCGCTCCTCAAGCCGTCGAAGCCGCTCCGAAACGCTTGGCGACGATAGCCCGACCTGGCTGGCCAGCTCCTTCAGCGAGGTCCGCGCATCCCTAACCAGGATTTCAAGGAGATTTCGGTCGAGATCATCAAGCATTTTACATTTCTCGCTGATTTGGAGCCATCGCCTAATATAATTAGGATATTTACCCATACCTCCTTTTTCATCCGATGGAAAGCCGCGTTGCCGCATGAGATTATAGCGGTTGAACTGATACGGAGGTTTGTTGTGAACGATACAGTGCGCGGCACGGTCGAAATGTCCGCCGCAATGGCTATCCTGGGAACGATCGGATGGTTCGTCGTCCTGTCCGGCCAGCCGATCATGGATGTGGTGTTCTGGCGCTGCGCGTTCGGCGCGCTGACGCTGCTTATCATCTGCGCCGGGCTGGGGTTGCTGCGCAACAGGCTGTCGCTGCGCATCATCGGCATCGCCGCGCTCGGCGGCGTCGCCATCGTCGTCAACTGGCTTTTGCTGTTCAGTGCATTCTCGCGCGCATCGATCTCGATCGCCACGGCCGTCTACAACACGCAGCCCTTCATGCTGGTCGGCTTCGGCGCGCTCTTCTTCGCCGAGCGGCTGACCCTGACCAAGTTGACCTGGCTGGCCATCGCCTTCGCCGGCATGGTGCTGATCGTTGAGGCCGCTCCCGACGCCGGTGATGTCGGGACGGATTACTCTACCGGCATCGTCATGGCGTTGGGTGCGGCTTTCTTCTGGGCCGTCGCCGCCATCGTCACCAAGAAGCTCAAGGGCACGCCGCCTCACCTGATCGCGCTGATCCAGGTCTGCGTCGGCGTAGTCATGCTGGCGCCTTTCGCCGATCTATCCCAGCTTCCGGCCGATGCATGGAGCTGGACCATGCTGGCGACGCTCGGAATCGTCCATACTGGCCTCATGTACATATTGATGTACGGCGCCATCCAGAAGCTGCCGACGCATCTGCAGGGGTCGCTGTCCTTCATCTACCCGGTGGTCGCGATCCTGGTCGATGTCGTTGCCTTCGGCCATCGGCTGCATCTGAGCCAGATCGTCGGCGCCGCCGCCATCCTGATCGCCGCCGCCGGCATGAATCTGGGCTGGACGCTGTGGAGGGCCAAACCACCCGTCGCAAGCCCGCACCCGATCAAATAAAGCGGTCCGCCGGCGTCTGGCGGGCCAACATCGCGATCCCGGCTGCCCGCCTGTTCAAAGCGGGCACTTTGCTCTATGCCGCAATCCAACCATCTTCGCCCGGCATAGGCGAAACGCGGGACCCGAAGAACCATGAATGACGCAACGCCCCCCAACCGCTGTCGCATCGTGCTGATCGCGCCGCCCGGAGTGCCGGCGGCCCGTATCGCCGCCGCATTCGAAGGCGGCGACGTCGCTTCGCTGATCCTGCCCGAGAACGGCATGGATGAGGCCTCCTTCCAGGCTTTCGCCGAACAGATCGTGCCGGCAGCGCAAGCCGCCGGTGCGGCCGTCATCATCGCCGGCGACACCCGCATAGCCGGCCGCGTCCAGGCCGACGGTATCCATGTCGAGGTCTCCAAGGCCGAACTCGCCGAGACGATCGAGCATTTCCAGGCAAAGATGATGGTCGGCACCGGCGGCGCCAAGACGCGTGACGACGCGCTCGAGCTTGGCGAAACACGGCCCGACTACATCTTCTTCGGCCGCTTCGGTTACGACAACAAGCCCGAACCACACCCGCGCAACCTGTCGCTCGGCAGATGGTGGGCGGACATGATCCAGATCCCGTGCATCGTCATGGCCGGATCCGACATCGCCTCGGTCGAAGCAGTGGGCGCCACCGGTGCCGAATTCGTGGCGCTGTCGAGCGCCGTGTTTGCCGACGGCACCGATCCCAGGACAGCGGTCGCCACCGCCAACGCGCTGCTCGACGAGACCGCGCCGCGCTTCGAGGACTGACGTGCCCTCGGCGACGCTTCCCTTCCAGGCTCTGCTTGCGGTGCTGATGGTCCAGGCAGCGGCAGCGGAGACCATCCCGCTGCCTCAGCCCAAGCCGGAACCCGGCATCCACACCGACAAGCCGATCGACAAGCCGTTGCCGCAGCCCGCCACCCCGGCAGAACCGGCGCCGCTGCCGTCGGCCGACGCCATCAACCCCGACCGCTTCGGTGCAAAACCCGCCGATGCGGCCTATGGTGCCTTCCAGCGCGGGCTCTACAAGACGGCCTACAATCTCGCGCTGGTCCGGGCGCAAAAAGGCGATCCTGCCGCGCAGACGCTGGTCGCCGAGATCCTGTCGCGAGGGCTCGGTGTGCCGCTCAATTCGGCGGAAGCGGCGAAATGGTACGCGCTCGCCGCCGAACAGGGCGTGCCGGAATCGCAGTTCCAGTATGCGCTGATGCTGCTCGACGGCCGCTACGTCAAGAAGGACGAAAAGGCAGCCTATGCCTTGATGCAGGCCGCCGCGGAAGCCGGCAACCGGCTGGCGCAGTTCAATTTCGCGCAGATGCTGGTCCAGCAGGACCCCGGCGACGCCGGCATAGCCAAGGCGGTCTCCTACTATGAGCGCGCCGCCGCGACCGGCCTCGCCGACGCGCAATATGCGATGTCGCAGATCTACGCCAATGGCGTCGGCGGCAAGCCGCGCGACGATGCGCAGGCAAGGCGCCTTCTGGCGCAGGCGGCACGGCAGAATTACGACACCGCGCAGATCGACCTCGCCGCCTGGATGATTGAAGGCCGCGGCGGTGCGCGCGACCTGAAATCCGCCTTCGGCTGGACGAAGCAGGCGGCGGAAGGCGGCAATATCGCCGCCCAGAACCGCCTGGCAAAACTCTATATGCAAGGCATCGGCACCGATCCGGATCTCGTCCTTGCCGGCGCCTGGTACATCATCGCCCGCCGCGCCGGCCTCATCGATCCGCAGATGGACGATTTCCTGCAGGGGCTGAGCGACGACGAGACCAAGCAGGCCCTGCAGAAGGCGAACCGCCTGCCGTAGCGGCCTCTCCAACCCGACCCCGACTTGGCGCTCCCTTGCCTCTTCGGGTGATTTGTGGTCTTGGGAGCCCGAAATCGCTTTCGCAGCGAACATCCCATACCAACGGCCTGGCCGTGGGTAGCATCCCGGATCACCTCATCATGGCCAAGATCAATGGCAACGAAATCCGTCCCGGCTATGTCATCGAGCATGATGGCGGCCTTTGGGTGGCGGTCAGAACCAACACCGTCAAGCCCGGCAAGGGCGGCGCGTACAACCAGGTCGAACTGAAGAACCTCATCAACGGCACCAAGCTCAACGAGCGCTTCCGCTCGGCCGAGACGGTCGAACAGATCCGGCTCGACCTGAAGGATTTTTCATTCCTCTATGCGCAGGAAGATGCGCTGGTGTTCATGGACACCCAGAGCTACGAGCAGCTCGAACTGAACAAGGACTTCGTCGGCGATCGTGCTGCGTTCCTGCAGGACGGCATGATGGTGACAGTCCAGCTCTACGAAGAGAGGCCGATCGGCATATCGCTGCCCGACTATGTGACGCTGACCATCACCGAGGCGGACCCGGTGGTGAAGGGTCAGACGGCGGCATCCTCCTACAAGCCGGCGATCCTGGAAAACGGCATCCGCGTGCTGGTACCACCATTCATCGGCGCCGGCGAGCGCATCATCGTCGACACCAACGAAATCACCTACGTGCGCCGCGCAGACTGATGCATGTCGCCCAAAAGTGGCCCCGGTTTTGGGTCACCGACATGCATCAAGCCAGAGCTTAAAGAGCAGCAGGAAGAACCAGTATGGCACGCTCAGCCCTCCTCAACGTCATGGTCCAGGCCGCAATGAAAGCCGGCCGCTCGCTGTCGCGCGACTTCGGCGAGGTGCAGAACCTGCAGGTCTCGATGAAAGGCCCCGGCGACTATGTCAGCCAGGCCGACCGCAAGGCCGAGGACATCGTCTTTGCCGAGCTGTCCAAGGCACGGCCGGGCTATGCCTTCCTGATGGAAGAGCGCGGTGCGGTCGAAGGTGACGATAGCCAGCATCGCTGGATCGTCGATCCGCTCGACGGCACCACCAATTTCCTGCACGGCATCCCGCTCTTTGCCGTTTCGATCGCATTGGAACGCCAGGGCCAGATCGTTGCCGGCGTCATCTACAATCCGGCGATGGACGAACTCTACACCTGCGAACGCGGTGGCGGCGCCTTCATGAACGACCGCCGCTTGCGCGTCGCCGGCCGCACCAAGCTGGTCGACACAGTGATCGGTTGCGGCGTGCCGCATCTCGGCCGTGGCCACCACGGCAATTTCCTCGTCGAGCTACGCAACGTCATGGCCGAGGTCTCGGGCGTCCGTCGTATGGGTGCCGTCTCGCTCGATCTGGCCTATGTCGCCGCCGGTCGCATGGACGGGTTCTGGGAAACCGGGCTGTCTGCCTGGGACATTGCCGCCGGGCTGCTTTTGATCCGCGAGGCGGGCGGCTTCGCCTCCGACATGGATGGCGGCCAGGACATGCTCGACAACGGCTCGGTTGTCGCCGGCAACGAGATCATTCAACGCGCCCTGCTGAAGACCGTGAAGAAGCCCCTCCCCTCTCGTTGACAGGCAAGCCGCGCTGACGGGTACGCCGCGCTGATGCGCCGCAGTCGTAAAACCGCAAACAAGACTTGAAATACTGCTTGGTGAGCGCCCAAATTTGTGGTGCGCGGCGCAGGAAACCCGGCAGTGAACGACATCAAGCCCACCCCCGACATCCCGTTCATCGGACGCTGGCACTATTCGCGCGCCGAGACGATCGCCGACGGCATCGTCCATGCGGTCGGCATCGTGCTGGCGGTATCGGCCGGCTCGGCACTGCTGGCGCTGGCTGCCTTTCGTGTCGGGCCGGGCGAATATATCGCCGCTGCCTTCTATGTGGTCTCGCTGCTCACCGTGCTGTCGGTGTCGATGACCTACAATCTGTGGCCGGTGTCGTCGCCGGCGAAATGGGTCTTGCGGCGTTTCGATCATGCCGCGATCTATCTGCTGATCGCCGCGACCTACACGCCTTTCCTGGCCCAGCTCGAAGGCTCGCCGCTGGCGCGCTGGATGATCGTCCTGGTCTGGACCGCGGCAGTGCTGGGCATTGCCGTCAAGGTGTTTTTTCCCGGCCGTTTCGACCGGCTGGCCATCGTCTTCTATCTCGCCATCGGCTGGAGCGGCATCATCCTGGTCAAGCCGCTTGTCCAGACGCTGCCGACGACATCGATCGCCCTCATCGTCGCCGGCGGCATCGTCTATTCCTGCGGCGTCATCTTCTTTGCCTGGAAGGGGCTGCGCTTCCACAATGCGCTGTGGCATGGTTTCGTGGTCACCGGCGCCGGTCTGCATCTGGCCGCCATGGTCGACTGTCTGGTCATCAATCGCCTCTGACACAGACTATCGACGCGGCAATATTGCCAAGCGCCATTCAATTTGGTCACAATTCCGTTTAGAGTCGCGGTCAACGTGATCGGCGGGCGGCATCGGAAACGGGGCACGGATGGCTTTTCTCAAATCCTTCGGCATGGGCAGACGCTCGGATGTCCTGATCTACGACCCCCATAAGCTATCGAGCCCACAGGTCTTCCTGCTGACCATGGTGATCTTCCTGGTCATCGTCGCCTTCATCGCCGCCATCCTGACCCGCCAGATCTCGACCGCCTTTGGCAGCAATCCCGGCCTCAACGGCCTGATCGTGGGCGTGCTGGTGGTCGGCATCCTCTTGGCCTTCGCCCAGGTCGGCCGGCTGTTTCGCGAAGTGCGCTGGGTCAACTCCTTTCGCGCCGGCTCGGAGAGCACCGAACCGGTGCTGCTGGCGCCGATGAAGGCGATGATCGGCCGTTCCTCGGCGACGGCTTTCTCGACCAGTTCGATGCGCACCATGCTCGATTCCATCGCCACGCGCCTCGATGAAAGCCGCGACACCTCGCGCTACCTCGTCGGGCTGCTGGTGTTCCTCGGCCTGCTCGGCACCTTTTGGGGCCTGTTGAACACCATCGGTTCGATCCGCGAGACGATTGAATCGCTCGACCCAGGCACGGGTGACGCTGCCGCGGTGCTCGATTCGTTGAAGCAAGGGCTTTCGGCGCCGCTGGCCGGCATGGGCACGGCCTTCTCGTCCTCGCTGTTCGGCCTGTCCGGGTCGCTGGTGCTCGGCTTCCTCGACCTGCAGGCCGGCCGCGCCCAGACGCGCTTCTATACCGAACTGGAAAACTGGTTGTCCTCGGTGACGGACCTTTCGTCCGACATCGTCGTCTCCGATCCGGCCAAGACCGAATCCTCGGACGAGATCCGGGTTCTGTCCGAACGGCTGCGTAGCATGCAGGAGAATGGCGGCGGCTCCAACCCGCGCGTCGCCACCGCCATGGCCAATCTCGCCGACGGCATTTCCGGCCTGGTCAAGAACATGCGCTCGGAACAGCAGATCATGCGCGACTGGGTCGAGGCCCAGTCGGACGAACAGAAGGCGATGCGCAACACGCTGGAAAAAATCGCCGACGCCCTGAAGAAGCCAGGGGTGCACTGACGTGGCACTCGCCAGGGGCCGGCGCACCGATCGCCGCATCGACTACTGGCCGGGCTTCGTCGACGCGCTGTCGACGCTGCTGCTGGCCATCATGTTCTTGCTCACGGTCTTCGTGCTGGCGCAGTTCCTGCTCGGCCGCGAACTCTCAGGCAAGGATACTGCACTCACGCGCCTCAACTCGCAGATCAACGAATTGACCCAGCTTCTGGCGCTGGAGCGCTCATCAACGCAGGACAAGGATGATTCGCTCGCCAATCTGCAGGCGTCGCTGTCGGCGGCTGAAGCGGAAAAGAGCCGGCTCGAACAATTGCTGGCGCAAGGTGCGGGCGCCGGCGACGCCGCCAAGCAGCGCGCCGCGGCGCTGGGCGGCGAACTCGACAGCCAGCGCCAGATCAGCCAGCAGGCACTGAGCCAGGTCGAGATCCTCAACCAGCAGATCGCGGCTTTGCGCAAGCAGATCGGCGCGCTCGAGGATGCGCTCAACGTCTCCGAAACCCGTGACCGCGATTCCAACACCAAGATCGCCGATCTCGGCCGCCGCCTGAATGTCGCACTGGCGCAGCGTGTGCAGGAATTGAACCGCTACCGTTCCGATTTCTTCGGCCGCTTGCGTGAAATCCTCGCCGACCGCGAGAACATCCGCATCGTCGGCGACCGCTTCGTTTTCCAGTCGGAAGTGCTGTTCCCGACCGGCTCCGAGGTAATCAACGATGCCGGCAAGGTCGAGATGAAGAAGCTCGCCGACGCCATCATCGAGCTGCAGAAGGAGATCCCGCCCGAGATCAACTGGGTGCTGCGCGTCGACGGCCATACCGACAACAAGCCGCTCTCCGGCACCGGCCGCTACCGCGACAACTGGGAGCTGTCGACGGCGCGTTCGACCTCGGTGGTGAAATTCCTGATCGAAAACGGCGTGCCCGCCAACCGGCTGGTCGCCGCCGGTTTCGGCGAGTTCCAGCCGCTCGATCCCGCCGACACCGAAGAGGCGCGCAACAAGAACCGCCGCATTGAACTGAAGCTCACCGAACGTTGATCCGTGATCACGCGAACTCACGCGAATTTGTTCGCCGGCTCAACTCTAGGGCGCAGGCCGAGGCCGGCAAGGCCTGAAAAGATTATCTTTTTTAATTACACATTGTCGCAGGGCGGTCCTAGCTTCCCGCCTGGGCCGAGAACCGCCGGCGATGAATCCTCCTCATCGCGACGCGACGGAACCGGACGGCCCACGGCCGGAAGGCAGGCGGAACCACCGCTGCCTTTCTCTACAAGAGGAGACGCGTGATGCGCTCTTTCACTCCCAAGACCTCGCTCAGAACTGCGACACTCACGGCGTTCCTCATCGCCGTTCCGCTTGCCGGCGCCTATGCCGCGGGCCATCACAAGGGCGCCCTCGACGCGACCGACCCGACCGATTTCACCGGCCCGCGCGCCGAGGGTCTCATCCAACAGATTCAAGGCGTCCATCAGGGCATAGTGGACGCCAGACAGGCCAACAACATTACACCGGCCGTAGCGGAGCGTCTGGAAATGCGCACCGCCCGCATCAGCCAGGCGGCCGAGAAGGATACCGGCCACGCAATACCATGCCCTGCTGCGCCGCCTCGACAATGTCGACCAGCAGCTGAGGCTCGATACCGGCAGCGGTTTCCTGATGGGCGATGGTGCCGACGGCGGCAATTACCCGAACGGCTGAGACCGCGGCGCCTGAAACGGTCCAAGAGGAAGGGACCACCCTGACGCCTTAGGGAGCCAATCCCGCGGGCGTCCTTTTTACCAGCCGAGCCAGACCGCGATCAGCGCGGCAATCGCCGGCACGGTCTGGATGAACAGGATCTTGCGGCCGACCGTTGCCGCGCCATAGAGGCCGGCAACGGCCACGCACAACAGGAAGAAAACCTTGACCTGGAAACCGGCCGCGCCGAGGTAAAGCCCCCAGATCAGGCCGGCGGCGAGGAAACCGTTATAGAGCCCCTGATTGGCGGCGAGCACCTTCGAGGCACTGGCGAATTCGGGCGTCAGATCGAAAGCCTTGCGTCCGCGCGGCGTGTCCCACAGCACCATCTCGAGATAGACGATGTAGGCATGGATCAAGGCCACCAGCCCGACCAGGATGTTGCCGATCATGTTGTTCCCCCTCAATTGTCGCCGGCAGCATTTCACGCATGACCGCACCTGCGCAAGCTGCGTCCCCGCGCGGTGCCTGAGGGTTGCAAACGCCTTTGCGTTGGTATCTTTTCGCGCCGTCCTCAATCACGGAAGCCGCCATGTCCTTTCAGAACTCGATGACCTTGGCCACAAGCTCGAAGCGCTCGAGCACGCGTTGGCCATCCTCGGCGCCGACGAAGCCACCCACATGGCCGTCGGCGGTGGTGAGAAGCGCGCCGAGGCGATGTCGGCACTGGCCGGCATGTATCACACCAGGGCAACGGCGCCGGAGATAGCGGACTGGATTGCCGCCGCCGAAGGCGAGGCGCTTGGTGAAGAGCAACGGGCCGCTGTTGCGGAACTGCGGCGACAATACACCAATCTGACCTGCCTGCCGGTCGAATTCGTCGAACGCCAGACGACCGCGCGCATGCGTTGCGAGCAGCTGTGGCGCGACCTGCGCGCCAAGAACGACTGGACGGCCTTCCAGCCGGCGCTGGAGGGCGTGGTGGCGCTGGTGCGCGAAGAGGCGGCGCTGCGTGCCGACGTGCTCGGTCTCGCCCCCTATGACGCACTGATGGAACAGTACGACCCCGGCAACCGCACCGCCGACATCACGCCTGTCTTCACCGACCTGAAGGCTTTCCTGAAAGATTTTGTGCCGGAGGCGCTGGCGATCCAGGAAGCGCGGCTGCGCAAGCGCCCGTTGAAGCCGCTTTCGGGCACCTACGCGATCGACCGGCAGCGCGAGCTTGGCCTTGCCATGATGGCGGCGGTCGGCTTCGACCTGACACATGGGTCGCTGTCGGTGTCGCACCATCCTTTCTGCGGCGGCGTGCCGAGCGACGTGCGCATCACCACCCGCTACAAGACATCTGATTTCCTGTCGGCGCTGATGGGCGTGCTGCACGAGACCGGCCATGCGCTCTACGAACAGAACCTGCCGAAGCCATGGTCGCACTGGCCGCTCGGCAAGGCGCGTGGCATGGCCGTGCACGAAAGCCAGAGCCTGTTTGTCGAAAAGCAGCTCGGACGCAACCCGGCCTTCTGGCGCTGGGCGCTGCCGGTGATCGAAAAGCATCTCGGCGAAGCCTGGTCGCTCGACGACATCCTGCCGCACGTGCATCGCGTCGAGCGCGGCCTGATCCGTGTCGATGCCGACGAGGTGACCTATCCCCTGCATGTCATCCTGCGCTACGAACTGGAACAGGAGCTCGTCTCGGGCCGGCTGGAGGTGGCCGACCTGCCCGAAGCCTGGGACGCCAAGATGCGCGACTATCTTGGTCTTTCCACCATCGACAACCCCGCCGACGGGCCGATGCAGGACGTGCATTGGCCGGGGGCCGCCTTCGGCTATTTCCCCTCCTACACGCTGGGCGCGATGATGGCGGCGCAGCAATGGGCGGCGCTGACGCGGGAACATCCTTCAGCCGACGAGGATCTTGCCAAAGGCAATTTCGCGGCGATCAACGACTGGCGCCGCCAAAAGATCTGGTCGCAGGGATCACGCTGGTCGACGCCGGATCTGCTCGAACGTGCCACCGGCGAAAAGCTCAATGCGGCGTATTTCGTGAACCATCTGAAGCAGCGATACGGAGCCGCTTAGCGTGGTCGGTACGTCAGGAGCACAGATGGTTCTGGCTACTCCGCCGCGCCTCTGAAGGCACTGGCGCCGGTTTCGAATTGCAGCTTGGCCAGGCGCGCATAAATGCCACCCTTGGCGACCAGGCTCTGATGCGTGCCTTCCTCGACGATCGAGCCGCCATCCATGACCAGGATCCTGTCGGCTTTCAGCACCGTTGCCAGACGGTGCGCGATGACGATGGTGGTTCGGCCCTGCATCAGGCGCTCCAGCGCCATCTGCACCAGCGTCTCGCTTTCGGCGTCGAGCGCCGAGGTAGCCTCATCGAGCAGCAGGATCGGCGCGTCGCGCAGAATGGCGCGGGCGATCGCCACACGCTGGCGTTGGCCGCCGGACAGCGTCACACCGCGCTCGCCGACCTGGCTGTCATAGCCCTTTTCCAGCCTCAGGATGAATTCATTGGCCAGCGCATCCTTCGCCGCCGTCTCGATCTCAGCCCTGCTGGCGCCCGGCCGGCCAAAGCCGATATTATCGCGCGCGGTGGCCGCAAAGATGGTGACGTCCTGCGGCACGATGGCGATGCGCTCGCGCACCGAAACGGGATCGGCCTCGCGCACGTCGACGCCGTCGATCAGGATCTTGCCGGTTTCGGGATCGTAGAAGCGCAGGATCAGCGAAAAGACCGTGCTCTTGCCGGCCCCTGACGGCCCGACGATCGCCACGGTCTCGCCGGGCATGACCTGAAAGCTCAAGCCGTGCACGGCGGCCCGGTCGGGCCTTGCCGGATAGGAGAAGGAGACGTTGTCGAAGACGATCGCGCCCTTGGCGACCGCCGGCAGTGGCTTCGGGTCGGCAGGCGCCTGGATCGCTGGGTTCTCGGCCAGGATCTCGGTCAGCCGTTCGGCGGCACCCGCCGCTTGCGCAAGCTCGCCCCACACTTCCGATAGGGCGCCCAGCGCGCCGGCGGCGAACACCGAATAAAGCAGGAACTGACCGAGCGTGCCCGGCGATATCGAGCCTTCGAGCACGCCGCGCGAGCCGAACCACAACACCGCCACGACGGACGAAAAGATGGTGAAAATGGCGAAGAAGGTGAGGAAGGAGCGCGCGAAGATCGAGGAGCGCGCCGCCTCGAAAGCGGCTTCCACCGCGGCCGAGAAATGGCCGGTGACCAGCTTCTCGTTGGTGAAGGCCTGCAAGGTGCGCACCGCGCCGATCTGCTCGCTGGCATAGGCGGTCGCGTCGGCAAGCGTATCCTGCGCCTGCCGAGACTTGGCGCGCACCGAACGGCCGAAGGCGACCAGCGGTAGCACGATCACGGGAATAGCGGCAATGACGAGGCCAGACAGTTTCGGGCTGGTGATGACCATCATCCCCACCGCGCCGAGACCGAGGATGACATTGCGCAGCGCCACCGAGGCCGTCGCCCCGACCGCGGACTTGACCTGCGTCGTGTCGGCGGCGAGCCGCGACACGATCTCGCCCGACTGGGCAGTGTCGAAGAAGGAAGGCGACAGTGTCGTCACATGGGCAAAGACATCGCGGCGGATGTCGGCGACGACGCGCTCGCCGAGCGTGATGACGAAATAGTAGCGGCCGGCCGAGGCCGCCGCCAGCAGGGCGGCCATCGCCACCAGTGCGGCGAAATATTCAGCGATGAAGGTGGTGCTGGACGACGAAAACCCATGATCGATCATGCGTCGCACCGCCAGCGGCAGCGCCAGCGTGGTTGCCGCGGCAATGACCAGTGAGATGATGGCGCCGACAACCAGCGTGCGGTAGCGCGTTATATACGGAAACAGGCGCCTGAGCGGCTTGAGCGAGCGCCGGCGCTCGTCTGCGCTGCTGATTTGCGCCATCCCGATGTTTCCTCTAGCCGCCCTTGGGGTCTGCGCCTCAATATGCGCTTGCCGCGGCCTTGTGATTCAATTCCGGCTGATGTATAGGCTCGCCGACCGTTTTAGAAGCCGTGGCTCTTCAATAGCTGCGGCTTCGAGTTTTAAAAAGGGGCGCATCGACGCAGGCTTATGCCCGTCAGCAGCGCCGGCAAGCCAGGAACCGAACCATGAAGACCGACATCCATCCCGATTACCACACCATCAAGGTCGTCATGACCGACGGCACCGAATACGCGACCCGTTCGACGTGGGGCAAGGAAGGCGATACGATGAACCTCGATATCGACCCGACCACCCACCCGGCCTGGACTGGCGGCCAGCAGACCCTGCTCGACCGCGGCGGTCGCCTGTCGAAGTTCAAGAAGCGTTTCGAAGGTTTCGGCCTCTAAGGGCATGTCGCCCAAAAGTGCGAAGCGGTTTTTGGGATAACGACTTGCACCGAGTAAGAACTTAAGCCGTATCGGCCTTTCGCAGATCAGAAAACCCGCCCTCGAGGCGGGTTTTTTTGTTGACCTCGACTAGCCGTAGTGGGACGCATTCGGTCCTGGAGAGCGATATGTCTATGCTCAACGATCAGCGATGGTCAGGGCTCAAAGGTGGATACAAGGTCGTCTATGATCCCCGACCAGCGTTGCGAGCGCTGGCCCTTCGCTATGACGACAAGGCGGTCTGGGACGAACTCTGGAATGAATTGCATCATCAGGGAGATGTCGGAGCCGCGTCTTACGCGGCGGTGGTTGAAATCGTTCGCATCTCCGAAGGCCACGCTCCGGCTTACTGGGGGGCCTATGGTCTGGCCGCAACCATCGAAGAAGCGCGCCTGCTCGACGACCGGAATCCGCCGATCCCTGCTTGGATCGAACCGCATTACAAGGCAGCGTGGCGAACATTTGTGCATTTGGCATTGCGGGATCTGGCAACTGCCACCGATGATGAGACGGTGAATTGCGCATTGGCTGTCGTCGCGCTTTATCGGGGCCGGTTCAACCTCGGTCGCATGGCGATGTGCGCAGAGGATGAGCGCGCGGAAATGCTTAGGGACTATTTCGGCCGCTAACGCGAGGCTCTACTCGGCCACCAGTTCCCTGAGCGCCATGCGCTTGTAGGCAGCGACCAGCCTGTCGCCCTCCTGCCGCTCGACGGAGATCGCCAGCCGCATGGCGGCCTCGCCCATCTGCCAGACCAGGAACGCCGTTGTATCGAGTTCCACCGGATCGGCGTTGGGGCGCAAGCGCCTGAGCACCGCGGTCAGAAACTCCGCATTGGCCCGGCTGTCGGCGAGCTCGAGCTGGCGCAGCGCCTTGTCGGCCTGTGTGCCCGACCAGATGTCGCGCATCACCGGCTCCGCCAGGAACAGCCGGTAGTAGATATCGACCAGTTCCGAAAACGCTTGGCCCAGCCCTTCGGCGTCGTCGACGCCGGCGAGTGCGGCTGAGATGCAGGCCTGGCTCTCGGCGGTGTAGCGCTCGGCCAGCGCCCAGATGATCGCCCGCTTGTCCGGGAAGAACTGGTAGAGCGAGCCGATCGACACCCCTGCCCGTTCCGCCACCTCACCCATGCGCATGGCGTCGCTGCCCTGCTCTGCAATCAGCGCCGAAGCGGCGGCCAGCATGCGCCCGACCCGCTCGCGGCTGCGCCGCTGGCTCGGCGCCCGGCGCGGCGAAGCGACCTGCTCCTGAGGGGAAACCCGCGCGGCCGTGTCTACCATGGCTAACTCCAGTGTCGGAAAAATCGCTTGACTTGGAAAATACGAGGGTTTATCACGTTTTGCAAATGTGAGGATTAGTCACATTTTAATGCAGAAGGCATCTGGAGCAACTGAGATGATCGCGAAACTTCTCCCCACCCTCATCTTCATCGCCGCAATCGGCTCAGGCGTCGTCGGCGGCGTGTTCTTTGCGTTTTCCAGCTTCGTCATGCCCGGCCTCGCCCGCATGCCCGCCGCTGGCGGCATCGCCGCAATGAATTCGATCAACGTGACGGCCGTGACGCCGCTGTTCATGACCGCCCTGTTCGGCACGGCGCTTATCTGCGTCCTTGTCGCCATCGGCGCGGTGATGGGCTCGAGCCAGCCGGGTTCGCTCTGGCTGGTTGCCGGCAGCCTGGTCTATCTCATCGGCATCGTGGTGGTGACGATGATCTTCAACGTCCCGCTCAATGATGCACTTGCCGCCGCCGATCCGGCAAGCGCCAGTGGCGCAAGCCTATGGTCGCGATACCTCAATGAATGGGTGATGTGGAACCATGTCCGCACCATCAGCGGCGTAGCCGCGCTGGCATCCTTCTGGTTCGCCGCGCGTTGACGGCAATGGGCGGAGCCACCGGTGACCGACCGCGTGGTCTCCGCACTAGAAATTCACGGCGATCGTTTGGGAGATGCGTTTTGAAGGATCAGTACTCAAACATGGCCTTCGGCATGGCCATCGGAGTTGGTGTCGGCTCGGCGATCGGCGCCGCTCTGGATGATCTGCCAATCGGCATCGCTATGGGCGTCGCCATAGGCGCGGCTTTCGGAGCGTTGCGACGTAAGTGACGGTGCTGCCGGCGCTCTTCAGGCCTTTGTTTTTCGATCCGAATGGCCGAGATCGCGATCCGGATCGATGACGTCGCGCACAAGCTGCTTGAGTTTGGCCGCGTCTGGAAAGCCGCCATCGCGCTTGCGGTCCCAAACCAGAGCGTCGTTGCAGGAAATGGTGAAGATGCCGCCGGTCCCAGGCACCAGCGTCACTTCGCCGAGATCCGCGCCGAAGGTCGACAGCAGCTCCTGCGCCATCCAACCAGCACGCAGCAGCCACTGGCACTGCGTGCAATAGGTGATGCGGATGGCGGGAAGCGCTTTTTCGCTCATGTCAGACTAAGCTCCGCTTATGTCTCAGGCTGAGCTCCGCTCATGCCGGGCTGAGTTCCGCTCATGCGGCGCTGAGCTTGGCCATGGTCTCGTCATCGACTTCGAAGTTGGCGTAGACGCTCTGCACGTCGTCGTCATCCTCGAGCGTGGCGACCAGCTTCATCAGCGACTGTGCCCGCTCCTCGTCGACCGGAACATTGTTCTGCGGCCGCCAGATCGGCTTCACCGATTCAGCCTCGCCGAGCGCGCCTTCCAGCGCCTTCGACACTTCGCCGAGATTTTCGAAGGCGCAATAGATCGTGTGGCCCTCTTCATCCGATTCCACATCGTCGGCACCGGCTTCGATCGCCGCATCCATGATCTTGTCAGGGCTGCCGGCCGATGCCGGATAGTAGATCTCGCCGGCACGGTCC
Source organism: Mesorhizobium sp. M0496 (assembly GCF_040321205.1). Lineage (NCBI taxonomy): Bacteria > Pseudomonadati > Pseudomonadota > Alphaproteobacteria > Hyphomicrobiales > Phyllobacteriaceae > Mesorhizobium > Mesorhizobium sp. M0496. Next base: position 68,659 of record NZ_JAMYRC010000020.1, on the reverse strand, counting down.
CACATGAACGACACCGAGCCGGTTTCGCCCATCGCGCCGCCGGCCTTGGTGAAGGCGGCGCGCACGTTCGATGCCGAACGGTTGCGGTTGTCGGTCAGGGCCTCGACGATGACGGCGACGCCACCTGGGCCATAGCCCTCATAGCGCACGGCTTCGTAGTTCTCGGCGTCGCCCATCGAAGCCTTGTTGACGGCGCGCTGGATGTTGTCCTTCGGCATCGACACCGCCTTGGCGTTCTGGATCGCCAGGCGCAGGCGCGGGTTCATCGACGGATCGGGCGTCCCGCTCTTGGCGGCGACGGTGATTTCGCGCGCCAGCTTGGAAAACATTTTCGACCGCACCGCATCCTGGCGGCCCTTGCGGTGCATGATGTTCTTGAACTGTGAATGGCCAGCCATGGCACCCCTGTCGTCTTCTCGGCTAGAGCATCCGAAGCGGGTGATCTCACCTCGTCTTCCGCAATGCTCGAATTCAAAATTTCAGAGCGTCCCAGGTGCAACTCGTGGAAGCACGGCGTTCTCTGTCGGAATGGCCGGCTTATAGATAAATCGGCTCAATTCGTCCAGCCACAGGGCGTATGGGACACACGACATAGTCTGCTGCGGTTGCTCACGCCTCCAGATCCGACTTCAGCCGGTCGATGATGCTGAGTGCATGGCCGGCATACTGGCTGATCCAGCGGTCGTGGATCTGCTTGATCGGCAGCGCGTTGAGATGGTTCCAGCGCTCGCGTCCCTCGCGCCGCGCGATGATCAGGTCGGCCTCCTCCAGCACCTTGAGATGCAGCATCACCGTGCAGCGGTCGATATCGGGAAACGCATCGCACAGCATGCCGGTCGTCTTCGGCGTGTCCTTCAGCTGGTCCAGCATTTCGCGCCGGCGCGGATGCGCCAGCGCCTTGAAAACATTGTCATCTTGCGATCGGCTTGACATGTTATGTTTATATAACATATTATTGAACCGATCAAGGGAAGGAGTTGTGGATATGTCACTTGGATTCAGTGTCTCAGGACGCATTGGCAAACCGGTCGCCGAAGTCTTCGACGCGGTCGTCAATCCAAAAAAGCTCAGCGGCTATTTCACCACCATCGGCGGCGCCAGCGCCCCGCTGGAAGCCGGTGCCGGCGTCGTCTGGTGGGGCAAGGTGCCGGTCGAGGTCGATGAAGTGGTCAAGGACAGCCGCATCGTGCTGCGCTGGGATGCCACCGATGCCGACGGCAAGCCCGCCTACAAGACCCGCATCGAGATGAATTTCGAACCGCTCGACGATGGCGGCACCTTCGTCACCATCGCCGAGAGCGGCTGGCAGGAAGGTGCTGTCGGCTTGAAGAAGTCCTACCTCAACTGCGAAGGCTGGTCGCAGATGCTGGCCTGCATGAAAGCCTATGTCGAATACGGCATCAATCTGCGCGACGGCTACTACCGCAGCGAGATGAAGGGCGAACCCGCCAACGAGACCAATATTTGAGCGACCCCAAATTTGAGCGTCCAAGAGGAAGATGGAGGCCTTGCGATGACGAAAGTTACGCCATTCCTGATGTTCGAAGGCAAGGCCGAAGAGGCAATGGCCCTCTATAGCGAGACCATTCCGGACAGCAGCATCCTTGATATCACACGCTATGGCCCAGGCGAAGACGGCCCGGATGGAACGGTCAAGCTGGCGCGCATGTCGATCGCCGGCCTGGAAGTGATGGTCTTCAACAGCCCCGTGCACCACGCCTTCACGTTCACGCCGTCGGTCTCGCTGTATGTGGACTGTTCCTCCGAGGACGAGCTGAACCGCATTGTCGAGACACTGGCAAAGGACGGCGGGTTTCTAATGCCGCCCGACAATTACGGCTTCAGCCGCCGCTTCGCTTGGCTCAACGACAGGTTCGGGGTCTCCTGGCAGATCAATCTTGCATAACCAGTCTGGGCAAAGGCGAGCAACAACAACTGAACGACAACGGAGCCAGCAATGACCGCGAAGATCACCGGCGGCATCAACATCGCCATGAAGGTGCCGCCGCACCAATATCAGGCGACGGTCGCCTTCTACCGCGACGTCGTCGGCCTGAAGCCGTTCACCGACAAGGCGCCGGCAATCGGCTTCGAGCTCGGCCCCAACCGTCTGTGGATCGACGAGGCGCCGATGATGAGCCAGGCCGAGGTTTGGCTGGAGCTGTTCACCGATGATTTTCCCGCCGCGGCGGATCATTTCGCCAAGGCCGGCGTTGTGCGTTGCGACGCCATCGAACCCCTGGGCGAGGGCTTCCGCGGCGGCTGGATAACCAACCCTGCCAGCATCGTTCACATGCTGCGCGAACCCGACGCCTGGTGAGCGCCAAGCCTCGAAAGGAGCATCCGATGGAGATCAGCGAAACACCAACCGCCGAAGCCGGCATGCTGATCCGGCGACCTGTCGCCGAAGTGTTCGAAGCCATCGTCGATCCGGCCATCACCACGAAATTCTGGTTCACCCACGGCAGCGACCGGCTGGACAGCGGCAAGGTGGTTCGCTGGGAGTGGCGCATGTACGACGTCTCAACGACAGTCAATGTCAGCGAGATCGTCGCGAACGAGAAGATCGTCATGCAATGGAGCGATCCGCCGACCACGGTGGTCTGGACCTTCACCGAAATGCCAGGCGATGCGACCTTTCTCGAGGTTCGCAATTTCGGCTTCGCCGGCAATGGCGACGAGCAGGTGAAGGAAGCCGTCGGCTCAACCGGCGGCTTCACGCTCGTGCTGGCCGGCGCCAAGGCGTGGCTGGAGCAAGGCCTGACGCTGGGTCTGATCGGCGACCGTCATCCGAAAGGGGTGCCGACGAATTAGTTTCCTCAGTACCCGCTGCCGGACTTCGCCTTCTTGCGCCGTCGCGCCAGCATGTTGAGCCCCTCGACCAACGCCGAAAAGCCCATCGCCGCGTAAATGTAACCCTTGGGCACGTGGTAGCCCATGCCGTCGGCGATCAGCGTCATGCCGATCATCAAAAGGAAGCCCAGCGCCAGCATGACGATGCTCGGGTTCTTGGCGATGAAGTTGGCCAGCGGCCCGGCCGCCAGCATCATCACGCTGACCGCGACGATCACGGCGATGTACATGATGGCGATTTCGTCGGTCATGCCGACGGCGGTGATGATCGAATCGATCGAAAAGACCAGGTCGAGCAGCAGTATCTGGAAGATCGCCCCGGCAAGACTGATCTGCAGCGTCTCGCCCAGCATCGTGTCCTTGTGGTCGTCGGGGTCGACCGTGTGATGGATTTCCTTGGTCGCCTTCCAGACCAGGAACAGGCCGCCGGCGATCAGGATCAGGTCGCGCCAGGAAAAGCCGTGACCGAAGGCCGTGAAAACCGGCGCCGTCAGCTGGACGATGATCGAAATGGTGGCCAACAGCACCAGCCGCATGATCAGCGCCGCCGAGATGCCGAGGCGGCGGGCGCGGGCCCTTTGCGCTTGCGGCAGCTTGTTGGTCAGGATCGAGATGAAAATCAGATTGTCGATGCCGAGAACGATCTCCAGCACCACCAGCGTCAGCAGCGCGACCCAGGCCGTTGGGTCGGACACGAATTGAAAATGCGGCGCCAGGAATTCGATGAGCTGCATGGAGGTCGTCCCCTCTTTTAACGATCTAGAGCAGTGTCGCCGGCAATTAGGTACTAAGCGCGTTTATATCAATGTCACGACCAGAAGGATGGCGCGGTTTCCTCCAGCCGTGGCCCGCGACGAAACGGCGCGATCCGCTCTGTCAGTCCGGTGCGGTCGGAAATATCGACGCCGACGCCGCACAATGTCGCCGGTCCGGTCGCGGCCTCGAAACGCCCTTTCGGCACCTTCGACAGGAACCGGTTGAGCGGTTCCTCCTTGTCCATGCCGAGCGAGGAATCATAGTCGCCGCACATACCGGCGTCGGACATATAGCCGGTGCCGCCATTGAGGATCTGGTGATCGCCGGTCGGCTGGTGGGTGTGGGTTCCGATGACGAGGCTGGCGCGGCCATCGACGAAATGCGCGAAGCACATTTTTTCAGACGTCGCCTCGGCGTGGAAGTCGATGACCACCGCATCCGCCTGCTCGCCGAGCGGACAGGCGGCAAGCTCCCGTTCGCCGGCCTGGAACGGGTCATCGAGCTCGGGATGCATGAACACCCGGCCCATGATGTTGGCGACCAGCACGCGCGCACCGCTCCTGGCGATGTAGACGCCGGAGCCGCGCCCGGGCGTGCCTTTGGGAAAGTTGGAGGGGCGCAGGAAGCGTTCTTCGCGCGGCGCGAAGGCCAGCGCGTCGCGCTGGTCCCAGACATGGTTGCCGGTGGTGACGACATCGGCGCCGGCCGCGATCGTCTCGCGGAAGATGTCTTCGGTGATGCCGAAGCCGCCGGCGGCATTCTCGCCGTTGACGATGACGAAATCGAGTTTGAAATCGGAGATCAGCCCCGGCAGTTGTTCCCACACCGCCGTGCGTCCCGTCTTTCCAACCATGTCACCGAGGAAGAGAAGTCTCATAAGATCCCGCACCGAAAGTCAGCAAAGCAAAAGCTGCATGACGCCAGTGGAAGATCATGCGTCCATTTATCTACAATTTTGGCACGAAGCGGCGCAACCCGCTCTCGGTGAGTATTTCCGCGATGATGACGTCATGATCCTCATCCGGCACCTGCGCCACCTCCTGGCAATCAAAGGCGATGCCGATCAGCCGCGGCGGCTGTCCCTTGTCGATCAGCCCGGCGATGGCGCGGTCGTAATAGCCGGCGCCGTAGCCAATGCGATGGCCGCGCGCATCGAAGGCGGCGAGCGGCACCAGCATCACCGAGGGGTCGAGCACCTCGGCCTCCTCATGTGGACCGACCGTGCCGAAACCCATCTCAACCATCGGCGCGCCGCGCACCAGCTCGCGAAAGACGATCGTGGTCTTGTCGAGAATGGCCGGCAGGCAGAGCCGTGCACCCTTCTCGCGCAAGGCAAACATCAGCGGCCTGACGTCGACTTCCGAGCGCATCGGCCAGAAGCCGGAAACGATCTGCCCCGGCTCGATATGCAGGTGATCGCGTGCCGTCTCGGCCATTTCAAGCGCGACCTCAACCCGCCAGAATTCATTGAGCGCGTCGCGGCGCCCGAGGGCCTCGCGGCGAAGCTGCTTTTTCAGGTCTTTTGAGGATGTCATGCGCCGACGCTAGAAAAGGTCAGATTTGGATGGAGTTTTAGGAGCGACGTTTTGGAGGAGCGGAGCGAACTTTTCGTTCGTGAGCACCACACAAAGCGACGCGACGACGAAATCCGCCAAATATGGCCTTTTCGATGGGTGACGGTCCACACAACCGGTGGAGAGAGCGATCCCGGGAACCTACAAAGTAGGTGGGCGCCGTGTGAGAAAACCCACGGGTCTTCCCAGGGACAGCTCCCTAAGGATCGTTAAGGCCCCGGGGAAAATGTTCTCCTGCCGGGAAGCACAGACCGTCCCACCCAATATAGGCTGCTCATCGGGCAAGCGCCAGAGAGACAGAGTGGCCGGCGACTTTATTCGCTGCGAATCCGCTACCCCTGTTCAGCGCCGTTCGCCGCCGTGCCTTGCACTGGCAAGTCCGCCTCCTTACGGTTGTCATGGCAACCAAGGAGCAAAAATGCGTTTCGAAGGCACGGCGGCCTATGTCGCCGACAAGGATCTGATGGTGGCCGTCAACGCGGCGATCGCGCTGGAACGGCCCTTGCTGGTCAAGGGCGAACCCGGCACCGGCAAGACGGAGCTCGCCCGCCAGGTGGCGTCAGCACTTGGCCTCGACCTCATCGAATGGCACGTCAAGTCGACCACCAGGGCGCAGCAGGGCCTTTACGAGTATGATGCCGTCTCGCGGCTGCGCGACAGCCAGCTCGGCGATATCAGGTTCAACGACATCAGGAACTACATCAAACGCGGCAAGCTCTGGGAAGCGTTCGCGGCCGGCAGGAAAATCGTGCTTTTGATCGACGAGATCGACAAGGCCGACATCGAATTCCCCAACGACCTCCTGCAGGAGCTCGATCGGATGGAGTTCTTCGTCTACGAGACCGGCGAAACCATCCGCGCCGAGGTCAGGCCGATCGTCATCATCACCTCCAACAACGAGAAGGAATTGCCGGACGCCTTCCTGCGCCGCTGCTTCTTCCACTACATCCGCTTTCCCGACGTCGACACGCTGCACAGAATCGTCGACGTCCACTATCCCGGCATCAAGCAGAACCTGGTGCGGGCGGCCCTCACCCAGTTCTACGAGATCCGCGAGGTGCCGGGGCTGAAGAAGAAGCCGTCGACCTCCGAGGCACTCGACTGGATCCGCCTGCTGGTCGCCGACGATATCGCGCCGGAGGACCTGCGCGCCGACCCGAAGAACGCGCTGCCCAAGCTGCATGGGGCGCTGCTGAAGAACGAACAGGACGTGCACCTATTCGAGCGGCTGGCCTTCATGGCCAGAAGGCAGCAATAGGGCGGCAGCAGTAGCACTTTCCCTTCTGTGGACCGTTGCCGCCCGCCGAACTGGGAGGCAGCTTCGGCCAGAACCTTCGGAGGAGATGAAATGTCTGAGATTATTGTCCGCCCGCTCGCGCAGTCCGACCACGCCGACTGGCGGCGGCTCTGGACCGACTACCTGACCTTCTACGAGACGAAGCTGCCGGAAGAGGTCTACGCCGTCACCTGGAAGCGGCTGTTCACGGCGGGCGAGTTCGAGCCCAAGGGCTTCATCGCCACCCTCGACGGCAAGGCGGTTGGCCTCACCCACTATCTCTACCACCGCTCCGGCTGGTCGGAGAAAAACAACTGCTATCTGCAGGATCTGTTTGCCGACCCGGATGTGCGCGGCAAGGGCATTGGTGCTGCGCTGATCGAGGCGGTGAAACAGGAAGCCGCAAAAATCGGCGTCAAGAACGTCTACTGGATGACGCACGAGACCAACACCACCGCGCGCAAGCTCTACGACCATGTGGCGCGCCGGACCGGCTTCATCGAGTATGATCTATTGTGAAGAAAGTGGGAGATTGATATGGTCGCCATTGCGCAATATATTGCGCATGACCTGGGTGTGTAGTGCCGTTGATCGAGACCAATACGCGCGAAATTATCATCAGGCTTTTGCGCGATGGCTGGGTAAGTGTCGGCGGCGGCAAGCACGACAAGTATGAGCATCCGGAACGGCCAGAGGTGATGATCATCGTGCCTAGGCATCGTGAACAATCTCCCGGTGTCGCCCGGTCGATCGCCCGGCTGGCTGCATGGATTTGAGGACAGACCGCATGACGCATTATGTTGGAATTCTCGATGGGGCAGAGGACATCTGGGGGGTGCGAGTCCCTGATCTTCCCGGCTGCCATGGCGGCGGCGCAAGCCCCGAAGAAGCCATTGCCGATGCCACTTCCGCCGTGCGCGAATGGGTCGAAGCACGTGCGACGAAACATCTGCAGTTACCGGTCTCGCGTACGGTGGCGCAATTGCTCCTGCAAGACGAACTCGATACTGCCGCAGGCGAATCCGCCGTGATGATCCCGGTGCTGATCGACTCGGGCCGGCCCGTCCGAGCCAATCTGTCGCTCGACGCCGGTCTTCTGGCGGCGATCGACGAAGAAGCAGGCCGGCGTGGCCTGACGCGTTCCGCATTCATTGCAAGCGCCGCACGAGAGAAGATCGAGGGCCACAGATAACCGACAATGTTCATTCCCTTCTTCCTCGAACTGAAGGCAGCGCGTGTTCCCGTTTCGCTGCGGGAATATCTGTCGTTGCTGGAAGGGCTGGAAGCCGGGCTGGTCGACTATGATGTCGAAGGTTTTTATTACCTCGCCCGCATGGCACTGGTGAAGGACGAGCGTCATATCGACCGCTTCGACCAGGTGTTCGCGCATGTCTTCAAGGGCATCGAAGCACTGGGCGGGCCGGATGCCGTCGATGTCGCCAACATTCCCGAAGAATGGCTGCGCCGCCTCGCAGAAAAGCACCTGACCGACGAAGAGAAAAAGCTGGTGGAGGCGCTCGGCGGTTTCGAGAAACTGATGGAGACGCTGAAGCAGCGGCTCAAGGAGCAGAACGGCCGCCACCAGGGCGGCTCGAAATGGATCGGCACCGACGGCACCTCGCCTTTCGGCGCCTATGGCTATAATCCCGAAGGCGTGCGCATCGGCCAGCATGAAAGCCGCAACCGCCGCGCGGTGAAGGTGTGGGACAAGCGCGAGTTCAGGAATTTCGACGATGCCGTCGAGCTCGGCACCCGCAATATCAAGATCGCGCTGAAGCGTCTGCGCCGCTGGGTGCGCGAGGGTGCCGAGGAGGAGTTCGACCTGCCCGGAACCATCCACGCCACCGCCGAGCACGGCTATCTCGACGTGCGGACGCGGCCGGAACGCCGCAACGCCGTGAAGCTCCTGATGTTCTTCGATGTCGGCGGCTCGATGGACGATCACATCAAAAGCGTCGAGGAGCTGTTCTCGGCCGCCCGCGCCGAATTCCGCCAGCTCGAATATTTCTATTTCCACAACTGCCTCTACGAGGGCGTGTGGAAGGACAATCGCCGCAGGCATGCCGAGACGGTCCCGACCTTCGACCTCCTCCACAAATATGGGCCCGACTACAAGGTGATCGTCGTCGGCGACGCTTCGATGAGCCCCTACGAGATTGCACACCCCGGCGGCTCGGTCGAGCACTGGAACCCGGAGGCCGGAGCCGTCTGGCTCGGTCGCCTGCTGCAGCAATGGCCGAACGCGGTGTGGCTCAATCCCGAGGCCGAAAAGAACTGGGGTTACACCCATTCGATCGCGATGATCCGCGACATTTTCGGCGGCCGCATGTTTCCGATGACACTGGCCGGGCTCGAAAGCGCGACGAAGCAGCTTTCAAGGAAGCATTGAATGGACCGACGGGAAACCTGCTTTCTCTGCCTGCAATGCGGCGTCCAGTTCGCGGCAACAGAGGCGCCGCCGGAACACTGCCCGATCTGCGAGGATGAGCGCCAGTATGTGCGCTGGAAAGGCCCAGCGTGGATTACGTCGCAGGAACTCGCTGACGGACATCGGCTTGTGATGAAGGACGATACCGGCGTGCTCGCCTTCGGCATCGAACCGCGCTTCGCCATCGGCCAGCGGGCGCTGCTGGCGCAGACGCCGCACGGCAATGTGCTGTGGGATTGCATTTCGATGGTGACCGACGAGGCGGTGGCCGAAATCAACCGCCGCGGCGGCCTGACGGCGATCGCCATCTCGCACTGCCACTATTATTCGGTGATGGTCGAGTGGAGCGAGGCGTTTGGCGGCGTGCCGATTTATCTCCACGCCGACGATCGTGAGTGGATCATGCGGCCGCACAAGGCGATCGTCAGTTGGCAAGGCGAGATGTTGGTCATCAACCCGTCGCTGACACTCATTCGCTGCGGCGGTCACTTTGCCGGCGGTCAGGTGCTGCACTGGAAACGCGATGGCGGCGACGTCTTGCTGGCCGGCGATATCTTGCAGGTGACGCCGACGCGCCGCCATGTCTCTTTCATGTACAGCTATCCGAACTACATCCCGCTCAATGCTGCCACCGTGCACCGCATCGCCTCGGCGCTGGAGCCGTTCCAGTTCGACCATATCTACGGTGCATGGTGGAACCAGAATGTCATCGGGGATGCAAAAGGGGCATTAGCCACATCGGTCGCCCGCTATCTCGCGGCGATCGCATAAAGACGCCATCGAAATTGCGGGCAAATGCCGTAACAAATGCCTATCTTGGTGCGAATATGAAGTCGCAATCCGCGCATGACGCCGAACCTCCGGTTCGGAAAGGATCATGCGCAAAAACCAAAGCGCTACAGCGTCCTTTGCGCGTCCGATGGACGCGCGGCGCTGTAGTAACGAGCCGGCAAGGCTGAGGAGATCGAATGGACACCCATACCTACCCCGTAACCCGCACCGACGCAGAATGGCGCGCCCGGCTGACGCCGGAGCAATATGCTGTCATGCGCGGCCATGGCACCGAGCGACCGGGAAGCTGCGCTCTGCTCTACGAGAAGCGCGCCGGCACGTTTTCCTGCGTCGGCTGCGATCAGTCTTTGTTTGAATCCAAACTGAAGTTCGAGAGCGGCACCGGCTGGCCGAGCTTCAACGACCCGGTACCGGGCTCGGTCGAGAACACTGTCGACCGCAGCTACGGCATGGTCCGCACCGAATGCCACTGCGCCCGCTGCGGCAGCCATCTCGGCCATGTCTTCGAAGACGGCCCGCCGCCGACTGGCCTGCGCTATTGCATCAACGGCGTGGCGCTGAAATTCGAGCCGGCGGCTTGACGCAAGTCGCCCAAAAGTGCGCAGCGGTTTTGGGACAACGACATGCATAGAACTCAAAGCGCGACGCGCTTTGAGCCAAACGATCGCTAGATAGATAGGAAGGGCGGCTGCGGCCGCCCTTTTTTGTTTGCGGTCCGTGAAATTGGTTGGTGCCGTCGATACTCGCTCAGGCCACGACCGTCAGGATCAGCCACAATATGGCGCCGAGCGCCATCAATGAAGCTTTGGTGCCACTGGCCTTTTCCGTGGTTCGCCATACGGCAAAGGTCAGGAAGATGTTGTAGGGCACCAGCGCGAAATGCACCGCCAGAACCAGCACAAGCGGCAGCTTCAGCGCAAGCAGGATGATCGCGGCCACCGCTGATGCGACGTTGAGCGCCGTGCCGACAAGAACAAGGTCGCGCCAGAACAGCCGGTCGAGCGGCACCAGGCCTTGCCAGCGTGAGCGGAAGAAGGATCCGACGCCTTCTGGCAACACCTGATATCTACCCCTGTCCCAGGACTTCTGTCACCGCGCGCTCGATACGCGAGCATTCGGTCACCAGCCAATCGGTCATCGCCGGCCAATTGTCTTCGGCATAACAGTTCACCCGCCACATCGAATTGATGCCGAGGCCTTCGCAACTCTGTTCCGGCTTAAGCTTCAGCCTGTCTTCGATCGCCGGCTGGAACGGCTTCAGCCGCGACCAGGCTTGCGTGGCGCCGAACTTCTCGTTGCGGCCGAAAAAGACGCCGACATGGTTCTGTGCCGGCGCGACATACATGGAAAGGACCAATGCGAAATCGGGCAGCCCGCGCTGCCAGAACCAGGGTCCGCGCCTCGCCATCAGAGGCTTTTCTTCCGGATGCCGTTCGGCGAACAGCATCCAGAAACCGCGTTGGCGGAATTCAGAAGCACGGCGGGCGCCGAAGTCGAATTCGCTCATGGTCCGAACCGTTTCTCCGGCAACCGCATTGGGCGCCGGGCCGGTTAGTCTTACACCATGCCCAGTGCGGCCTTGTACAGATCGAGGATGGTCTCCTCTTCCTGCCGCTCGGCCTGGTCCTTCTTGCGCAGCCGGATGATCGTGCGCATCGCCTTGGTGTCGAAGCCGGTGCCCTTGGCCTCGGCGAACACTTCCTTGATGTCGTCGGAAATAGTCTTCTTCTCTTCCTCGAGCCGCTCTATGCGCTCGATGAAGGCACGCAGCTGGCCGGCGGCAACAGTCTGGCTGGTATCGGTGATATCGTCGGCCATTTTTTCTCCACATCGTTTTTCGCGCCGCGACTCGGTGACGACGGCGGCAAATTTGAGCCGGTTCGATGCCCGACCAGCGGCGGCGGGTCAAGCCGTTATCGATGCTGCATGAAAGGCTGCCGCCATGATGCGGACAGCCATCCCCAGGAAGGTAGCATTATCCGAAGGCGATCAGCAGATCCTTTGCATCGATCTGGTCGCCGGCCTTGACCAGCACCTCGGCGATGGTGCCGTCGCGCTCGGCATGCAGCGCCGTCTCCATCTTCATCGCCTCGATGGAGAGCAGCACGTCACCGGCCTTCACGGCCTGGCCGGCAGCAACCGCAAGTGCGGAGACGACGCCCGGCATCGGCGCGCCGACATGGGCCTCGTTGCCGGGCTCGGCCTTGCGGCGGGCCTTGGCGGCGGACGCGCCATGGGCCCTGTCGGGCACCTTGACGCGGCGCGGCTGGCCGTTGAGTTCGAAGAACACGGTGACCATGCCCTTCTCGTCGACATCGCCGATGGCAAGGCAGCGCACCACCAGCGTCTTGCCCTTCTCGATGTCGACGAAGATTTCGTCTTCAGGTTTCATGCCGTAGAAATAGGTCGGCGTCGGCAGGACGCTGACCGGACCGTAGGTCTCCTGCGCGCCGGCGAAATCCGTAAACACCTTGGGATACATCAGCCACGAGGCGAATTCGAACTCGCTTAGCTTACGATCGAGCTTCTCCTCGATCTCCTTGCGGTTGGCCTTGAGGTCCGCCGGCTTGAGCAGCGAGCCAGGCCGCACCTTGATCGGCTTGTCGCCCTTCAGCACCTTCTTCTGCAGCTTCTCAGGCCAGCCGCCGGGCGACTGGCCGAGATCGCCGCGCAGCATCGAGACGACCGAATCCGGGAAGGCGATATCCCTGTCCGGGTTTTCGACATCGGCGACGGCCAGATCCTGGCTGACCATCATCAATGCCATGTCGCCGACGACCTTGGATGACGGCGTCACCTTGACGATGTCGCCGAACATCAGATTGACGTCGTGATAAGTCTGCGCCACTTCGTGCCAGCGTGTCTCCAGCCCGAGCGAGCGCGCCTGCTCCTTGAGATTGGTGAATTGTCCGCCCGGCATCTCGTGCAGATAGACTTCCGAGGCCGGTCCCTTGAGGTCGCTTTCGAAGGCGGCATACTGGTTGCGTACCGCTTCCCAGTAGAACGAGATTTTCCTGATCCAATGCGGATCGAGGCCCGGGTCGCGTTCGGTGCCCTTCAGCGCCTCGACGATCGAACCCAGGCATGGCTGCGAGGTGTTGCCCGACAGCGAATCCATCGCCGCGTCGATGGCATCGACGCCGCTGTCGACCGCCGCCAAAACCGTCGCCGCCGACAGGCCCGACGTGTCGTGGGTGTGGAAATGGATCGGCAGGTCGGTCGCCTCGCGCAGCGCCTTGAACAGCACGCGTGCGGCGGAAGGCTTCAGCAGTCCGGCCATGTCCTTGACGGCGATGATGTGGGCGCCGGCCGCCTGCAATTCCCTAGCCAGGCCGACATAGTATTTGAGGTCGTATTTCGCCCGCGCCGGATCGAGGATGTCGCCGGTATAGCAGATCGCTGCTTCGATCAGCTTGCCCTCGGCACCGACCGCATCCATGGCGACGCGCATGTTCTCGACCCAGTTCAGGCAGTCGAACACCCGGAACAGGTCGATGCCGCCGGCAGCCGCCTGTTTGACGAAATGCTGCACGACATTGTCGGGATAGTTGGTGTAGCCGACACCGTTGGCGCCGCGCAGCAGCATCTGCAGCAGCAGATTGGGCGCCGCCTCGCGCACCAGCGACAGCCGCTCCCACGGATCCTCGGTGAGGAAGCGCATGGCGACGTCGAAGGTGGCGCCGCCCCAGCATTCGAGCGACAGAAGCTGCGGCAGGGCACGCGCATAGGTACCGGCGATGCCGGCAATGTCATGCGTGCGCATGCGTGTCGCCAGCAGCGACTGATGGCCGTCGCGCATCGTCGTGTCGGTGACCAGCACCTCTTTCTGGTCGCGCATCCAGGCGGCGAATTTCTGCGGGCCCAGCACATCCAGCTTCTGCTTGCTGCCGACGGGCACATTTCCGTTGAGGTAGGGCACCACAGGTGCCGCCGCATCGGCCTTCGGCTGTGGCCGGCCGCGCGTCTCGGGATGGCCGTTGACGCTGACATCGGCGAGGTAGTTGAGCAGCTTGGTCGCGCGGTCCTGGCGCTTGACCTGCTGGAACAGCTCCGGCGTCGTGTCGATGAACTTGGTCGTGTAGGAATTGTCGGCGAAGCTCGGGTGGTTGATGATCGCTTCGAGGAAAGTCAGATTGGTGGCGACGCCGCGGATACGGAATTCGCGCAGCGCCCGGTTCATGCGGGCGATGGTCTCGGCAGGCGTCGGCGCCCACGCCGTCACCTTCTCCAGCAGCGGATCGTAGAAGCGGGTGATGACCGCGCCCGAATAGGCGGTGCCGCCATCGAGGCGGATGCCGAAACCCGTCGCGCCGCGATAGGCGGTGATGCGGCCGTAATCCGGGATGAAATTGTGCTCGGGATCTTCCGTGGTGATGCGGCACTGCAAGGCGTGGCCGTTCAGCCTGATGTCGTTTTGCGCCGGCACGCCCGATCCCGGCGTGCCTATCGCAAAGCCGTCGAGGATATGAATCTGCGCCTTGACGATGTCGATGCCGGTCACCTGCTCGGTGACGGTGTGCTCGACCTGGATGCGCGGGTTGACCTCGATGAAGTAGAATTTGCCGGTGTCGGCGTCCTGCAGGAACTCTACCGTGCCGGCGCCGATATAGCTGGTCTCGCGCGCGATCTTCAGCGCATGGCCGCAAAGCTCCTCGCGCTGCGGCATTTCGAGATAGGGCGCCGGCGCCCGCTCGACGACCTTCTGGTTGCGGCGCTGGATCGAGCAGTCGCGCTCGAACAGATGCACGGCATTGCCATGCGTGTCGCCCAGCACCTGCACCTCGACATGGCGCGCGCGCTCGATCAGCTTTTCGAGATAGACCTCGTCCTTGCCGAAGGCGGCCTTCGCCTCGCGCTTGCCTTCCGTGACTTCACGGGCAAGGTCGGCTTCGGCGCGGATGGCACGCATGCCGCGGCCGCCGCCGCCCCATGACGCCTTCAGCATCACCGGATAGCCGATCTGCTTGGCCAGTTTCTTGACCGCATCCATGTCGTCCGGCAACGGATCGGTGGCGGGGATCACCGGCACGCCGACCTCGATGGCGAGATTGCGCGCTGCGACCTTGTTGCCGAGCCGCCGCATCGTGTCCGGCTTCGGCCCGATGAAGGTGATGCCGGCCTCGGCACAGGCGTCGGCGAATTCGGGGCTTTCCGACAACAGCCCGTAGCCGGGATGAATGGCATCGGCACCCGAAAGCCTGGCGACGCGGATCACCTCCTCGATCGACAGATAGCTTTCGATCGGTCCCATGTCCCGGGTCAGATGCGGCCCGCGTCCGACCTGGTAGCTCTCGTCGGCCTTGAAGCGGTGCAGCGAATACTTGTCCTCCTCTGCCCAGATCGCCACGGTTTTGAGACCGAGTTCGTTGGCCGCGCGAAAGACGCGAATGGCGATTTCGGACCGGTTGGCGACGAGGATCTTCGTGATGGCCAAGGACTGGGCTCCAGCAACGGAAGGAAGAGAAATCGGCGCAATGATTAGCGTGAAAATGCTGCAGCGCAAACAAAATTGACGCGCATTTAAACCGATTGAAATGGAATCTTTGCGGCAGGGGCGGTCGCATTCAGTCGAACACGCAAGGAAAGCGCCGGCGCTGCCGGCAACGCGCGATCATTTTCCGGCTAAAGGCCCCGGCCGTATCGACTTGCCGGCCCCTCCGGAGCAGACCCGGCTCAAACGAAAAATGCCCGGCGCGAGGCGCCGGGCATTCCGTAGAAATCGAGACTGACGAGCTTACATCTTCTGGATGTAGGTGTACTTGCCGTCGTCGCCCTTCTTCCATTCGTACATGACGTAGCCGGGCAGCGTCGGGTCGCCCTTGGCGTCATAGGACAGGTCGCCCAGCACGGTCTTGAACGGGCCGTTTTCATGCAGCGCCTTGGCAACTGCCTGCGGGTCGTTCGACTTGGCAGCGGTCGCTGCTTCCGCGATCGCCTGCACGGCTGCGTACGAGTAGAGCGTGTAGGCTTCCGGCTCGAAGCCCTGCGCGCGGAACTTCTCGACGAGTTCCTTGTTGGCGGGGATCAGGCGCGGATCCGGGCCGAACGTGTTGAGCGTGCCCGCAACCGCGTCACCCGCGATCGAAGCCAGCTCGTTCGACACGATGCCGTCACCGGAGACCAGTGTCGCCTTCAGGCCCTGGTCGGCCGCCTGGCGGATGATCAGGCCGGCTTCGGTGTGCAGACCGCCCCAATAGATGATGGTGACGCCGGCTTCCTTCATCTTGGCGATCAGCGCCGAGAAGTCCTTGTCGCCGACATTGATGCCTTCGTACATGACTTCCGTCACGCCGGCGGCGTTCATTGCCTTCTTGGTTTCGTCGGCAAGGCCCTGGCCGTAGGTGGTCTTGTCGTGGACGACGGCGATCTTGGCGTCCTTGAAGTTGGTCGCGAGATAAGCGCCGGCAATGCTGCCCTGCTGGTCATCGCGTCCGCAGGTGCGGAACACGTTCCACAGGCCGCGCTCGGTGAACTTCGGGTTGGTCGCAGCCGGGGTGATCTCGACGATGCCGTTTTCCGCATAGACTTCCGATGCCGGGATCGAGACGCCCGAGTTGAAGTGCCCGACCACGAACTTGACGCCGTCGCCGACGAATTTGTTGGCAACCGAGATGCCCTGCTTCGGATCGGAGACGTCGTCGCCAACCTCGAGCTTGATCTGCTCGCCGTTGATGCCGCCTGCCGCGTTGATGTCGGCGACAGCCGCTTCGGCACCCTTCTGCAGCTGTGCGCCGAAGGCTGCGTTTGGACCGGTGATTGGGCCGGCGACGCCGACCATTACGTCAGCCCACGCGGCACCACCGAACGCGACAAGCGCGGTCAGGGCGACGGCGGACAAAAGTGACTTTTTCATTTAAACGCTCCCATTAACGGAGTGGGCGTGGATGAAGCTTTCATGCGATGCCCACCCTTATCGCAGAAAGCATAGTTTGCCGATTTTCAGGCACTTGTCACGCCGATTCAATTCCGATGCGGCGTTAATGATGAACGTCAACCTTTCGGTTTCCAGCTCAAGATTGAAGCTCTTTCGTAGAGCCAATTATACTGTGTAACCATCTGGTTTGTGCGCGTGTATTGAAAGCCGACAAAGCCGAGGATCATCAGCACGATGGTGTCGACGATGTAGTAATGCAGCGAGAACATCGTGCCGCCGAACAGCGCGTGATGGATGAAGCGGATGCCGATCCCGAGGCCCAGCATATAGGCGAACAGCTGAATAAAGCTGCGCCATGTCTGGGCGCTGGCCTTGCCGGTCATCCAGGCCGCCCAGCCGCCGAGCAGACAGGTGACGAAGAAGAACTGCCAGATCGAGGGTTCCTCATAGAGAATGCCCTGCATGATGAAGTCTCCTTATCATGATCCCGAAAAGTTGCAGACTTTTCGGACAAAGATCATGCGACAAACAAACAATTGGGAGCGGAATACCGAACGCACACATTCCGCTCCAAACTCAGTGGTGTCCGCCTTCGAGATAGGCGGCGCGCACTTCCGGATTGGCGAGCAGTTCCTTACCGGTGCCGCTCATCGTCACATTGCCGTTGACCATGACATAGCCGCGCGTGGCGAGCTTGAGAGCGCCGAAGGCGTTCTGCTCGACCAGGAATACGGTCAGCCCCTGCGTGCGGTTCAACTCGCGGATGGCGTCGAAGATCTGCTTGACGATCAGCGGCGCCAGACCCAGCGACGGCTCGTCGAGCAAAAGCAGCTTCGGCCGCGCCATCAGCGCGCGTCCGATCGACAGCATCTGCTGCTCGCCGCCCGACAGTGTGCCGCCGCGCTGGGCGATGCGCTCCTTGAGCCGCGGGAACAGCTTGAACACCTTCTCGACGTCCTCGTCATAGTGTTGGAGGTTGTCGAGGCTGGCGCCCATCTGCAGGTTTTCCATCACCGTCATGCGCGGAAAGATGCGCCGGCCTTCGGGCGATTGGGCGATGCGCATGCGCGCGATCTCGTGCGTCGGCAATTGCGTGATGTCGGTGCCGGCGAAGGTGATGGTGCCGGCGCGAGCCCGCGGCGCGCCGAAAATGGTCATCATCAGCGTCGACTTGCCGGCGCCGTTGGCGCCGATCAGCGCCACGATCTCACCTTCCTTCACGGTGACATCGACGCCGTTAAGCGCCCGGATGTTGCCGTAGTAGGTCTGCACGCCCTTGATATCGAGCAGCGTTGTCCTGGCCATCACTTGCCCCCTCCGCGCTTGCCCGCCACAGGCTTGGCAGCAGTTTTTCCGGAAGCATGGCTGGTCGCCACCTTGCCCGCATCGACGCGGCGCGAGAATTCCGTGTCCTTGCCCTGGCTGAGCAGCTTGGCCTGCTTGACCCATTCCTCGCGCGCGATGCGCCCGTCGAAGGCAAGATAGGCTTCGGCGGCTTCGACGTCGGCCTTTTTCCAGGCGCCGATCTGGTCGAAATGGAAGATGCCGTGATCGTTGAGCTTCTTCTCGTTGACCGAACCGATCCCCCTGATGCGGGTCAAATTGTCGGCCTTGCCGCCGCGAGGCGCCGCCAACCGGTTGGAGATCCCCCCGGCCTTCGCCGCCGGAGCCTTGGTTGCCGGTTTGGCCGGTCCGGACGCCGCGGTCGACTTTGCAGTCGTCCCGGTGGTCGTCTTTGATGCCGCCTTCGGAGCCGGCTTGGCCTTTGACGCCGGAGCAGGCTTCTCAGCCGGCACCGCCGCCGCCGGGGCCGCCTTGTTTGCAGCGGCGAGCGATCGTGCATCGACCTGACCGGCCTTCGAGGCGCCCTTGGCTACCGTAACCCGCTCGCCCGAACTATGGCCGACCGTGTCGGTCACCGGCCCGGCGAGATAGGAAGACGATGTCCCCGGGCCGTGTGCTGCATCCGGCCCCGTATCGAGCTGTTCGATGACGTCTTCATCGCCGACTTCGGTCAGCACCGACTCGACTTCCTCGTCATCGACGCCGAGATAGGCGGCGATGACGCGCGGGTCGGTGCGCACCGACTGCGGACTGCCGTCGGAGATCTTGCGGCCATATTCCAGCACCACGACATGGTCGGAGATTTGCATGACCACCGACATGTCATGCTCGATCAACAGGATCGAGGCGCCTGATGTGTTCTTGATATCGATCAGCAGCTCATTGAGCGCCGCCGATTCCTTCGGATTGAGGCCGGCTGCCGGCTCGTCGAGGCATAGAAGCTCCGGCCCCGTGCACATGGCGCGCGCGATCTCGAGACGCCGCTGCGCGCCATAGGGCAGGTCGCCGGCCGGATCGTCGGCGCGGTCGACAAGATCGGCCTTCTCCAGCCAGTGCTTGGCAAGCTCCACCGATTCGGCCGAGGCCTTGCGGTAGCCGCTGAAGCCGAACAGGCCCAGGATCGTATAGCCCGAGGCTTTCATCAGCTTGTTGTGCTGGGCAACCAGCAGGTTCTCCAGCAGCGTCATGCCCGAGAACAGGCGGATGTTCTGGAAGGTGCGCGCCACCTTGGCGCGCGCCGGGATCTCATGGTTGGGCAGTCGCTCGAGCAAATAGCTCGTGCCGTCGTTCCGGTTGAGCGTGATCATGCCTTCCGACGGCTTGTAGAAGCCGGTGATGCAGTTGAACACGGTGGTCTTGCCGGCGCCGTTGGGGCCGATCAGCGCGGTGATCTCGCCGCGCCTAGCGGCGAAGGACAGGTCGCCGATGGCTACCAGGCCGCCGAACTTCATCGACAGATGCTCGACCTGCAGGATGGCGTCGTTCATGCCCGGATTGGTCCCCTGAATCGTGCTCGCATTCATCAGCCGTGGCCCTCCTTGGTGAAGGAGCCGGAGACCGCTCTTCGCACCTTGAGGAAGGCGGTCGGCTCGCGACTGCCGACAAACCCGCGCGGCTTCCACAGCATGACGATGACCATGGCCATGCCGAACAGAAGCATGCGGTAGAGTTCCGGCGTGAAGTCCGGCCCAAATATCTGCTTGAGGAAGTCGAGCTCGCGCAGCGCCTCGGTGCCGCCGATCATCACCATCGCGGCAACCGCAATGCCGACCAGCGAACCCATGCCGCCGAGAACGACGATGGCCAGGATGATGGCCGATTCCAGGAAGACGAAGGATTCCGGGCTGACGAAGCCTTGCCGCGCGGCGAAGAACGAGCCGGCGAAGCCACCGAACATGGCGCCTGTGGCAAAAGCCGTGAGCTTAGTTGTCGTCGTGTTGATGCCCAGAGACCGGCAGGCGATCTCGTCTTCGCGCAGCGCTTCCCATGCGCGGCCGACCGGCAGGCGCCGCAGCCGGATGGTGACGAAGGCGGTGAGCAGGCACAGGCCCAGGATGAGATAATAGAGGAAAATCTTGTAATACGCGCCCGACTGGGCGATGCCCAACACCTTGGCGATGTAGTTCGGGTCTGACACGTTGAACGACATCAGGCCGAAGAAGCTGACCTTGGGAATGCCGGAGATACCGGCCGACCCGTTGGTGACCTCGCGCCAGTTGATCAGCACCAACCGGATGATCTCGCCGAACGCCAGCGTGACGATTGCCAGATAGTCGCCGCGCAGGCGCAGCACCGGGAAGCCGAGCAGCACGCCCCAGAAGGCGGCCATGGCACCCGCTGCCGGCAGCAGGATCCAGAACGACAGGCCGTATTGGGTGCCGAGCAACGCATAGGCATAGGCGCCAATTGCATAAAAGGCGACGTAGCCGAGATCGAGCAGGCCGGCGAGGCCGACGACGATGTTCAGGCCCCAGGCCAGCATCACATAGATCAGGATCTGGATGCCGAAATTATCGACCCATTTCAGCGAACCCTGCAGCCCTCCGACAATCGACCAGGCACTCAGCGACAGCACCGCGACCACGAGGATCGGGTACAGCACAAGCGCGGCAATGCCGAGTTTGGTGAAGTTGGCATGGATGAAGGCTCTGAAATAGTAGATCACGCAAGCCAGCACATAGACGACCGCCAGGGCGCGCAGGAATTGCAGATAGCCTGCCGGCTCAGCTCCCACCCATCCGACGAAAGAGTTGTTGAACACGAACAGCAGCACCGCGGCGATGATTGCCACGATAAAGGCCGGCAACTGGAAGAAGCGCGACGCCACGCTGGCCGGCAGCAGACCGGTGGCGACGTCGGTGATCTTCTGGTTGGCCAGGAAGGGCTGGCCATAAGCGACATAAAGAAACCGCCCGACAGCCGTGGCGATCACCACGGCGGCAAGCAGGCCCCAGCGCGTCGTCAGGACCAGCTCATTGGAAATGTTCTGACCCGTCTTCAGGCCGATGAACAGCACGAACAGGCCAAACGCTATGGCGCCGGCATAAAGCGCCTCGCGCGTGGCGCGCTGCATGGGGGTGGCGACGGCGTCGCGCTCCGGAGATACGGTGACGGCCATGGTCTCAGACCTTTTCGACTTCTGGCCGGCCCAATATGCCGGAAGGCAGGAAGATCAGCACGATCGCCAGGATCGAGAACGCCGCGACGTCCTTGTAGTCGATCGAGAAATAGGCCGACCACATGCTCTCGATGAAGCCGATCATCAGCCCGCCGAGCACCGCACCCGGCAGCGAACCGATGCCGCCCAGCACCGCCGCCGTGAAGGCTTTCACGCCGGGCGTGAAACCGTCCGAGAAGGCAATGACGCCGTAATACATCAGGAAGAGCGTACCGGCGACGGCGGCAAGGGCCGCACCCATGATGAAGGTAATCGAGATGGTGCGGTCGACATCGATGCCGAGCAGCGCCGCCATCTTGCGGTCCTGCTCACAGGCCCGCTGCGCCCGCCCAAGCGAAGTCCTGTTGACCAGATACCAGAACAGCGCCAGCAGCAGCGCCGTGACGATGACGATGATGATCTGCTTCAGCGACACACTGATGCCGTTGATGTTGTAAACCTGCGAAACCATCGGCGGGATCGGCTTGTTGCGCGGCCCCTGCGTCACCTGGACGAAATTCGACAGCGCGATCGACATGCCGATCGCGGTGATCAGCGGCGCCAGCCGGAATGAGCCGCGTAGTGGCCGGTAGGCAACCTTCTCGATCGTCCAGTTGTAGAGGCTGGTGAGCAGCATCGCCACGATCATCATGAGCAGCAGCGCCAGCACCACCGGCACCGAATAGAACAGCGCGCCAAGTGCGAGGAAGACGATCAGTGCCGTGAAGGCACCCACCATAAAGATATCGCCATGGGCGAAGTTGATCATGCCGATGATGCCGTAGACCATCGTGTAGCCGATCGCGATCAGCCCATAGATCGATCCCAGCGTCAGCCCGTTGATAAGCTGCTGGACAAAATACTGCATGTGTACATGGCTCCCCTGGAATGTCGCCCATGCAGACGCATTCCTTTTCGTATTTCCCCTAGTCGTAAAGTTTCGAGCCCGGATTGCAACGTCATTTTTCAATCGTCATGCGTGTTTTCGCGGCACGCCGTCCGATTGCCCGTTTTCTCTCATCCGACCCCTGGACTATCGCGGACCCTACCATTGGCATAACGCAATGTCTTTGACGATTCGACCGCATCATGCGCCCCGTTTCGAAGAAATCGCCGTCAAAATTAGGTGATGAGAAGAATCGTTGCGTTGCTGACACGGCCCGTTTTTCGTTCCGTTCCTTTCCCCGGGGTCAGGTTCCCCTTCACTTGACCACAAAACCATGCGCGAACGGATCGCGGTCGTCGATGAAAATGGTGTTCAATCCGGTCATCCGCGCCCAGCCGCCGATCGACGGAATAATGGCCGGTTTGCCGGCGATGGTGACGTCCTTTTCGACCTTGCCCTTGAACAGCGAACCGATGATCGATTCATGGACGAAGCTGTCGCCGGCCTTGAGTTTGCCCTTGGCATGAAGCTGCGCCATGCGCGCCGAGGTGCCGGTGCCGCAGGGCGAGCGGTCGATCGCCTTGTCGCCGTAGAACACGGCGTTGCGTGCGTCCGCACCATCCACCGTCGGCGCGCCGGTCCACAGCATGTGCGACAGCCGGTTGATGCCCGGGTTCTCCGGATGCACGAAGGAATATTTCTCGTTGAGCCGCTGCCGCACCACCGGGCTCCAGGCAATGAAGTCGCCCGCCGAATGATCGGCCATGTCACGATAGTTCTTCTGCGGCTCGACGATGGCGTAGAAGTTGCCGCCATAGGCGACGTCGACGGTGATTTCGCCGAGCTGCGGACACTCGACCGTCAGCCCCTCTGCGTAGAGGAAAGACGGCACATTGGTGATGCGCACCTCCTCGACATAGTCGCCGACTTGGCTGTACTCGGCGATGACCAGGCCGGCCGGCGTGTCGAGCCGAAGCACGCCCGGCGTCTTCGGCTTGATCAGCCCATGCTCGATGGCAAAAGTCACCGTGCCGATGGTGCCATGGCCGCACATCGGAAGGCAGCCGGAGGTTTCGATGAACAGGATGGCGATGTCGCAATCCTCGCGCGTCGGCGGATAGAGGATGGAGCCGGACATCACGTCGTGGCCGCGCGGCTCGAACATCAGCCCGGTGCGGATCCAGTCATACTCTGCGAGGAAATGCGCCCGCCGTTCCATCATCGTCGAGCCCTGCAGCAGCGGGCCACCGCCGGCGACCAGGCGCACCGGATTGCCGCAGGTGTGGCCGTCTATGCAGAAGAAGGATTTCTTGGCCATGACGCTCCTTGAAAAATCAAAACCCACGAAAGTCAAAATCGTTGTGGACTGAAGGGGGCCAGATCGATCGGCGAAGTCTGCCCCAGGACGAGGTCTCTGATCAACCGTCCGGTGGCCGCCGCCTGGGTCAGGCCGAGATGGCCATGGCCGAAGGCATAAACCACCGACCTCCTTCCCGGCGCGCCGCCGATGACAGGCACCGAATCCGGCAGCGAGGGACGGAACCCCATCCATTCGCGCCCGCCCGAGGGATCGAGGCCCGGCAGGAACTTCTGCGCCTTCCGCAACAGCGCCTTCGACCTGGCATAATTGGGCGGCCGCTCGATGCCGCCAAGTTCGACCGCGCCGCCGACGCGCAGGCCCGTTTCGAGCGGCGTGATGACGAAGCCGTGCCCCGAGAAGATCAGCATCCGCTTCACGTCGAAGGCGCTCGTCGGCAGCGTGGTATTGTAGCCGCGCTCGGTCTCCAGCGGAATGCGATCGCCGAGCTGCCTCGCCAGCTGATGCGACCAGGCGCCGGCGGCGATGACAAGATGCCGGGCTTGCCTGGTCGTGCCGTCAGCCAATGCCAGCGCAGCACCTTCCTGGTTGGCTGTGACGCGATCGATCCGTGCCTTTTCAAAGCGGGCGCCCTTGGTCTGCGCATAGGCCCACACCGCCTTGCCGAGCAGTTTCGGGTCGGCGACGGTCTTCCATCCCGGCACGAACGTGCCCTTGACGAAGCGTGGCGAAAGCCCCGGCTGCAAGGCAGCCAGCTCTTCGCCCTCGACATGGCGAAAGCCGATGCCGAAACGCTCGCGCACCGCCCAGCCGGGCAGCCCGGCCTGAAACTCGGCTTCGCTTTCGTACAGTTCGAGTGAACCGTCCTCGCGCAGCATCGACCGCGTTCCGGAGCGATCGAGCAGCCCCATCCACTCCGCTTCGGCGAGCTTCATCATGCCAGCCTGGGCGGCGAGGCTCGCCTCGTATTTTTCCGGCGCCCCGGCGCGCCAGAAGCGGATTAGCCAGGGCAGAAGCTTCGGCAGATAGGCCGGTGGAATGCTGAGCGGGCCGAGCGGATCGGCCAGCCATTTCGGCAGCTGCCGCACCATGCCCTTATGCGCCATCGGCAGCACGTCGGAAAAGGCAAAGGCGGCGGCATTGCCGGAACTCGTCTCCTCGCAAATGCCCGTCCTATCGAAGATCGTGACATTGCGTCCCGCCTCGGCCAGAGAAGCGGCGGCACAGATGCCAATGATGCCGCCACCGACGATGGCGATGTCCGAGATCTCGGTTGGCGCCGTCACGACCGGATATCTCCAGGGTTGAGGGCTTTTGTCATCAGCGGGTTTTCCCGGTCGGACTGGGCGACCGTCCAACCGAGGGCCTGATAAAACCCTTCTGCCTCCTTGGCCGCATTGACTTCAAGCTGCTCCAAACCAAGGCGGCATGCATAGGCCTCGACTTCCTGCATAAGGATTCGGCCGAAGCCACGCCGCTGCATGCCCGGCTCGATGGCAACGAGCCGGGCAACACCAAGACGCGGACCGGCAACGTCCAGCCTCGCGGTCCCTACCGGCACGCCGTCGCGAATGAGGAGTAGTGGATGATTGCTCGCAAGGCGGTCGTCGGGATGCCGTTCGTCATAGCCATCCAAGCCCCGGTCCTCCCAAAGAACGCGCTTGCGAATACGATGATATGCCGCCCAATCCCCATCGCTTTCGACGCGCTTGAGATGGATCCGATTCGGCATATAACTTTCCTCAGAACGACGGCAGTGTTGGCCGAACCGCCAGCGCGTCCTTGACGATCTTCTCGACTGCCTTGCGGCGCTCGCCCGACAGCGGCTGGCGCGGCATGCGGACGCGGTCGTTGGTGTTGATCGCGAACACTTCGGCAAGCTTGATGTTCTGGACCAGATAGGTCGAGACGTCGAGATCGAGCAGCGGACGGAACCAGCGGTAGATAGCGAGCGCCTCTTCGCGGCGGCCCTGCTTCATCAGCTGGTAGATGGCGACTGTCTCGCGGGGGAACGCGGTGACCAGTCCGGCCACCCAGCCGATGGCGCCGACCGACAGCGCCTCGAAGGCGAGATTGTCGACGCCGGTGAACAGGTCGTAGCGGTTACCGAGGCGATTGATGATCTCGGTCGAGCGGCGGATGTCGTCGGAGGATTCCTTGATGGCGACGAAGCGCTTGTCCGATGCCAGCTCTTCCATCTGGTCCACGGTGACGTCGACGCGGTAGGCAAGCCGGTTGGAGTAGATCATGACCGGCAGGTCGCCGGCCTCGGCGACAGCGCGGAGCGCCGCGACCGTCTCTTCCGCATTGGTGTGATAGATCGGGCTCGGCACGACCATCAGGCCGTTGGCGCCTTCTTTCGCGGCGCGCCTGGCGATACTGGCGGCCTCACGGGTGCCGGCCTCGTTGACGGTCAGCAGCACCGGCTTCTTGCTGGCAACTTTCTGCGCGGTCTTCAGCACTTCGATCTTCTCGTCGGGCGACAGCATCGGCCCTTCGCCGAGCGATCCGCAGACGATGATGCCGTCGCAGCCGGCCTCCATCTGCAGGTTGAAGCAACGCTCCATCTCGCCATGATCGAGACGATCATCCGCAGTGAATTTGGTCGTGACGGCTGGAAAAACTCCGGTCCACATGATCATCTCTCCATCTGATATATCAGCCGTATATCTATTAAGAAACTACCTGTCAATGCGGATTCCGTTGTGATATATGCAAGATATATCAGGAGAGCGCCTTTGATATCCATGGAAGCCAGCACCGTGACCGAGCCAGCCGCGACCAAGGCCTATCATGTGCTCGAGCACATGATCGTCACGCTCGAGCTGGCTCCTGCGAGCTTCGTCACCGAGGGCGCCCTGATCGACAGGCTCGGGCTTGGTCGCACGCCGGTACGCGAGGCGATCCAGCGGTTGGCGTGGGAAGGGTTGCTCGACGTGCGACCGCGCGCCGGCATCGCGATCGCTCCGCTGCATCCCGGCGACTGGCTGCGCGTGCTCGACGCGCGCCGCGGCGTCGAGGTAGTGCTGGCCCGTTCAGCCGCCCGCTTCGTCACCCGCGAGGCAGCCGACCTGTTTCACGAAGCAGCGCTTGCCATGCAGAAGGCGGTCATCGCGGGCAACGTACTTGCCTTCATCCAGGCCGACAAGGCGCTCGACGAAGCGCTAGCCCTGGCCGCCGACAACCCATTCGCCGCTCGGCTGGCGGCCCCCTTGCAGACCCACAGCCGCCGCTTCTGGTTCCGCTACAAGGCCGACACCGGCCTTGCCGAATCCGCCGAGCACCATGTCGCGCTGATCCGCTCGATCCTCGACGGCGACGAGGAAGCCGCGGCCAAGGACGCCAAGCGGCTGATGGCGCTGCTGCGCGGCCACGCGGAACTGGCTGCCACGCGCTGAGAGCCCTCAAATTGGCCCGGCATCTGTCCTCGGGTCTTTTCCGCGCTTCGGTTCAGGCACCTGGCAAGGCAGCCGTCACCAACGCACCGTCCCAACCTTCGCCTGCGGTGATGACGCAGCTCTGACCTTGCGTATCGGTGGCGAGGATAGTCCAGGTGCCCTGGTCGGAAACGAAGACTTCGAGAATCACGCTCGGGTTGACCAGGCCGCGCGCTGCCTCGCTTTCGTGAAACTTCTCGCCGAGCGCCTTGATCATATCCGCTCGGGCTGCGCATTGTCCGGCCGCCAAGGCCGGGACTGCAAAACACGAAGACGCAGCACAAAGTAGCATTGCCATGAGACGTGTCATCCGACATCTCCTTGCGCCACGCGGTGCCCCCGAAGCTGTCGCTAGCGCCGTTGGTTGATCTGCCGCACCTCCTTCGCGGCAGGATTGAAACCTAAGACTACAAACGCCCCTCCGGTTCCATCACATTAACGTTTAGGCCGATACGGTCCGCGACCGGATTGCAAAAGGCCCGGGCACATTGGCGCCCGGGCCTTGAAGTCAAAATCGGTTGTTATCCGGTCAGTTCATCGTCGGGATGACGAATTCCGCACCATCCTTGATGCCGGAAGGCCAGCGCGAAGTCACCGTCTTGGTCTTGGTGTAGAAGCGGAACGCGTCCGGGCCGTGCTGGTTGAGGTCGCCGAACGAAGATGCCTTCCAGCCGCCGAACGTGTAGTAGGCGATCGGCACCGGGATCGGCACGTTGATGCCGACCATACCGACCTGGACACGCGAGGCGAAGTCGCGCGCGGCATCGCCGTCACGAGTGAAGATGGCGACGCCATTGCCCATCTCGTGGTCGTTGGCGAGCTTGATCGCGCTTTCATAGGTCGGCGCGCGCACCACCGAGAGCACCGGCCCAAAAATCTCTTCCTTGTAGATGCGCATATCGGCGGTCACGTTGTCGAACAGGCAGCCGCCCATATAGTAGCCGTCTTCATAGCCCTGCATGGAGAAGCCGCGGCCGTCGACGACCAGCTTGGCGCCTTCCTTGACGCCGGTGTCGACATAGCCCTTGACACGCTCCAGGGCCTGCGCCGTCACCAGCGGGCCGAAATCAGCAGAAGAGTCCGTCGAGGGACCGACCTTCAGGCTTTCGACGCGCGGGATCAGCTTTTCCATCAGCCGGTTGGCCGTGTCATTGCCGACCGGGACGGCCACTGAGATCGCCATGCAGCGCTCGCCGGCCGAGCCGTAGCCGGCGCCGATCAGCGCGTCGACGGTCTGGTCCATGTCGGCGTCGGGCATGATGATCATGTGGTTCTTGGCGCCGCCGAAGCACTGCACGCGCTTGCCGGCGGCGGTGCCGCGCGAATAGATGTAATGGGCGATCGGCGTCGAGCCGACAAAGCCGATGGCCTTGATGTCGGGGTCGTCGAGGATGGCGTCGACGACGTCCTTGTCGCCATTGACGACGTTGAGGATGCCCGCCGGCAGGCCGGCCTCGAGGAACAGTTCGGCAATGCGCATCGGCACGCCCGGGTCGCGCTCCGACGGCTTCAGGATGAAGGCGTTGCCGCAGGCGATGGCCGGCGCGATCTTCCACAGGGGGATCATCGCCGGGAAGTTGAACGGCGTGATGCCGGCAACGACGCCGAGCGGCTGGCGCATCGAATAGACGTCGATGCCGGGGCCGGCGCCGTCGGTGAATTCGCCCTTCATCATGTGCGGCGCGCCGATGCAGACCTCGACCACTTCGAGGCCGCGCTGGATGTCGCCCTTGGCGTCGCCGATCGTCTTGCCATGCTCGCGCGCCAGGATGTCGGCCAGTTCGTCATAGTCGCGGGCGACGAGTTCGAGGAACTTCATCAGCACGCGCACGCGGCGCTGCGGGTTGGTCGCCGCCCATTTGGGCTGCGCTGCCTTGGCATTCTGGACCGCCGCGCGCAGTTCCGCCTGCGAAGCCAGTGCCACCGTGCCGCGCACGGAGCCGTCCATCGGCTGCATGACATCCTGCTTGCGGCCGCTGGTCCCGGCGACATGCTTACCGCCGATGAAATGACCGTAGTCGATCATGATCTCTCTCCCTTTGTTTGTGATGGCCCATTGTCCGCCTTTGCAGCGGCGATGGCAACGCGAGGGAGAACGCAACCGTTGTGCGGGAAATAGATAACGATTGACGGGCGAGCATCAATTCCCGCAAATGGTGGGATGCAATTGCTGCTGAGATTGAGTTCTTTCGCGCCCCCCTCTGTCCTGCCGGACATCTCCCCCTCTAGGGGGGAGATTGCGCTGTCATCTTCGGCTTCGCCAATTATTGAGGCTGTTAACGAAGAGCTGTCGGCGAAGCTGCCAATCTCCCCCCTTGAGGGGGAGATGTCCGGCAGAACAGAAGGGGGCGCCACAGAACGCAGCGTCGGCGATTTTCATCTGGACCATTCCCATGAACTGGGATGACGTCCGCATCTTCCTTGCCGTGGCCCGCGCCGGCCAGATCCTTGGCGCCGCCAAGCGCCTGGAACTCAACCACGCCACAGTCTCGCGCCGCATCGCCGCGCTCGAGGATGCGCTGCGCTCAAAACTGTTTCGCCGGCTGACCACCGGCAGCGAGCTGACGCCGGCCGGCGAGCGCTTTCTCGACATTGCCGAGCGCATGGAAGGCGACATGATCGCCGCGCGCTCGACCATTGCCGGCGAAGGCGACGATGTCTCTGGCACAGTGCGCATCGGCGCACCGGACGGTTTTGGCGTCGCCTTCCTGGCCAAGCGCCTCGGCGAACTGACCGCGCTGCACCGCGAACTCACGATCCAGCTCGTGCCGGTGCCGCGCTCCTTCTCCCTGTCGCGCCGCGAGGCCGATATCGCCATCACCGTGGAACGGCCGACGGAGGGCCGGCTGGTGGCGGGAAAGCTGGTCGACTACTCGCTCGGCCTGTTTGCCTCACGCGACTATGCGCAAGTGCATGGTTTGCCCCAGACCGCCGCCGAATTGGGCCAGCACACCCTCATCGGCTATGTGCCGGACCTCATCGTCAGCCCCTCGCTCGACTACGCGGCCGAGTTCAGCGCGGACTGGCGCACCAGCTTCGCCATCTCTTCGGCGCTCGGCCAGGCCGAAGCGGTGCGCTCGGGCGCCGGCATCGGCATCCTGCACACCTTCGTCGCTCGCTCGATGCCGGAATTGGTGCCGGTCGATGTGGTCGCACCCATTCGCCGCGCCTACTGGCTGGTCTATCACGAATCGGTCAGGCCGCTGCGCCGCGTCCAGATCGTTGCCAGCTTCATCACCAAGGCGGTGGAGCGGGCGAGAAGCCTGTTCACCTGATTTCGCAAAACCGATAAAGCAAATCCGCCATCCAAGGCGGGTCGAGCAAAAACGAATTCACCACACGCCCAACCTTGTCTGCCAATGCGCCCATTCGACGAAGACCGGGTCCGGCAGTCGTTCTGATCTTCTATCGCAAATAGCGCTCCTGGGCGAGGTCGCGGACATCGATGTCCGGCACCCGGCTGGAGATGATGTCAGCCAGAACCTTGCCCGAGCCGCAGGCCATGGTCCAGCCGAGCGTGCCGTGGCCGGTGTTGAGATAGAGATTGGAAAGCTCGGTGCGGCCGATCAGCGGCGGACCATCCGGCGTCATCGGCCGTAGCCCGCACCAGAAGGTCGCGTCCCGCATGGCGCCGGCGCCCGGAAAGAGATCGCCGACCGAGTGCTCCAGCGTGCGGCGGCGCGATTCGTGCAGCCTGAGGTCGAAGCCGGAAATCTCGGCCGTACCGCCGACCCGGATGCGGTCGCCGAGCCTGGTGATCGCCACCTTGTAGGTCTCGTCCATCACCGTCGACACCGGTGCCGCGGCGGCATCCTTGATCGGCACGGTGATCGAATAGCCCTTGACCGGATAGACCGGGATCGGCCGCTTCACCCGGCGCATGAAACCTGCCGAATAGCTGCCCATCGCCATCACATAGGCGTCGGCGGCTTTCCAGCCCTTGCTGGTGCTGAGATTGGCGATGCGGTTGCGGCTGCGGATGATACGCCAGATCGTCACGTCGTATTCGAACTTGACGCCGCGCGCCACACAGAGCTCGGCCAGCCTATCGGTGAACATCTTGCAGTCGCCGGTCTCGTCACGCGGCAGCCTGAGGCCGCCGACGAACTTTTCGCGCACCCCGGCCAGGCCCGGCTCCGCCGCAATGCAGCCGTCCTGATCGAGGATCTCATAGGGGACGCCATACTTCTTCAGCACCTCGACATCGCCGCCGGTGCCGTCGAGCTGCTTTTGCGTGCGAAACAACTGCAACGTGCCTTGGGTCCGCTCGTCATAGGCGATGCCGGTCGATTCGCGCAGCGCCTTCAGCGTGTCGCGGCTGTATTCGGCCAGCGGCACCATGCGCGCCTTGTTGATTGCATAGCGCTCGGCCGTGCAGTTGCGCAGCATCTTGACCAGCCATGTCCACATATGCGGATCGAAGGCCGGCCGCACGACCAGCGGGCCATGCTTCATCAGCAGCCATTTGATCGCCTTCAGCGGAATGCCGGGCCCGGCCCAGGGCGAGGCGTAGCCGGGCGATATCTCGCCGGCATTGGCGAAGCTGGTTTCCAGCGCCGGGCCTTTCTGGCGGTCGAGAACCGTCACCTCGTGGCCGGCTTCGGCGAGAAAATACGCCGTGGTCACCCCGATGACGCCACCGCCCAGCACCATGATCTTCATCGTACAACACTCCACGGCGACGCCCAAACCGGTGCCATCTTCTGTCTGCCGGATTCTGTGGCGCCCGCCAAGGGGCTACACGCCAAGCGTTAGCTATTGAGATAGCGCCGATGGAAGCGCGGGCCGAGGCTGGTCAGGATCTCGTAGCCGATGGTGCCGGCATGGCCGGCAGCCTCATCGACGCTTTGCGAGGGACCGAGCAATTCGACGAGATCCCCCTCGCGGAGCTTGCCGGACGGCAGGGCGGAGATGTCGAGAGTGATCGAATCCATCGACACCCGCCCGAGGAAGGGCAGGCGCGCGCCCTCGAACCAGGCCGCGGACGCCGCGCGTCGGTGCCAGCCATCGGCATAGCCTAGCGAGATCGTCGCGGCAGCGAGCGGAGCCGTCGTTTGGAACATGTGGCCGTAGCCGACACCGACGCCGGCCTCCAGCATGCGTGTCTGCACGACCTTGGCCTCCAGCCGCACCACCGGCAGCATCGGGTTCGGCCTGGCCGGTGTCGGATTGATGCCGTAGAGCGCGGCACCGGGGCGCGCGAGATCGTAGTGGAAGCGCTGTCCCAGAAAGATGCCGGACGAATTGGTCAGCGAGGCCGGCGCCTTCGGCAACAGTGCGCGCAGCCGCTCGAACGCCAGTCGCTGCCGCTCATTGGCCGGGTGCTCCGACTCGTCGGCGCAGGCCAGATGGCTCATCACGAAGCGGATGTCGATGCCGTCGAACGCATGCGGATCGGCGGCAACGCGCTCCACATCCCGGGGCGCCATGCCAAGCCGCGACATGCCGCTGTCGACCTGGATCGCGGCCGGCAGTTTTCGGCCGGCGCGTCGAGCCGCCGCACGCCAGGCCACCAATTGTTCCGGGCTGTTGATGACTGCGCAAAGGTCTGCCGCCACAGCGTCCGGCTCGGCACCCGGCGGAATGCCGTTCAACACGAAAATGGTCGGGCCCGGCCCAAGCGAGCGGCGCAAGGCGACGCCTTCGGCCAGGAGCGCGACGAAGAAGGTGTCGCAGCCTTCGCGCAGCAGCGCCGCCGCGACCTGGCTGGCGCCGACGCCGTAGCCGTCGGCCTTGACCACCCCGGCACAGCCAACATCGCCCAACCGCGCTTTCAGCCGCCGGTAGTTGTCACGGATAGCACCGAGATCGATGGTGAGGATGGCTCCCGCCACCGCTTCGCTTGTGGCGGTGACCTCTTCGGGCAGCGACCTTTTGGGGGCGTCGTTCATGGCGACCCTTCTTCTAGCGGATAGACATCAATAGGACCGCCGGGTCGGCGCGGCAACCGGGTCGTTTCCTGCCAGGGCTATTGCACCAGATGGCGGAACGCCGCCACCACGTCCTCATAGACATGGCGCTTGAACGGCACGATCAGGTCGGGCAGGTCCCGCATCGGCCGCCATGCCCATTTGTCGAATTCCGCGGTATGGCCGCCCGGCGGCGGGTTGATCTGGATCTCGCTGGTATCGCCGTGGAAGCGAAAGGCGAACCATTTCTGCGTCTGGCCGCGATATCGGCCCTTGAAGGCGATGCCGACGAGATGGTCCGGCAAATCATAGTTGATCCAGTTGGGCGCTTCGGCCAGCAGCGAGACGCCTCGCATGCCGGTCTCTTCATAGAGTTCGCGCTCTGCCGCCTGCAACGGCTCCTCGCCCTTGTCGATGCCGCCCTGTGGCATCTGCCAAAGCTGCGTCGTGCCGGCAAATTCGCTGTCCGGCTCGGCAATGCGATGCCCGACCCAGACCAGGCCTTCGGCATTGAGGATCATCAATCCGACACAGGGCCGATAAGGCAGCGTTTCGCGGTCGATTTGTTTTGTCTTCGGCATCGGTCAGTCTTTCCGGTCGTCGTCCAATCAGGACGTGGCTAGCCTTTTTGCGGGTCAACGGCCACCGCTGAAACCGGCACGATCTCGATGCCGCGCTTCTTGGCCTCAACCACCCAGGACGACACGGTGTCAACCGTCAGATCGAAGGCCGAGCCGATGCCGACGGCAGTGCCTTTGGCCCGCGCGGTCGCTTCGAGACTGTCGAGTTTCTTCAGGATTTCGCCGCGGTCCTGCACCGCATCGATCGCCATGTCGCCGGAGACGAAGGGCACACCATCCCTGAGCGCCAGGTTGGGCGCCAGGCTGCGCACCGATGAGCCGTCGTCGATATAGGCGAGGCCGCGTTTGCCGAGTTCGGCCATGAACGGCTCCATCGCCGCCGCATCGGCGGAAAAGCGCGCGCCCATGTAGTTCATGACGCCGGTGTAGTTGGTCGTCCGCGACAGCGCCCAGTGCAGGTTCTTCAAATTCTCGTCCGCGCTCGCCGCCACCGTCAGCGTGTTGCGACCGGGATTGATGTTTGGATAGTCGAATGGTTCGAGCGGCACCTGCATGACGATCTCGTGGCCGCTCTGCCGGGCCGCCTGCATCCAGCGGCCGATGCTGTTGCCTTGCGGCGCGAAGGCCAGCGTCACTTCCGCCGGGAGCTTGGCGATGGCCGCCTGGGTGCCTGTCTGCGAAACCGAAAGCCCGCCGATGACGATCGCCACCCGCGCCCCACGCCCGCCCGACCAGGGCCGCGCATAGACGTCGAACGGCCGCCGACCGTCAGCCCCGCGCACAGGCAAAGGCCCGGTTTCGCTGCCTTCGATCAGCGCCTTGTCGGGAATATGCGCGATCTTCAGGTTCTGGCCGATGGTCGATGGGTCGCGAATGACGATCCCCGCCTTGGGCGGGCCATCGCCCTCTTCCGTCTGTACGTGGATGATCTGCGGCCCGCCTGTCTTTGCCGGCGTCTCCGGTTTTGGCGTCGCCACCGGGGCCAATGCGGCCGGCATGGCAGCGGGTTCGGCCGCCGCAGCTACTTTCGGTGTCGAAACGGCAACTTCTTGCGGCTTTCGAAACGGCTTTTCCCTGAGCGCGATCGCGCCGGAGACGCCGACCACAGCCAGCGCGGCCAAGGCCGCCAAGACCGTGCCGCCGCTGACCTTGCCGGCGGCGCGCGGCGACCGGACAGCCTGTCCGAGCGGGCGTTCGATGTCCTTGCCTATATCAGCCAAGCCCTAATCCCCGGGCGCATCAGCTTCGAAGACGAAACCGCTTCGAAAAGACATGCGCGAATTCATCAATCCTGACGCACCCCTGGCGCCGTGTCTGGGGTTTTGCCTTGCCCCCGAATCAAACTGCCGGAACCTTTCGGTCCCGGCAGCTTCGCATTGCTTCCATCGGGCGGCCAGACCTACTTGTCCGGCCCGCCGCTACTGGTTGAGAACGGCCTTCTGCGGATTGGGCGGGAAGGACGGATCGGTCTTCTGGCCGCGCAGCAGCTGCTCGGCATAAATGAGCTGCAGATCGTCCTTCGGATCCGGCGGCACATAGGCCGCCGAGCCCGAACCGGTCGTGCCCTCGTCGGCGCCCTTGATATGGCCCTTGAGATCGGATTCGCCGCGCGTCAGGTCCCTGCCCTGCAGTTCCGGCGGCAATGGCTGGTCGACCTTGATGTCGGGCGTGATGCCCTTGCCCTGGATCGACTTGCCGGACGGCGTGTAATAGAGCGCCGTCGTCAGCCTGAGCGCGCCATTCTCGCCGAGCGGAATGATGGTCTGCACCGAACCTTTGCCGAAGGACTGCGTGCCGACCACCGTGACGCGGCGCAGATCCTGCAGCGCGCCGGCGACGATCTCCGACGCGCTGGCCGAACCGCCATTGACCAGAACGATCATCGGCTTGCCGTTGATGTCGTCGACCTGCTTTGGCTTGGCGTCGAAGCGAGTGACGTCCTTGGGATCGCGGCCGCGCGTCGAGACGATCTCGCCGCGGTTGAGGAAGGCATCGGACACGCTCACCGCCTGGTCGAGCAGACCACCCGGATTGAGGCGCAGATCGAGCACGTAGCCCTTGAGCTTGTCGTCCGGCACCTGCTTCTTGATGGTGTCGATGGCGTTCTCGAGGTCGTCATAGGTCTTTTCGGTGAAGGAGGTGATCTTCATGTAGCCGATGTCGTTTTCGACCCGGAACTTGACCGCCTTGACCTTGATGATGTCGCGCACGACCGTCAGTTCTATCGGCTTGTCGGCGCCCTGGCGCAGGATGGTCAGCTTGATCGGCGTGTTGACCAGGCCGCGCATCTTGTCGACCGCGTCGTTGAGGGTCAGGCCGCGAACCTCTTCACCGTCGATCTTGGCGATATAGTCCCCGGCCAGCACGCCAGCCTTGGCAGCCGGTGTGTCGTCGATCGGTGTGATCACCTTGACCAGATCGTTCTCCATCGTGACCTCGATGCCGAGGCCGCCGAACTCGCCCTTGGTCTGGACGCGCATATCCTGCGCCTGCTCGGCATTCATGTAGGAGGAGTGCGGGTCAAGCGAGGCAAGCATGCCGTTGATGGCGTTCTCGACCAGCGACTTGTCGTCGGGCGGTGTGACATACTGTGCCCGCACCCGCTCGAAGATATCGCCGAAGATCGCCAATTGCTTGTAGGTCTCCGACCCTGCAGCGTTCGCCGCCGAGCCGGGCGTGCCATAAACAAGGCTCATGGCGGAGGCGCCCATCAGCGCACCGGCAAACAGAAGCGACAGTTTCCGCATTATTCACGTCCTTCCAGAAAAACGGTCCGCCCACCATGGGGTCGGATCGACGGGTTTTCCATCCTTGCGAAACTCGACATAGAGTTCCGGCGTGGCATTTCCATTCTTCGAAACCGAGGTGCTCGCCACCCTGGCCTCTCCCATCGCGCCGACCGGCTCTCCTGCGAGCACTGATTGACCGGTTGCGACGCTGATTCTGCTCATCCCCGCCAAAACGACATGATAGCCGTCGCCTGCGTTCAGGATCAAGAGTTGACCATAAGAGCGAAACGGCCCCGCATAAAGCACATTCCCATCCGCCGGCGCGGTAACGATGGCTCCCGATTGTGTCGCAACCATGTCGCCAAGCATCACCGCGCCGTTACCGTCATCGGCGCCGAATCGCCGTTTGA
Organism: Mesorhizobium sp. M0496; assembly: GCF_040321205.1. Lineage (NCBI taxonomy): Bacteria > Pseudomonadati > Pseudomonadota > Alphaproteobacteria > Hyphomicrobiales > Phyllobacteriaceae > Mesorhizobium > Mesorhizobium sp. M0496. The sequence continues at coordinate 32,335 of NZ_JAMYRC010000020.1, read as the reverse complement.
TGCGGCCGGTCACCGGTAGCGCGATCTGTCCCTGCAGCGCTGAAAAAGGCGCTACGGCGGCAAGCTGGTTGCCTTCCGGCACCGGCAGCGACGCCAGTTCCGCCGGCGTTGACGTCTTGTCGCTGTCCGCCGTCTTCTGCTCGGCGGCCTTGGCCGCATCGGCAGCCTTGCGGGTCTTGTCGGCTTGCGCTTCGAGCGACGCGATCAATTCCTTCAGGCTGCCGGCCTTGGCCGCCAGCGCCTCGGATCGCTGCTTTTCAGCGGCCATTTGCGTTTGCGTGTCGGCTTCGAGCTTCTGCTTGGCTTCCAGCAGCATGCCGAGCCGTTTTTTTTCCGCGGCCTGGTCGCCGACCGCCGCCGTCAGCCGCGCTCGTTCGGCCTCGATCGAGGCCGTGACCTTGGTCTGCTCCTTGAGATCGGCGAGCAGGATATCGGTCTGCTGACGCAATTCCGGCACCACCGCGCCGAGCAGGATGGCACTGCGCACCGACGACAGCGCGTCCTCGGGCTTGACCAGGATCGCCGGCGGCGGGTTCAGCCCCATGCGCTGCAGCGCGCCCAGCACTTCGGCCAGCACGTCGCGTCGCGCCGCGAGCGAAGCGCGAATCGTCTGTTCCTGGCCCTTCAGCCCTTCCAGCCTGGCGCCGATGTCCTCGATGTCCTGGCCGAGCTTCTGCTCGGTCATCGCCGACTGGATCAGGGCGGCGGTGATCGAGGCGTGATCCTTCTTGATGGTCGCGATGTCGGCGGAGAGCTTGGCCAACCGTTCCGACGACAGCGTGATCTCCTTCGAGACCCGCTCGTATTCCGCCCTGCTCTGGTCCGGATCAGGAGCCATGTCGAGCGTATTTTCGGCCTGCCCCGCATGCAGCGACAGGACAAGCACCGCCGCCGCGATGCCGCAGCGCGCGCGCCATGAGCCCGTTCTCGATTTCCAGCCTTCAGACATTCGGTGTCGACTCTATCTGCGGCTTCGTTAACGAACCATCAACCATGTTTGAAAGGCCCGTTTCCGAACGCATGTCGCCCAAAAGTGGTCAGGTTCCGCAATGCGACATGCATAATACCAAAAGCCAGTCTTGCATGGCATTGGGGCGGAAATCCGCGTGAGTCGCGCCAATTCACCGGTTTACGAGCGATGATAGGGATGTCCCGAAAGGATGGTTGCCACCCGATAGAGCTGCTCTCCCAGCATCACCCGCACCAATTGATGCGGCCAGGTCAGCAATCCGAACGACATCACCAATTCGGCCTGATCGCGCAGCGACTGGTCGTGGCCGTCGGCGCCGCCGATGGCGATGACCAGCGCCTTGCGGCCACCGTCACGCAACACGCCGAGGCGCCCGGCGAAATCTTCCGAGGAAAAGCTTTTGCCGCGTTCGTCGAGCAGAATCAGCGCGGTGCCAGGCTGCAATTGCATCTGCAGCTTCTGGCCTTCCTCACGCCGCCGCTCGTTGGCGGTCTGGCCGCGACCTTCGGCGATCTCGGCAATGCCGGCGAATTCGAGCCCCACCGCAGGGCCGCTCTTGGCGAAACGCTCGAAATAGCGGTCGGCGAGCAACTTCTCGGGGCCGGCTTTCATCCGGCCCACGGCATGAACTGATATCTTCATCCTCGCCCCTATAAGCCGCTAATGCATGCGATGACATGCATCAAAACAAAGGCGGCTTAGTGGAGGGTTTCTTCCTCGAGATCCGGCGCCTGCCACATCTTTTCAAGATTGTAGAATTCGCGGACTTCGGGGCGGAAGACATGGACGATAATGTCGCCCGAATCGATCAGGACCCAGTCGGCGCCTGCCAACCCCTCAACGCGCGCCGTGCCGAGCCCGGCATCCTTGAGCGCTTTGAGAAGATGATCGGCGACAGCCGCAACATGACGGTGCGATCGACCCGAAGCGACGACCATGTAGTCGCCGAGGCTCGATTTTCCCTGGATGTCGATGGAGACAATGTTTTCGGCCTTGGAGTCTTCCAGACTGGCAAGGACTGTCTTGATGGCGCGGGACACGGCGTCGTCTACGCTGATCCTGGCCGGCGAAGGCATGATATCGGCCTTCTTCCGCAGTGCTGTTCTCAGTGTATTTCCTTTCGCAGCAAGAACAACCAAATCACCCTTAAAAGCAGGTGACGCCACTTAGATAGGCAGAGTTCCCTTACAGTTTCAAGACGGCACCTGCCTGGCACGAACGTATTCTCGATCCTGTGGTTCCGCCGCACGTCGGAAAAGATCGGAACCCTCGCTCCCCGTACGGGTTATCGGCTCACCGACCAACCGGATTTTCACCATGCCGATCGACCCGCAAAACACCCTTGCCACCGTCCAGGCTGGCCTCGCGCAACTGAGCACGCTGATCGTTTCATACTCTTTCTCGGCCATCGGCGCCGTCATCCTTTTGGTTGTCGGCTACATCATCGCCGGGCTTGCCGAACGTTCGATCTTCGTCGGCCTCGGCCATATCCATGGTTTCGACGCAACGTTGCGGCATTTCTTTTCCAAGATCGTCCGCTACGCTATCCTGATCCTCGTCACCATCATGGTGCTAGGCCAATTCGGCGTGCAGACGGCGTCGATCATTGCCGCCATCGGCGCCATCGGCCTGGCCATCGGCCTGGCTTTGCAAGGCACGCTGCAGAACATTGCCGCCGGCATCATGCTTCTGGCGCTGCGGCCATTCCGCATCGGCGAATCGGTCGAGGTCGGTTCGATTGCCGGCACGATCGAGGAGATCGGCCTGTTCGCGACCAAGCTCAGGACCGCCGAAGGCGTCTATATCCTGGCGCCCAATTCGACGCTGTGGAATCAGCCGGTGCGCAACTTCACCCGCAACGGTGTACGCCGTGCCGACATCACGCTCTCCATCGGCTCCTGGAACGACATCGACCGCGCCCAGAAGACTTTGCTCGCCATTGCCACCGCCGACCGGCGGGTGAAACGTGAGCCGGCGCCGATCGCTTTCGTCGCGACATTGGGCGACAGCACCGTGTCGATTGCCTTGCGCTACTGGACATCCTCGGCGGATTTCTTCGCCACCCAGACCGACCTCACCAAGCGCGCCAAGCAGCAATTCGACTCGGAAGGCATATCGATCCCGCTGCCGCCGCCGGAAGCACCGACGCCGGAAGCTCGCCGGCAATGATCGGTTAGCCGTTGCGCCGATCCTGCTCGTCCGGCGCGAAGGCCAGTTCGACCGGCAGTGGCGCCTGGGCCGTCATCGGCGCGAAACTGCCGGTTTCACCGGCGGGAACTGGACGCGTCGTGAACACGCGCAAGAGCACGAACAGGCAGAAGGCAGCGGCAATGAGGATCGCCACATAGATGAAGGTCTGCGTCCCGAAGGCAGCCGAGAGCGCCGTTACGATGCCGGGCACGATAAAGCCCGAAAGCGACCACGCAAACAAAAGCGAGCTGGACAGCGCCACCATGTCCTCCTTGCCGGCACGGTCGGAGGCATGCGCGCTGGAAAGCGAATAGATCGATTCCGAGGCGCCATCCCAGATAATGTAAATCACCACCAGCGCCGCCAGCGCGCCCCCATCGAACCCAAGCGCGAACAGGCCGGCGAGCATGGCGAGCGCGGATGCGGCGATCAGCACATAGCGGCGGTCGGTGCGGTCGGAAATCCAGCCAAGCGGGATCTGCAGGATCAGCGTGCCGACGGGCATCGCCGAAAGCAGCAACGCCACATCGGCCTGGCTGTAGCCCTTGGCCGTGGCGTGGATCGGCGCGAAGCCCGCGATGGACATAGACAGGCCGCCGACCGCCAGCATGCCGGCAACGCCGACGGGCGAAATCCGCCAGGCCCGTCCGAGCGCCACCGAGGCCGCCTGCGGTGCGGGCGGTTGGGCCAGCCGGGTCATCCCGACGGGAAGGATCGACAAAGCGGTGAAGACGATGCCGATCAACGGTGCATCCGCCGTCCTGATGTCGACCAGCGCCAGCGTCGCGTAGCCGACACCGAGCCCAGCGACATAGGCAACGTAGAAGAAAGCCATCACCCGGCCGCGGATGGCATTGGCAATGGCATCGTTGAGCCAGCTCTGCGCAACGATGAACAGGCCGCATATGGCAAAGCCGTAGAGCGCGCGGGCCGCGATCCACAACAGCGGATGCGGGCCGGCGCCGACAGCAGCATTGGCCAGCGCGATCAGCGCCGACAGCACCATGAAGGCGCGGGCATGGCCAACCCTTCGCACCAGCGGTCCGGTGAGGATACAGCCGGCGAGGCCGCCGGCCGAAAGCCCGGTGATGATCAGCCCGGCCCAGGTCGGATCGAAGCCCTCGGCGCCAAGCCGGACCGGAATATAGGCGAACATCAGCCCGTTGCCGACGGCGATCAGTGCCATCGACACTATGACGCTGGCAATCGCGATCAACGGCGTGGGCTCGGTGCCCTGCTCGACTTCGCTGCGGTTTTTCCTGGGAATCGACATGCCTGCTCAGGATCGCCCACGAAACAGGCAAAGGGAGCGATAAAAGCGACATGACCGGGCGAGCGGTCTTACCCCTTCGCCAGCTTGCGGATCGCGCTCGATGACAGCGACGAGCGTGGGCCGTGGATGAAGGTCCAGGCCGGCGCCTTCATGCGGGCAAGCCTCGGCGCATCGCCTTCGTCGACGCGCGCATAGTCGAACGTCTTGGCAACGACCGAGGACAGGAACGACAGCGTCGCTCCCGGCCGGTCGATGACGGCGATCGGGAAGGTCATGACGATCTCGCGCCAGCGTTGCCAGCGATGGAAATCGCGCAAACTATCCGCACCCATGATCCAGACGAAATCGACGCCGGGGTTGCGCGCCTTGACCAGCGCCAGCGTGTCGGCGGTGTAGCGGACGTGATGGGCGGCTTCGAAAGCGGTGACCTTGATCTTCGGGTTCTTGGCGGTCTGCTCTGAGAGTTGCAATCGCTCGCTCAACGGCGCCAGTTCGCCTGTGTTCTTCAGCGGGTTGCCCGGCGTCACCATCCACCACAACTGGTCAAGTGCCAGGCGTCGCAGCGCGATTTCGGCGACCAGCGCATGGCCTGCATGCGGCGGATTGAACGAACCGCCGAACAGGCCGACGGCCAGCCCTTTCTCGGCATGTGGCATTTTGAGATAGTGGGAGGGGATTGCGGGCTGAAGGGACGACAGCATGGTGCTAGGCGCCCCCCTCTGTCCTGCCGGACATCTCCCCCTCAAGGGGGGAGATTGGCAGCGTCACTGACGGCAGAAATTCTGCGGCGGCAGCAATTGGTGAAATCAGAAACAACAGCCGATCTCCCCCCTTGAGGGGGAGATGTCCGGCAGGACAGAGGGGGGTGGCTGGGCGCAACGCCTCAGGCTCTGACGTCGAAAAGCTTCAAGGCCTCACCTGCCCAGACCCACGCACGCGGTATTTGAACGAAGTCAACTGCTCGACGCCGACTGGTCCGCGCGCATGCATCTTGCCGGTGGCGATGCCGATCTCGGCGCCCATGCCGAACTCGCTGCCGTCGGCGAACTGCGTCGAGGCGTTGTGCAGCAGGATCGCCGAATCGATCTCGTTGAAGAAGCGCTCGACGACCTGCGCATCCTCGGCGACGATCGCCTCGGTGTGATGCGAGGAAAAGGTTTCGATGTGTTCGATCGCACCACCGATACCGTCGACCAGCTTCACCGCGATGATGGCGTCGAGATATTCGGTCACCCAGTCGAGATCGGTGGCAGGCTTGGCGTCGGAAAACACTTTCAGCACTTCGGCATCGGCGTGGATCTCGCAACCGGCAGCGCGAAGTGCGTCGAGGATCGGCACCAGATGCGTGGAGGCAACCGCACGGTCGACCAGCAGTGTCTCGGCGGCGCCGCAGACACCGGTGCGCCGCATCTTGGCGTTGACCGCGATCCTCACCGCCATGTCGAGCTTGGCGGAGCGGTCGATGTAAAGATGACAGATGCCTTCGAGATGGGCGAAAACCGGCACCCGGGCCTCGGTCTGCACCCGCCCGACAAGGTTTTTTCCACCGCGCGGAATGATGACGTCGAGCGTGCCGTCAAGGCCCTTCAGCATCTCGCCTACGGCGGCGCGATCGGTGGTCGGCACCAGCTGGATGGCGTCTTCCGGCAGGCCGGCTTCCTTCAGCCCTTCGACCATGCAGGCATGGATGGCGGCCGAAGAATTGAGCGAATCCGAGCCGCCGCGCAGGATCACCGGATTGCCGGCCTTGAGGCACAACGCGCCGGCATCCGCCGTCACGTTCGGGCGGCTCTCATAGATGACGCCGACGACGCCGAGCGGCGTGCGCACGCGCTGGATATGCAAGCCGTTCGGCCGGTCCCATTGCGCGATGACGTCGCCGACCGGATCGCGGAGCGCGGCGATTTCCCTGATGCCTTCGGCCATGGCTAGAATGCGCGCCGGATTGAGCTTCAACCGATCCATGAAGGAGGCGGAAAGCCCTGATTCCTCGCCATTCGAGACATCGATGGCGTTGGCGTCGAGGATGTCCTGCTCACGAGCAATGATCGCTTCCGCCATGGCGAGGAGTGCAGCATTCTTGGCGGCGGTCGTGGCGATGGCCAACGGTCGGGCGGCAGCCCGGGCCCGGCGGCCGATATCGGCCATCAGCGCGACGGTGTCGTCCCCGGATTTTTCATGCAGTTTCAGCATGGCTCATCCTCCGCTTACGGCGCCACCGGCCAGTACTTGGTCGCTTGCCCCTACTTGGTCACCGGAATGGCTCACCACAAGGTCATCGCGGTGGATCATTGCAGACCGCGCCTCGTAGCCGAGCACGGTTTCGATCTCGGCCGTCTTCAGGCCAGCGATCCTTACGGCATCGGCGGCATCATAGGCAACCAGCCCCCGCGCGATCTCGCGGCCCTCGGGCGACAGGATCGCCACCGTGTCGCCGCGCGAGAAATTGCCGCTGACGAGTTTGACGCCGGCCGGCAGCAGCGACTTACCCGACAGAAGCGCACCGATGGCACCGGCATCGACCGTCAGCCTGCCGGCCGGTTCGAGCTGGCCGGCGATCCAGGTCTTGTAGCCCTTGACCGGATTGCTGCGCGGCCGAAAGAAGGTGGCGCGCTCGCCTCGCTCGATCGCCATCAGCGGCGACAGCCGTGTGCCGGACGTGATGATCATCGCGGTGCCGGCGGCGGTCGCGATCTTGCCGGCATCGAGCTTCGTCCGCATGCCGCCGCGCGACAATTCGGAAGCAGCGGCACCCGCCATCGCCTCGATATCAGGCGTGATCCGGTCGACCACCGGAATGAACTTTGCTTTGGGGTCCCGCGCCGGCGGCGCCGTATAGAGCCCGTCAATGTCGGAAAGCAGCACCAGAAGGTCCGCGCCCATCATGGTGGCGACGCGGGCCGCCAGCCGGTCATTGTCGCCATAGCGGATTTCGGAAGTCGCGACCGTGTCGTTCTCGTTGATGACCGGCACCGCCTTCATCTTCAAAAGCGTCGAGATCGTCGCCCGCGCGTTGAGATAACGGCGGCGCTCCTCGGTGTCGCCGAGCGTCAGCAGGATCTGGCCCGATTTCAGGCTGCCTTTGCCAAGCGCATCCGACCAGGCGCCGGCCAGCGCAATCTGCCCCACGGCTGCCGCCGCCTGGCTCTCCTCGAGCTTCAAGGCCCGCTTGCCGAGGCCAAGAATGGTGCGGCCAAGCGCGATGGCGCCGGAGGAGACGACGAGGATTTCAGCGCCGCCCTGCGCAAGCACCGCAATATCGTCGGCAAGCGAGGCCAGCCAGTCGCGCTTGAGGCCCGTCGCGCGGTCGACGAGCAGCGCCGAGCCGATCTTGACGGTGATGCGCCGATATTTTTTCAGCGACTGCATGGCCTACTTGTCCCAGCGCGTCTCGACCGGGGCAGCGGTCCGCGCACGCGCCTCGCCCACCACCGCCATCAGCGCCCGCAGCACCGCCTCGACACCCTCGCCGGTGACCGCCGACAACAGCATCGGCGCACGCCCGGCGGCGCGCTTTAGCGACGCGACCTTCTTCTTGCGCGCCTCGGCATCGAGCGTGTCGACCTGGGAAAGCGCCACGATCTCGACCTTGTCGGTCAGGCCGTTGCCATAGGCCTCGAGCTCGGCGCGCACGGTCTTGTAGGCCTTGCCCGGATTTTCCTCCTGCGCCGAAACCAGATGCAGCAGCACGCGCGTGCGCTCGACATGGCCAAGGAAGCGGTCACCGATGCCGACGCCCTCATGCGCGCCTTCGATGAGACCCGGAATGTCCGCAATGACGAATTCGCGCGCGTCGATGCGGGCAACGCCAAGGCCGGGATGCAGCGTCGTGAACGGATAATCGGCGATCTTAGGTTTGGCCGCGGTGACGGCGGCGAGGAATGTCGACTTGCCGGCATTCGGCAGCCCGACCAGCCCGGCATCGGCGATCAGCTTCAGCCGCAGCCAGATGTTGAGCTCTTCGCCCGGCAGGCCGGGATTGGCGCGGCGCGGCGCCTGGTTGGTCGAAGTCTTGAAATGCTGGTTGCCGAAACCGCCATTGCCACCCTTGGCCAGCAGAAAGCGCTGGCCGACCACGGTCAGGTCGCAGATCAGCGTCTCATTGTCTTCTTCGAACACCTGCGTTCCCGCCGGCACTTTCAGCGTGACGTCGGCGCCCTTGGCACCGGTCATGTTGCGGCCCATGCCATGGACGCCGGTCTTGGCCTTGAAATGCTGCTGGTAGCGGTAGTCGATGAGCGTGTTCAGCCCGTTGACCGCTTCCAGCCAGACATCGCCGCCACGGCCGCCATCGCCGCCGTCCGGCCCGCCGAACTCGATGAATTTTTCGCGCCGGAACGACACCGAACCGGCGCCGCCGTCACCGGAGCGTATGTAGACTTTGGCTTGATCGAGAAATTTCATGGGATTCGCAGTTTCTACTAGTGGCTTTGCGGCATTGCTCTAAACCTTCGGCCTTGCTCTAAACCAAGGCGCGGCGAAGGGCGAGGACGTTTTATGACAATGGTCGCGCGGGATTGGCCGGAGAGATGTCGGAATGAAGCTTGTAACCTATAACATCCAGTACGGCATCGGCCTCGACGCGCAGTACAATGTCGGGCGCATCGCTGATGCCGTGCGCGGCGCCGATGTGATCGCGTTGCAGGAAGTGACCCGCAACAACCCCAGGAACGGCGGCCGTGATATGGTCGCCGAGATCGGCGAGGCGCTGCCTGACTATTTCGCCGTCTATGGCAGCAATTTCGAGGCCAATATCGGCTCGCGCCTCGAGAACGGCCGCGCCATCACCACGACCTTCCAGCTTGGCAATATGGTGCTGTCGAAGACGCCTATTCATCTGTCGCGCAACCTGCTTTTGCCGCGCAGCCGCAGCTTCGAGATGATGAACTTCCAGCGTGGAGCGCTGGAAGCACTGATCGAGACGCCGCTTGGTTTCATCCGCTTCTATTCCATCCATCTCGATCACCGCAGCCCGGTCGAACGCGCCAGCCAGATCCAGTTCCTGCGCCGGCGCCTGTTGAACTACGCGCTCGAAGGCGGCGCATTGTCCGGCGTCGCCGAGATCGGCCTGCCGGAATTGCCGCATCCCGAAGCCTTTGTCGGCATGGGCGATTTCAACATGCTGGCCGGATCGCCCGAATATGTCGAACTCGCCGGCCGGCCGGACCATGAATTCGGCATGCCGCTGACCGCCGACTTTGCCGTCGATGCCGCGTTGCGCCTGAACGCCACCGGCGACGATCTCGTCAGCTGGGTCGATCCCAAGCAACCCACCAATCCCAACCGCCACAAGCGCATCGACTACATCTTCACCAGCGCTTCGCTCGCCAAATCCCTGAAGCGCCTGTGGGTCGACCGAAAGGCCGTCGGTTCGGACCACCTGCCGGTCTGGGTCGAACTGGGCTGATGGCCATTCATCTGGCAGCGTTTTCGCGTTCGACGATCGCCATCATGATCGTATCGCGGTATTTCCCGTCGATATGGACGGCGTCGCGCTGTACGCCCTCCCTGACAAACCCGACCTTGTCGTAAAGAGAGATGGCGCGCGCATTGTCGGAATGCACGGAAAGCTCGATGCGGACAAAGCCGACCTTGCGCGCCTGCGCCAAGGTCGCATTGATCAGCCGCAATCCCAGGCCATGCCCCCGATAAGAGGGAACAATCCCCATTCCGAGGGTGCCGCGATGAGCATGGATAAGCCGGTCATGGCGTGAGATGTCGCACCAGCCGACGACCTCACCGCGGACAACGGCCACGAACCCTGGATCGCCTCTGCCGATACGATCCATCGCGAAACTTCGGGTTTGATCCAGCGGTGGCGCCTCGAGGAAGGACAGGTACTTTCGCTCACGCGCTACGACATCGAGCGCCCGGTGAAAGCTTTCAACATCCCCGGACGTCATCGGCGCGATCGCGACCGCTTCAATATCGCTGCTGTCGACCATTGGCTTGACCGGCTTCATCCATCAAAAGTGGACCCAGTTCCGCAGGCTGGTCCAGGTCTTCCTGTCGAGCCTGTAGCGCTCGACCGGCACCTGGCCGGCGACGATCGAGTTCAGCATGCCCTGGCCGGCATATTGGAAGCCGCACTTGTGGATGACGCGGCGCGAGGCCGGATTGATGACCCGCGTCGAGGCATGCAGCACCTGGATCGACGTCCTTTGGAAGGCGAGATCGACCAGCGCATGCGCTGCTTCGGTCGCATAGCCCTTCTTCCAGTAAGGCTCGCCGATCCAGTAGCCGAGTTCCAGGCCGCGATCGGTGGTGTTGAGGCCGGCACAGCCCACGAACGTCTCGGTGCCGGCCAGCGTCAGGGCAAAGGCGATGCCGGCACGGCGCGACTTGGTCATGGCGAGGAAAGAGCGGGCCTCGGCCTCGCCATAGGGGTGCGGCATGCGGGCCAGCATTTCGGCGACATGACGGTTGTCGGCAAGCTCGACCAGTTGCGCGATATCGCCTTCGTGCGGCGCCCGCATCACCAGTTGCTCGGTGACCAGCACCGGGCAGTCTATCGCGTAACTTTCGTCTTCTGAGTCTTCCGCTTCGGCAACCATTGAAAGTCCTCCAGGCACAAGAAAAAGGGGAGATGGAAACCCATCTCCCCTGATCCTTTTCCTGGCTTTGCCAGACACCGGTCCCGAGATGGGCGCCGGTGTTCTAGTGCGGAACCGGCTACTCCGCGGCTTTGGTAATCGGGTTGACCGATACGTAGGTTCGGCCGTTGGCTTTTTTGTTGAACGTCACGGCGCCGGTCTCGAGCGCAAAAAGCGTATGGTCCGTGCCCATGCCGACATTGACGCCGGGATGCCACGTGGTGCCGCGTTGACGAATGATGATGTTGCCCGGGATGACGGCTTCGCCGCCGAACTTCTTCACGCCCAGACGCTTGGAATGCGAGTCGCGACCGTTGCGCGACGAGCCGCCAGCTTTCTTGTGTGCCATCTAACTAACTCCGTTGCGCCGCAAGGCGCCTAAAAGGCGTTATGAACGCGTTCGCGTTCCGTTTCAAGTCCGATCCGGCGAGCTAATCGCCAGAAAAATTACTTCGCCGCCAATTCCTTGGCCTGCTCGCGCCAGTCCTTGATCTGGTCGGCGCTGAAGGGCATGTGCTCGTCGATCTTGGCGACATCCTTGTCGGTCAGCTTGGCGAGCTGGGCAAAGGTGATGATGCCCTGCTCGTTGAGATCCTTGGCTGCGACCGGGCCGATGCCCTTGATCACGGTCAGATCGTCCGGCTCGCCCTTCGGCGCCTTGAACAGCGGTGCTGCCGCGGTCTCGGCTGCCTTTGTCTCGGCTGCCTTGGCCTTGGGCTCCTTCTTCGGCGCGGCTTCCGCCTTCGCTTCGGTGGCGGCCTCTGCCTTGGCTTCCTTCTTCGGCGCCTTGACCGCTGCCGTCTTCGTCGGCTTGGCGCCACCCAGCAGGATCTCGGAGATCCGCACGGTGGTCAGAAGCTGGCGATGGCCGATCTTGCGGCGCGAGTTCTGCCGGCGGCGCTTCTTGAAGGCGATGACGGTGCGGTTCTTGCCCTGCGCGACGACTTCGGCGGTGACCACCGCGCCGTCGACGAACGGCGCGCCGAACGTGACATTTTCGCCCTCGCCATGCGCGAGAACATGACCGATCTCGACCATATCGCCGACATTGGCTTCGACTTTTTCGATCTTCAGGAGATCGTTGGCGGCAACGCGATACTGCTTGCCACCCGTTTTAATGACTGCGAACATTTTTTGCCTTTCGCTGTTCGGTCGGCCTTGATGAGCCGCCTCTGGCGGTTCAGCCGTCTTTTTGTCAGTCTGCGGGTTCAAAAAACAAGCGGCGCGGAAGAACCCTCCACGCCGATTGCGCGCTGTCCCTAACCGAAGGTTGGGTGCGAGTCAAGGCAAACAGCCGCGCCGGGACTGTTATTGGCGGGCAGCACTGGCCACGACGGCAGCACCGCACCGCGCTGCCGTCGTGGAGACAAGGATGCATGGCAGGTCGACAATTTGCCTGCGTCTCCCTGCACCGGACCCGCCGTGAATCCGCCGCTTGTCCCGCAAGCCAAATAACTCACGGATTTGGCCTTGTAACCTGCCCGTTCAGCCGTTATCTAGTGCGCCGCGCCGGCAACGGCCGACCATGACCGCGGAGAGGTGGCAGAGTGGTCGAATGCACCGCACTCGAAATGCGGCATGGGTGCAAGCCCATCGGGGGTTCGAATCCCTCCCTCTCCGCCAGGGGTCTCGGACTCGAACCCACATTCTGCGCAAGCGCCTGATCCCGTTCTGAAAAGTCTCCCGGCGGCTCCCGAGAATGGGAGTTTCTCAGGTGCGTGTATCGTTGAATGTATCGCGCGACGTATCATTGGATGCATCGTTCGAAGATCCTGAAAATGCGCCGCGATCGAGCGGCAGCGCTTCGCCCGGCCGCTACCTCGTCCGGTCAGGTTCCGTTTATCCTTTCCAGATTAGACTGCCCGGCGACCTCAGTGGAGGGGACGCGCACTTCGTCCGGCTCGGGCTGGGCGCGATGACTGCACGCCAGGCGCGCGTCAAGGCTGAACTACTGGCGGCGCTCGCCAGAAACCGCTTCGACCAGATCAGGACGGCCAGATTGGAAAACGAGGGCACCAAGAACGCGGACGAAAGGGACGGCGAGGACGCTTCGGACTTCGCCAATGACAGTCCCGAACTGACCGCGGCAGAGGTGAAGGGCTACCTCAAGGCCATGCTTTCGGTGGTCTCGCAACCCGCCCCTCCGACGCCCCCGCACCAGGAGGCCGTGTTCGCTGGCTTCCGGGGATTGGTCAGCATCGGCAGGGAACTGGCGAAAGGCGCCGAGGGCAATGCGCTCATCATCGAGAATGCTGACATGCTAAGGGCGCAGTCGCTCGCCAAGATCGCGGGCGAGGTCCAGACAGGTTCGGCTTCCACCTTCCCACAAATGGCAAAGCAAAGAGGTGCCGGGCCTCTCGACGCCTTGCCTGCTGTTCGCGTGACGACCGACCCCGCCGCGCATGCCCAGTCAAGCTCCTCAGCTCCCGTCGTCCATCCGGAGCCGGCCCGGCGGGTTGAGAACAGCTCGGTCAGGAAGACCGTGGCCTTCAAGCTTGACCGCCGTTATGTCGAGCGCAAGCCATCGACGAAGCCGCTACTGAGCGAAGTCGCCGAGGACTATTTCGAACGCCATGCCGTGAGATCGGGCGAGAAGAACAGGGACATCGCCACCGCGCGGATGCGAGTGGGCGTTTTCATCGAACTGATCGGCGACCATCCCGTCGACACCTATACGGGGGCCGACCTTCAGGCCTATGTCCATCTCCTGACGCATTGGCCGGCGAAAGAGAAGGACAGGCCGAAGGACAAGACGGCGCGCGAGATCCTGGCCGCCAATGCCGATCTTACGGCCAAACCCTTGAAACGATCGGCGCTGGAGGATGGCTATGTCACCATCGTCAAGACGATCATCGTTGCAAGATCACCGAGCTGGACTACCCGGACCCGCTTTCGGGCGTAATACTTTTTTACCCGGATACCGCAGCCCCGCGCGAGTCGGCGGAGCCGCTTAGCTCCGACCAGATCAGCCGCATTTTCCGCAAGGGCGTTGAGAGAGGCTTGCTGGACGAGACTATGTTGCCGCTGCTCGGACACCTGACCGGGCGCCGTCTCGGATTGCTGGTCCACCTCACGGGCAATGACATCCGCGAGAAATATCCTGACGTCTGGGTTGCCCAGACGTCAGGCATTCAGCTCAACAGGGAGGGGCATTGGCAGCGCGTTCCCATCAAGACCGACGCCAGTGCTACATTCTTCGTCCTGCATGATTTTCTCCGCAAGATCGGCTTCATCGAATGGGCTCAAAACCAGGGTGACTCGTTCCTGTTCCCGCAACTCATCCGGCTCGCGGACCCGAGCAAGAGCGCCAGTTCTTACATGAACCGCCTTTTCGAGAAGGCCGGCGTCACCACGACACGGAAGGAAGTCTTCCACTCGCTGCGGGGCGGCAACATCGACCAGATGCGCGACAACAAGGTGGACTCACGGGACCGCAAGCTGCAGGCTGGCCATCGGCTTGATGACGAGCACGACCTCTATGGCTTCAGGGCGATCAGCGAGATCCGCGCGCGCGGCATCGCCCGCGCGGATCTCGTCGATGGCGTGGATTTTTCCGCCTCTATGGCCTTGACTTCGACAAGCTCGCCCAAGCGAGGCGCACGTTCGGGCGACGACCTAAATAGTCATCTTGCGGGCGATTCACTCGCAAACGGCGTTTGGTGAAGTAATGGGGAGAGCACGGGACAGCGGTTGAAAACGGCGTTTGATGTGAAAGCATGTCGATCGGCAAAAGCCGCCAAGACCTGGGGAGACAACGGCACGGTCAGCCGCCAGCCTCGTCGATTTTACTGTCACCGCGCAGATGACGCTTGCGCTGAAAGGTCCAACCGGAGCCGTATTTGTCGACGAGGTCGTCAAAGGCAGCGTCTGCAGCTTTTCGGTCAAAGCCCTGGACAGCCAGTTCCTCCACGATCGATGCCTGCAGCCGATCAAGTTCCCGCCCGCGTCCAAGCTTCAGGTTCTGCACGATGGCGTAATGCAGAAGCGCGCGAGCGATATCATCCCGCGAAGGCTTTCGTTCAGTCTTGCGAGCGATGCGAACGGCCCGCTGGCGTTCCCGCTGCTTGTCCAGTTTCTCGCGCCGCGACTGTACCATCTTTTTGTCTCCCAGGTTTCCACCCTAGGAGTCTGGCGCCGGTCCATGCATACGACAAGCGTCGTTTGGCGGACAGCGATTCCGGTGTGGGAATCGATCGTCCGCGGAGCTGAATCGCAATTCCCTCCGCCCGAATCGAATTACCGCAAATTTTCTCAATGTGAGATGCGTTGCCTGCAACTCGACCCAACGTGCACGTACGTTTACGGGCGGCCCGAACGCGCACGGCGTTTGCAGTTGCAACGCTTGTCCGGAGTCCGGAATCGTTTCCTCACACTCGTGAATCGTCCTCAGAGGACTCTGAATCGCGGTGCCGGGACGCTGAATCGGATTAACACAAATTTTCCTGATTTGACCTGGGTTGCGGGCCCGTCGGATCGAGTTGGCTGCACATGCGATCGACCCGCTTGCCTCCGACATGGCCTCGCCGCCATTCTTCGCGCCCGCTGCATCAGCGGCTTCGACGTTGCCGTTCCGAATGTCACCGTTCGCCGCGGGCTTTATGGATTCGGGAGAACAGTCAGCGTTTCTTCGAGTTGCTGAAAGATGCTGCCCAGTTCCCCGCCCTCCAGCGTGTCGTGGTCCATGAGCGCGCGGGCAAGCGTCTCGATCGCCTTTCGATACCGCCGGATCAGTTCGCACGCCTTGGCGTAGGCCGCTTCCAGCCGAGCGTTGACGCGGCTGGCAATTTCCGGACTGTAGATCAGCAGCGAAGCCTTGTCGTCGGTTGCGCGATAGAGCAGCGGCGCATTCCGGGCAAAGCCCAGCGACGTCTCCATCGCAACGGCCAACTCTGTGGCGCCTGCAAGATCGCTGGACGAAGTCCCGCCAGATCCGGCCGCGACCGAACCCAGCAGCTCTTGCTCCGCCGCGCGGCCTGCAAGCCTGATCAGCAGCAGAGCCTCGGCGCGTTCCTCCGTTTCCTCATCGACAGCCGGCTGGTCGCCCTCGACCATGCCGCCGCCGTCGCGCCCGTCGATGGTGATCATGGTCACCCTGCCGAGCTTCAGGACCAGTCGCGCGACGGCATGACCGGATTCGTGTAGCGCCATGCGCCAGCGCAAACTCTCCGGCTTATCCGGCTTGGCCACGGTGAGAATGGTTTCGAGATCACACCACTCCAGCGTCCTCTGTTCTCGCCTCGCCTTCTGCCTGGCCTCGCGCACGAGGCGCTCGATATCGGCGCCGGTTAATCCATTCGCCTTCAGCGCAAGGCGGCGCAGCACGTCGTGAACGAGTGCGTGAGGGGGTGATGTGTTCTGCACGGGACTGCTCATGCGTCTCTCCTGCTCTGCTTGTTCGCCCGCGCCTGTCGCGCTGTGACATGGAGCGATGTGGCAGGCGCTTCGGCGTCGACTGGGTCGGCCACGACGGTGCCCGTCTTCAATCCTGTCGCCCTGCCCTCGCTGGCAATCGAAGCCTGGACAGACCCAACCCCAGGCTCAGAGACGGACGCGGCAGTCGCCCGGGCGGGGGCCTGTGTCGGCGCACTCGCAATCACCGCATCGAGATCGGCTTGCAGATGATGGCGCAGGATACCGATCAGCGCCTCGGTGTCGGGCCGCGGAATGACGATGTGTTTTTCCAGCCTGCCCGAGCGCAGCAGCGCCGGGTCGATGGCGTCGGGATTGTTGGTCGCCCCGACGACGATCACGCCGGAAGATTTCGACGCTCCGTCGAGCAGCGTCAGCGCCTGGTTGATGAAAGAGGTCCAGTATTCGTCATGAGACCGGGACGCGTTTCCCCGCTTGCCGATGCCGTCGATCTCGTCGACAAAAAGGATCGCAGGCTTGTTGGCTTCGGCTTCCGTGAATGCCGCCTTCATGCGCCGGAGCACGTCGCCGAGGTAAGCGGGTTCCAACCAGGTCGCAACGGAAGTGACGATGAGCGGGATTTGCAGCGTGTTGCAAAGGGCTCTTGCGAAACTCGTCTTGCCCGTCCCTGGCGGGCCAGCCAGAAGCAGTTTTGTGGTCATCTCTTCCCACACGAGCCTACCCTCGCGCCACAGCGCCAGGTCAGCCTGCAACGACAGTGACCAGTCCCGGGCTTCGCCGTACCCTGTCAGCGTCTCGACGCGCGGGATGAAGCGATCCTGCTCGCCGCCGGTCAGTTTCGCAGGCTGGATGATCTCGCTGCCCGAACCCTGGTCCTTGCCACGGCCCGTCTTGGTGGTCGCGTTGCTGGCATGGGTCTTGGAGCTGGAGCTGCTGGCTGGTCCATCACTGCCGTTGGATCCCTCTCCGGCTTCGGCCGACTTGCGCCTTTCTCCAGCGATATGCGCAAGCACGGCCCAGGCCGATGCGACTGAGACGCCGGGCCGGATAGCAATGGCGAGATCGGAGAGCGTCAGCAGAGAGCAGTCTACCTGGTCGAGTTCACCCTCGGGCTCCTCACCGAGCACGGCAGTCATGGTGTCTCCAATGATGGTCCCATTCAACGGGCCGCATGCGAGGTTGAGTTGGGCCGCCCGTCTCAGCCTCTCGGGCAGGCGGCTCTCGTGTTCGGCGACGCCCAGGATCGGGAAAGCGTCCATCGCCGCCCGACCGACGCGCCAGTCGGTTTTGTCAGCGTCGTCGGGATCGAACCATCGGCTGGCGAATGCAACAGCTCGCGATCTGACGTCTTCGTCGCGGCTGAACCGAAGACTGCCGTCGCGATGAATCTCATGGCCGCTCGCGATGGCGACCTTTCCCGGGAGAATCATGCCGCTGCGAAGCATATCCAGGAAGCAGCCCTCAAAGCCCCTGACCTTGCCGACGATGGTGATGATCGGCCTTGGCAGTTTCAGGATCCGAAGCATCTCGGCGAGCGCGGCCGGATCGTCGGCAACAGCCTGCGCCAGCATCAGAAGTGTCGCCACCTCCGCCGCCTGCGGCGGTTCGATTGTCCGGCGGATGCGGCGGAGCAGGCTTGTCCTCAAATCCAAATGATGTGCCCGGAAGGCCGCCGCACCCCTCTTTTTCGAGGAAGCTGGCCGCGCCGCGCTACCCCGTTTGCCCGAGGACAGAACCACGCCCGATTGCGAAAGCCCGTCCTCATCTTCGAATTCCGTAAAGCTCTCCTCCCGCTTGGAACCTCTGACAATGCCGCCCAGACGAAAAAGCAACCGCGTGAGTTCGGCCTCGGATTTCTCCAGCATGGTGAGATGCGGCGTGAAGAGCCGAACCTTGCATCCGTCGATGATGCGTACCTCGTCGACGAGAATGCCGGTGTCGACGGCACGGTCGAGCGCGGTGGCTTCGGCATTGCGGCGGAGCCGCCGGAGAAAATGTTTTCCCAGACGCGCGGTCATCACTGATCCCTCTCCAGGCTGGGTGGGAGTCTGATGTCGAGCAAACCACGCTCGTCGAGCCATTCGCCGACCGCGCGACAGGTCGGGTCGCCTTCCCGCACGCGCAGAGCAAGAAGCTCGAGCACGACCGTGGGGATCGGGATGCCCCGATCGACCGCGGTGCGCGCATAGTGCAGCGCCAGCGCCACGGCGACAGCCGGATCTTCCATCGGCTTGGTCCGGCAGTCGCAGACGGCGATCTGCCCGCTCATTGCAAGGCCAATGCATTCTTCGCCGTGGCCAAGAATGCCGAGCAGCGCGTTCGATCCCCTTGCTGTTCGCGCCCGCGCCATGGCCGGTGGCAACTGCCAGTCGAGCGCTGCGAGAGCGGCGCCTGCGCCGTCGACCGCATCGGCCTTGGCAATAGTGCCCTGATGAACCGGATGGCACGGGCGGGGTGCGCTCCGGTCGCGCCGTCGTGGACGCGGTCGTGCCCGGCACCGTCTGGTCCGACGCTTGCCGAGAGGCCGCATTCTTGCTGACGAACGGTCGGGAGGGCCGAATGCGATCGGCATGCACGCTCGAGGTGTCGCCGGTAGTCCGGGCGGCTCCGGGAAAAGAGGAATCCCCCCGGGCTTCACTGGCGGAAGACAAGCCTTGCCCGGTGCTGGCGGCTGTCTTGGTGAGGCTTTGCTTGCTGGCGGATAGGCGTGTGCTCATGACAAAATTCTCCGTGCCGCCGGCGAGGCGGGCTTTTGGATCGATGGTTGTCTGGGGTGATGGTGGGCGCGGATCGGGCAGTACCGGTCCGCCCGACCGATCAGGGGCTGGCGCGCGTTCGGGCGAAGCCAACTTTTACCCGCGCATCGATCTCAGGCGTCCGGCGGACACGGGCTTCGCCGAGACGGACAACTGCCGGACAGACATGTTCCCCCTCCGCTTCATCGTCAAAGAGCGGAAGCACCGCTGCGGTTCTTTCGCCGCGGAGACAAGACGTTGGTTCGGTCTCTACGATGACCGCCCGGCATTGGCGTTCGAGTTCCTCGCGAACACGCGCCGCGAACATCGCCCGCAGATGCATCATCGCCGCGCCGGCGCCGGCAATCTCAAGCAGGTCGCCGATCTCGGAGAGGCCGAAGACCCCCTTGGAGTGATCACTGGTTTCATCCGAGCCGTCGATGATGGCAATGCCGACTTCAGAGACAAAGGGAGCTTTTCGCTCGACGTACAGCCAATCGGCGGCGACGAGCGCAACGGCCATCATGCGCTGTCGAAGCGCCTCGAGGCGATGCTCGGCATAGGATGCCAACGACCGCTTCATGTCGACGATCAGCGCCGAATGCCGCTTCCGGTTCACCAGGACGATGTCTGGTGTGTAGGTTTTTTTCGAATGCACTTCGGACCGCAACCGGATGCCCTCGAGCTTCGACCATTCGTTGCGTTCCAGAAACTCCAGCGCGGCCGGCACGACGGGCATCGGCTTGTCCTGCGGCATCACCAGGAGGTCGGGGTTGCAGGCGGCGATGCGAATGACGCCCCATTCAAGCAAATTGCCCTCATGGAACGAGACCGAGCGCGCCATCGAGACGAGGCCTGCACAGTTGCCGAAGACAATGTCCGGCTTGGTGTCGCCGGAAAGCACCGCGGCCATTGCCCTGTCGACCATGCGCGCGAAATCGGGTTCGAGATCGGCAATGACGGCAGAATAGACAAATGCTGAGGCCGACGATGAAGTCGAGAGCACAGGATTGTGGCTCATGGAATTCTCCTTAATGACGACGGGGACGATCGGCGCCGGAAAGCATGGCGGCAATGGGCAATGTTTGCCCGATCGATCCGCGCACGGCATTCGCCGGTTAGATATCGATCGTCTCGGGTGGGAAGGCTGCGCTCAGCGCGCCGCTATTGGGACGCAAGCCGCGGCGGCAATTGGTGTGACGCGCAATGCCGGCGGCAATCGGCGCGGCTCACCGCCACCCGAAAGCGAGAAGATTCTTTCCCGAAGGAGACAAAAACGATAGTGCTGTTCATAGCCCAAGACCTCTTATCCAGGTTGCGGGTCAGGCCTTCGTCGGTGTTAGCGCACCGTCGAGGGCCGACTTGTCCCGGACATGGCCGGAACGATCCTTATGTGAACGGATCCGGAACGGATCTCAATCCCCACAATCGCGCGGATCGCCTCCAAACGATCGCAAGGTTAATTCCGGGCTCCGAATTCCAGGAGGATCTCGTTCTGTTGGGCGGCGATGCGCGTCTCATCGCCACGAGTAGATCATGACTGCCGACGCTCTTCGGAATGTGATTGGGCAATCGTCAGTTCAGTTGGAGCCTCGCGTCGAGTTCCACAAGCTTCTCTTCGAAGGCTCCGACCTCACGTTCGAATTGCTGCAGCGCCAGCTGTATTGTTCGCGCGTTTCTACCGTTCTGCGGATTGTCGAGTTCCGCACGGGCGTCGATCAACCGCTGGACGAACTCTAGCCCGGTGATGGCACGCAGCCGGCCAGTCCGGTCGAGCTCGAGTAGCCGGTCCTGCGCGATCCGGTAGCGCGCGGGGAGGCTTGCGAACCTGGCGAGGAAGGGCGGTGGGGTCAGTGCGAGTTTCATTTGATGCTCCGTTGTCCAGGGTATTGCGGCGGCAGGCGCGGGGATCGGCCTCCTCCCACGAGGGTGAGGGTGATCCTTGCAAGCCACAAACCACCGAGAGACATTTTCGTTTCTCGCGGCGACCCCTTGCTTCGAACTCCCAGGCAATCGAAGACACCGCGAGACAAGGCTGTCCTATTGATCCATAGCTTCCGCCCAAAGGGCTTCTGGAAGGCTCTGGCATTCGATTTGAGCCGGCGGGCCGGCCTACTGCGATAGTCATCAAGCAGGTTGTGCGGATGGTCTTGCTCGCTTCGCGAGGTCGCCGGCGTGCCCACTCTTGCCTTACCTTACCTTCCTTCCGCGCAATCGGTCGCGCGAGCGTCGCTGGGCCATTATCATCTTTCCCGGCCGATGCGGTCGCTGCTTGCGCCCAGCGACTGTCAGAGGTTCCCGAAACAGTTTCCAAAATTAAGGCCCCCGCTTGTGGCGAGGGCCTTCGAGGTTCGATAGGTTCGGAAACCGGCGTCAGCCCATCTTCGGCGATCCGCCATTATCTTCGCGAATGTCCTTGAGGAAGGGAGGCTTGACGAAGCCTTCCCGTGGCGGCCTTGCGGCAAACCCTGGCACCGCGACGTCCAGCAGCGTCGCCTTTATCCGGCGGACGCGCTCTTCCGGTCCGATCGGCTTCCTTTCGCCGTAAGCCTCCGCCGGCGTGCCTTTGGCAGCGGCTTTCGCCGCGCGCTTCGGGGCGATCGCCTCTTCCGGCGTGCCGGCGGGCTCGCCGTTCAGCAGTGCCATGGGACCCTCGACGACCTTCCGGCTCGCAGCCGGCGACTTCGGCGCCGGCTTGGACATCGGGGACAAGGCTTCAGCTGCGTCCCTCCCCTCCTGTGCGAGACCCTTCAATTTCCGTGGTGTTTTCGACGGCTTCACCACCTTTCGCTCCGACAGCGTGGCTGCCTCAGTTTCCAACTTTGCCTTGACGGCCTTGGCCGTTGCCGAGGCAAGCTTCGGACCGACCGCCCATTCCAGACTTGGCAGAACCTTCTCCAAGAACCATGGCCTGAACCTGTCGTCCTTCGGCCAGTCGTCGGCGCCGGCCATAGAGTACGTGCCAGACCAGGCTCCAGCCGGTATCGGCCGGGAATCTTGCCGTATGCACAAGCCAGTCCGGGCCATTGGGATTGGGCTCGACGAATGCCGCCAAACTTTCCAGTTCGGCGCGGGCTCGGCGGGCTGGTTGGACCAACTGCTCGGCGAGCTTCTTCTTGACCAGGGGTTTACCCCCGGCGTGACAGAGGACGGCTTCCTGAACAACCTCAAGCATGCGGCAGAGGCGACCGATGAGAGCAGGCAACCCGGCGGCGGTCTTCTCGCGGATCAACGCCTTGACGCCTTCGGGACCGGCGATGTTCGCTGGCGCAAGCGGAGCTGCCTTGATGGCGCCATCCCTGGCGAAGGCCCCGATCTCGGCAGCCGACGGGCGCTCTCCTGCTCGCAACCGGTTCGCCACCGCCTCGATCTTCTCAGGCGACGCCGCGCACAGCGCATAAAGCGCGACACGCTGCACATTGTGTTCGACGAACAGCGTCCGGTACTGGCCGAGCCGTTCGTGAACCGCAATGAAGTTATCACCGGTACGTCGTGACTGCCCGCACCAACCTTTCAACCACGTCGCGAACGACTCCTGGGATGGACAGGCCTGTCTGGCCTTGGCTACTGCCTCACCTTTAACGAAGACCTGCTCGGCATCGACGCGTTCGGACCCGCGGAACATATTCTCGCATTCCAAGAGCACGGGGATTTTCTCGGCGGGGATGCCGAGCTCTTCATACGTTGCCGGCGGTCTGGATGCCTTGGCGACCCTCTTAATTTTGCTCCCGGGAGTCTTGCCCTTCCCGCGTGCAGGTTCCTGTTCCTGCACGGACGTCTCTGCGATAGCCTCGGGCAGAAAGGCAGATGGAATAGTGCTGACGCCCGTAAAGTTTGAGTTTTTCATGCTAATTCCTTTCCAATAAACAGATCACTGCCAACACAGAACACATCTGCAGGCATCAAAAAGAGTATAGCCTAAGATAACTCTTACGTCCAATCTACCGTATTTAACGACTGGCGACATTCATGTTTTAATACTCTGCGAATCGCGTTTACGCCGCTAAAATGTATGTACTTAGAAAGTATCTTTCTTATTGTGAGATTATCTTGCTTGTGATACATTTACACATATCCAACAAACTGGAACATTCATAAAGACCTCATCAGAAAGTTCGCGGGCGCATCGGCTTCTGATCGCGCGCACCCGAAAGCGGCTAGAGTAATATCTTGCAGGTACAAGCATAACGTCCACCGACACCACACACCTGCTGTGTGCAATGCCGGGGCGCACAAAAGATGCTACGCTTTGCCGGCTTCCGGGTAAGGCCGTAGTTCCAAATATCTCGGTTGCCGCCATCGGTGCGAAGCTGTCGCCCATAAACCTGCTGGCGCGATCACAATTTTTTCAAACTCCCGCTCCCATGGCGCGGGCAAAGTTTGCCTATCCCTCGGAGACCGACACAAGCCGTTCCGCGCTAGTCCAGACACGCGTAAGGGGATCAGCGACGGCAGATCGACGAATGCTATTCCGCCAATATTCAATGCCGGTACTAGTGTCACCAACCCGAGCTTCGGAGAACCCCTCCCTTCAATCAATCTGCCTCATATCTGTTTGAGCCAGGTCGGGCGGAAGCAGGCAGCGAGTTGAATAGTTCGTTCGCCTAGTCCTCGCTCGATAGCACATTGCGCGCTGCATAGAGCTCGGCGATGAAATCGGTTGCCAGCGTCGAGTTGATGCCGTCTGGCGGGCGCAAAATCAGTGCTCGGAAATGCACGGCTGGCTCGAATGGCTTGGCGACGATGCTGTCGATCATGCGGTCGGCAATGACGGAAGGATTGACCAGACCGATACCCATGCCTTTAGCGGCAAGGATGGCGATGGTCAGACCGTAAGGTGTTTCAATCAAGATGCGTGGCCGTACGCGGTGTTCGGCAAAGATCTTGTCCATGGCGAGCCGCACCGTGTCTTCCGGCGACAGTGCCAGGAACGCCTCATCATCAAGGTCCGCAGGCGTGACAACGGGCTTGCGAGCCAACCGGTGGTTCTTCGGCATCACGCAGACAGCTCGCGGGGTGGTGAAGATGCTATACAGCACGCCTGTCGTATCGATCTCGTCGGCAGCGAGACCGATGTCGAAACTACCAGATGCCACCAGGTCGCGCACGACGTTGGACATGCGCACCTGATAGCTGATGCGAACCTGTGGATGTTTGCTCGAGAAAGCCACGATGGCACGTGGCACCAGACCGTGGCCGAGTGCCGAGAGGCTGGCAACGCGTATCGTCCCCGTCCCAACTTCCTTGATCTGGGCCGCGCGCAGCCTGAGCCGATCCAACCCCACCAGATTGGCCTTTACCTCGGTGTAGAAAAGTTCTCCTTCCCGCGTCGGCACCAGCCTGCCGCGGATACGGTCGAACAGATTGAATCC
Organism: Mesorhizobium sp. M0496; assembly: GCF_040321205.1. Classification (NCBI taxonomy): domain Bacteria; kingdom Pseudomonadati; phylum Pseudomonadota; class Alphaproteobacteria; order Hyphomicrobiales; family Phyllobacteriaceae; genus Mesorhizobium; species Mesorhizobium sp. M0496. The sequence goes on along the minus strand of NZ_JAMYRC010000020.1, from coordinate 7,832 downwards.
GAGCTCCGATTCCAGCTTCGTCAGAGAGCGACTTATCGCGGGCTGCGAAGTATCCAGCAGCGTCGCCGCTGCGCCGGCGCCACCCGTGATCATGATTGCGTTGAACACATCGATGTCGCGCGGGTTCATTGGCATTCCATATCAAAAGTGGATTACCTTTATCGCCACAGTCATAGATGGCAATGGGCGAGCCAGTTAAAGTCCGCCCATGACCCGACACGACGACACTTCACATATCCATCCTCCCAGGCGCTCGGAGGAGCCATTCAGGTCGTTGGCGATGCCAGTTGAACGCGCCTCCACGGTCGTCTTCGACGATTTGGACTCCTTCGAGCGCCGCGTCGAGCGACTGTACGATGGCTTCAGTTACGGACTTTACGGGACTCCGACCAGCCGCCAGTTGGAAGACCATATCGCTGCGCTGGAAGGTGGATCTCGGGCGCTCGTCGTCCCTTCCGGAATGGCGGCCATAACGCTGACGACCATGACCGTCTGCCATGGTGGCGATCGGGTTCTGATCCCGGAGACGTTCTATGGGCCGGCACGCGAAATGGCCGCCCGCCTTCTCGCTCCCCTTGGCATCGATGCGGTGACCTACGACCCCAAGCTCGATGGAAGCATTTCGGCGTTGATAGATGGCAGGACGCAGCTGGTCTGGGCGGAATCGCCGGGTTCCGCGACCTTCGAGATACAGGACGTGCCGGCAATCACGGCTGCGGCCCACGAGGCTGGCGCGCTTGTCGCGGTCGACAACACCTGGGCCTCACACTTGCTGTTCAAACCACTCAAGCATGGTGTCGACATCTCGATGCAGGCGCTTTCCAAACATGCCGGCGGCCACGGCGACCTGCTGATGGGCTCGGTGGCGGTGAACGACGAGACCTTGTTCCGACGGTTAAAGGATACCTCGCGTTTTCTCGGTTACGGCGTTTCGCCGGAGGATTGCGCATTGTGCAAGCGCGGCCTGATGACCATGCCGGTGCGAATGCGCCAAGCCGACAGCACCGCGCAGAACATCATATCGTGGCTGTCGGAGCGCCCCGAGGTTGCGCAGATCCTGCATCCGAGTGAGCCCGACCATCCCGGCCACTTGACCTGGAAGCGTGACTTCGCCGGATCGGCAGGTGTCTTCTCGTTTGTGTTGCAGCCGGAACTAGCGCCCCACCAATCCGGGGCTCTGCGTCGCATGCGACTGTTCAGGCTAGGTGCAAGCTGGGGCGGGGTGCACTCGCTGATCTCCGTCAGTGATCCTCGAAATGGCCGCAGTGGCCTCGACTGGCTGAAGCCTGGCCCAGTTTGGCGGCTCTCCATCGGCCTGGAGGCCGTCGGCGACCTTCTCGCCGATCTGTCACAGGCCTTCGAGCACTTTGCGGAAACGCGACGAACCACAGTTGGCGACGCCAAGGCTGCAGAATGACAACAACTTCAACGAAAGGGGAATGGATATGAAATGCGAAGGGCATAAATGGCTTGCCGCCTTAGCGATCGGGCTGGTCGGCCTGGCTTCAAGCGCGGGAGATGCGGCCGCGCAAAGCGTCGTCGAAAAGATAAAGGCACGCGGCTACGTCAGTTGCGGCGCGAGCCAGGGAGTGCCCGGCCTCTCTCGCCCCGACGAAAAGGGGTATTATCGCGGCTTCGATTCCGACATTTGTCGTACATTCGCGGTCGCCATTCTTGGGGACAAGGATAAGATCCGATACGTGCCGCTCAATGCTGCTCAGCGACTTCCTGCGCTAGGCTGAAGAGACAGCCATCCACTATAGGGATTCTGGATCAGGCGCACAAATATCCGGGTCAGCTCTCTGGCGGCCAGCAGCAGCGCGTAGCCATTGCTCGCTCACTCTGCATGAACCCGAAAATTATGCTGTTCGACGAACCGACCTCGGCACTTGATCCCGAAATGGTCAAGGAGGTGCTAGATACAATGGCGTCGTTGGCCGATGATGGCATGACAATGCTGTGCGTCACCCACGAGATGGGATTCGCCCGCCAGGTTGCGGACCGCGTTGTGTTCATGGACCAGGGCGAGATTGTCGAGACGAACACTCCGGTCGAGTTCTTCACAAGCCCGCTTCATGAACGCAGCAAGCTGTTTCTCAGCCAGATTCTGAATTAAAGCAGTTGAACGCGTCTGCTTTGACTAGTTCACAACTACTCTGTCTCAATTTTGCTCGCATATACGCCTCTCTCATGGGCGTCGAAGACCACTATCCGGACGCCTTCCCGTGGAATGAAGGCAGCTCACGGCGAGCGAGCAGCTTGTCTATCCGCCTTCCGTCCATATCGAGAATCTCGAAGCGCCAGCCCTCGTAGTCGAAGTGCTCGCCAGCTTCCGGAAGATGCCCAAGCCGGGACAGGGCGAACCCGGCGATCGTATGAAAATCACCCTCTGCCGCCCCTGATCGAAAGCCGAGGAGAGCGAAAGCATCGTGCGCCAGCATCATACCGTCGATCAGCAGGGAGCCGTCTTCACGCTTGACGACGTCGGGGTCCTCACCGTCCATATCCGGAAGGTCGCCTGCGATGGCTTCGAGCAGATCGGTCTGGGTGACGATCCCCTCCAGAGCGCCATATTCGTCGATGACGATCGCCAGGCGTACCGGTGCCCTCTTGAACCGATCGAGAACGCGGAATATCGGCGTTCCTTCGTGAACGATCACGGGGTCGCGGATGACCGCCATTGGATCGAGCGTTTTCCCGTCGAGCACTTGGTCGAGGAGATCCTTCTTCAGGATCATGCCGATTGGTTCATCGATCCCGCCACGGCCGACCAGAAGCTGCTCATGGCGACATTCACGGATGGTACGCAGAATCTCGTCTGGACTGTCCTCAGTGTCGATCCAGTCGATATCGCGCCGCGGCGTCATGATGTCGGCGATGCGCCGATCGCCATGTTGAAGACGCGCTCGACGAGCTCCTGCTGGGTCTGGTGGAGCAGCCCTGCCTCCTGGCTCGCCGCGACAAGCAGCTTCAGCTCTTCAGGCGAATGCAGGGACTCCTCGCCCGTGCCTGGCCGCAGCCCGCAGAGCCGCAACACCAGGTTGCCAAGGCCGTTCAGAGTGAGGATCGCCGGCCTGAGCAGGAACAGAAACAGGCCTAGCGGACGCACCACCCATAGTGCTGTGCCCTCGCTACGCTGAAGCGCCAGGCTTTTCGGCGCCAACTCGCCCAGAACGATGTGGAGAGCAGTGATGATAATAAAAGCAATTGCGACGGCGATTGTATGGGATCCAGCGGTGGCAAGAGACCCCATCGCTCCAACCAGCAGCGGCTCGATCAGATGGGCGAGTGCAGGTTCGCCAACCCAGCCAAGCGCCAGCGACGAAATGGTGATACCCAGCTGGGTGGCGGCAAGATTGGCATCGAGATTCGCCAAGGCTCTTTGAAGCAGCCCGGCGTTCAAGCGTCCAGCGGTAGCAAGTTCGTCGACTCGGCTCCGCCTGACCGCCACCAACGCAAATTCGGCGGCGACAAAGAAGCCATTTGCGCCAACGAGTACAAGAACCAATAGAATCCCAAGAATGTCGCGTAGACTACCATCGTCCGCCGGCATGATATCCTCTGCTTGATCTGACTGGGGGATCTGTGAAGCGTATTTGGCGCTATTGCGCAACCGCATTGGGCCCAGAATTATCACGCGGAGCTGCTGTCCAGACGCGGGGGACTCTGGCTTTGGACAGCGTTAGGGAGAAGTGATTTGCCAAACCGCTACGCCAGCTAGAACAATTCCAGCGGCGCCTTCGATGGTCCGCGAAATGGCGTCAAACAGGCGTGGCCGGCTGTCAAAGAAATGCACCAGACGTTCCCGAAATAAGATCGACAGCACCGCCACGCAAGACAGCGTCAGCGCCACGCCGGCCATCATGGTGATTGCGAAAAGAATGCCGGCCACCGGAACGCCCCTGGATATCGCAAAGGTCATCACGAAAAGCGTCAGCGGACAGGGGATCAAGCCAGCCATCACCCCAACCGCCTCGCCCTCATGCTTGTGGTGATGGCCGTGGCTCAATGCGCGCCAGAGCATCCAGATGCCAATCAGGCCAAGCAACCCGCGGCTGATGTCTTCCAGTAGCGGCGCACGGCCGACACTGCCCAGGGCAATCGATACCAACGGCAAAGAGAGCGCCGCGATCAGTACCGCGATCGTCACATGCGTGAAGGAAAGTGTCAGCGATACCAGAAGCCCACGCCGGACACTGGCATCCGATCCGGCCAGATAAGTCGCCAGCACGGCTTTGCTATGGCCCGGCGTCAGCGCGTGCGCCGCACCGAACAGAATGCCCATGGGCAGAAAGGCCGTGAAGGCCAGCCAATCGCCGCCGGCCGAAAGCAGTTTGATCTGCTCGGCAAGCGCCAGGTAGATCGTGCGCTGGAACTCGACCAGCATCTGGAACATGGCCATCGAACCGGCTCCGCTTCAGCCGCAGGTCAGTTCGAGGCGCGTCGCGAAAATCTTGCCGAGATCGGTCCCCGTCGGGTCACTAAAGAACGCGTCTGTCAGGCTCTTCTGGTTCTGCGCGATGGCCGTGTCCGGATCTGGACGCACGACCGCGCGTGAGCAGCCTTCAGGCAGGCCAGCCACAGCAATCTTGTCGTCGTCGGTAAAATCGATCGCCGTGTAGAAGGTCGGGTCATACACGCCGATGCTGACTTTTCCAGCAAGGGCCAACGGGTCCTTCGGCTGCGTTTCGAACTGGACGACGAGTCGATCGTTTTCATAGCTGACGCTGAACTTCGGCGGTGGCGCCATCGTCACGTCCTTGCCGTTCAAGGTCACCATCTGAAAATAGTTGTACTCGGCCAGCGACGCATGGACGGTGAGAGCGACTTCATCGAGTTCCTTGGCATCAAGGACAAGGTCGGAATTCTTGTCGAATTCCATCAGCACAGTGCTGGAAAAGAGGTCGTCGAAACGCCAGGAATGCCGAAGCGACTTGACCGTTCTGTCTGGACCGACGGTCAGGTCCAGCTTCGCTTCGGCAAACACATGCGGATGGGCGTTCGCCGCCGCGGCGGAAGCGAGCAACAGCGCCGCGCCTGATACTATGCCTGTCAGCTGCATTTTTCGCTCACATTTCGCTCGTCGATTCCAGATCAGGTAGCACACCTGCCATTGCAAGCAGGCCGAAATGGGACATACCAGAACAGGTCGTCATGCAACTAGCGTCTGAGCATGATCACGACGCCAAGCCTGATTGGTCCTTGTTCGTCGTCGCACAAATGTAATTCAGGTTCTTGGTTCCGACGGCGCCGATATCGCCGACCTGGAATCCGCTCTGGGTCAACAGCGAGGCGACCGAATGCATGTCGACATGACCATGCTTGTGGAGCCTGGGCAATCTGGACTTGCGCACCGGCCTGCCAAAATCGATGATCAACAGCCGGCCTGCTGGCTTCAAGACGCGTGCCGCCTCGCGGATGAAGGCCGATCGAACGGGCTTCGACAAGTGATGCAGCATCAGCGTGCCGACGACGATGTCGAACTGCGCGTCCCTGAAGGGAAGCTCCTGCGCCGTCCCATTGACGAAAGTCAGATCGAGACCGGACCGCTCAGCCTTGGCGCGCGCCCTCTCGATCATTTCGGCCGACGCATCGACGCCGGTGACGCGTCCGTCCGAACCGACCAGCCGCTTCGCGGCAATGGCAAGGGTTCCCGTCCCGCAGGCGACATCGAGCATCGCTTCGCCGGGCTGGAGTTTTGCCGGGCGAAGCATGAACTCGCGAAACCGGCCCTCGTGCCCGAAGGTCAGAACGCGCGCAAGCAAGTCATAGGCCACCGCCCGGTGCAGGACGATGCCAATGCCCCGGTCGCTCGCGATCTGCGCACCGTTGCCAACGAGCCCCCTGTGACGCAGGCTGCCCCACAGCGCCAGTCCCGCGATCACCGCAAGGACGAGGCCGTGGAATGCCGCCGTCCAGGCGCCGGCCTGAATGTAGCCCATGCCCAATTTGGCGAGGACGAGGAAGCCGGCGACCAGCGACAGCTTGGCAAGCAGGGCCAACGCTATCATCCTCTTGCGCGAATGCGGTCCGTTACCGGCGGGATGATCAGATGAGTGCATGTCTGGCGACCTTCAGCTTCATTGCGGCGTGCCCAAACCCGATTTGAGCTCCTGGACTTGGCGTATCATAATGGACACAATGTCTGGAAATGCTGTTGTCGGACATCGGACCGCCGAATGTCCGAAACCGGGCACTGCAGGGGGCCATGGCCATGAAAATCGAACGTGCGGGCGAGCGAAACACGATCGATCGACGCGTTGCGCGGACGCGCGGCCTGCTGCAGGACGCGCTCATCGCCCTGATCCCGGAGCAGGGATATGCCGCCATCACCGTCGATGACATTTGCCAGCGGGCCAATGTCGGCAGGTCTACCTTCTATACCCACTATGCCGACAAGGATGCTCTGCGCAGCGCGACCATCGAGGCGCATCTGCGGTCGATCGGCCGCAGGCGCGAGGCGGCAAGTCAAGAAACAGGTAGCCGCCTGTTTGAGTTCAGCCTGCCCATGTTCGAGCACGCCCATGTATTCCGACCGCTTCACCACGCATTGCTTGCAAGCAGCGGCGATACGATCCACGACGAATTGCGTGAGCGTATCCGGCGAGCCGTCCGGGAAGAACTCGTCGAGAAACGGATCGGCGATCGCGGCATGCCTGCCGAATTCGCCATTCAGTTCATCGCCGGCGCATTTCTTGCGGTCCTCGCCTGGTGGGTCGCCACCGACATGAACCTTTCACCGGCACAGGCAGACGAGCTGTTCCAGAGGATGGCGGAAAAAGGCGTCGGCGCCTGATTAGTCGTCGGCTATCGAGCTTGCAATGATCGAATTCGCTCGCTCCGTGTCGACCGGCGATGTTAAATGGACGAGCTGTTTTCGATTGCCTGCAATCAATATGTAAAGTTTGGAGACCTGATCTCCATTCCGGTCCTCGCTGATTTTTTCGGCGTCCGTACGGGCGAAGAAGCGCTGCTCGAATGTCGCGCGGTCGACGTCGAACAGTCTGATGGAACAGGTCTGCATGGCCTTGCCGTTCAAGGTAGCTTTGGTCACCGCGATTATGGTCCCGGCAGGTAGATCGTTGCCAGTCACGGCCCACCCCTGAAAGGCCTCCACGTCATCGACTGGAGCAAGCGCTGCGTCACCGGATAGCGGTGTCCATCCACGCGTCTTCGCCACAGCGACGGTTCGCTCGAAGTCGGGGCCATGGGCAAGACAGGTTTGGTGAAAAGTTTCTAGCCCGAGATCGACATTGTCGGCATACACCGGTGTCGATGTCAGGCAGACGCCTGCGAGCGCAAAAGCGACGAGAACTCTCGACATATCCGTTACACCTCGCGCTGAAGAGCGAGCACCGGTACGAATAAGATGGAGCCGTTGGCACGCTGGTCAAGATTTACGGCGCCTCGCCGGATCGCGCCAAGGGGCGCTACAGGCCTGCCGATTGCCCTCGGCGTCAAGAAGTGCCGTATCAAAGGCGCCCGATATAGCGCACGTCAGCACGTCATACTGAGCGAATAATCCTCAAGATGCGCACGGGCAACCGTCGTTTCACGCGCCTGACCTTGCGTTTTCGAAAGAGTTCGAGAACCTTGTGCGAAAAAGGCATTTGTCCCGATTTGACCGCATGCCCAATGGTTAAAAATCGTCTGGAACCGTTCCACTGGTCATGCATTATGGCCATAGCGGTCGATTTCTCAGGAATGTAGCCGCTCCCATTTAAAGCCCGCCCGTGGTCGCTACCGTTGTCCAGCCGATAGATGGGTAACACTTTGAACCGGATACATAGGTAACAGTTTTCCCCCTTATGATAGGTTCGTCGCAGCGCCAA
>NZ_JAMYRC010000019.1:60000-107623 GCF_040321205.1 Mesorhizobium sp. M0496 | reverse complement strand
CGGCAGGACAGAGGGGGGTGTGAAGGAACGCGGCGGCAGCTGTTGGACGGCTTTGCTCCGTCCCACCATGACGAAGGAGCCTAAACCGCCCTCTTCCACCCGTTCCTGATATGCTTGTACCCTTCCCGATAGACCGCTTCCGGCGTTTCGGAAAAATCGCGCCACACCTTGGTCGCTGCCGCCAGGTCCTTCAGCGAACGCCCGAACGCCTCGATCGTCAGCCAGTCGTCGTAGCCGCTCTTGCGGATGGCGGAGAATGTTTCCTTCCACGGAAGGTGACCGCGCCCCGGCACGCCGCGATCGTTCTCCGAAATATGGATATGCACGACATTCCGGCGGTGTTTCGTGTAGGCGTCGATCGGGTCGGCCTCCTCGATATTGGCGTGGAAGGTGTCGTACATCGCCTTGATGTGTGGCCGGTCGACGGCATCGATATGCTCCGACAGGTCGGCCATCGTGTTGAGGAGATAGCATTCGAAGCGATTGAGCGCCTCAAGCCCGATGGTGACGTTCCTCTTGCCGGCATGGTCGCCGATAGCGCGCTGCGAGGCGACGGAACGCTTCTTCTCGGCGGCCGTCGGCCCGGAGCCGGAAAAGGCGCCGAGCGTCGAATGCAACGGGCCGCTCAGCGTGCTGGCGCCAAGCGCATCGGCGCAGTCGATCGCCCATTTCATATAATCGACACCGGCCTTGCGCGTTGCCGCATCGGCCGAGATCAAATTCATCGCCGGATCGCCCATCGCTGAAACCGCGGTCCGCTCCAGTCCGATGCGGTCGAGCAGTTCGCCGAGTTTTTTGTAGTCGTCGGGCGTGCCGGCGAAGATCGGTATCTCAACGCCATCGAAGCCGGTTGCCTTGATATCCCTGAGCAACGGCTCGTGTTTCTTCGACACAGCCGTCGTCCACAAGAACATGCACATGCCGATTTTCATCGACGCCCCCTCCCCTTGGATCCCCCTGATTTTTATTTAGAGTTTCGTCCATGCCCCATTCTTCTTCGACGACTTCACACAGGCCTCGATGAAAGCCATGCCTTCGACACCGTCGTGAATGGTCGGAAAGACGACATCCTTTGCCGGCTTGCCTCCTTTCTTGCGGGCAGCGCGGATGGCGCGTGCGGCCTCCTGGTAGATGTTGGCGAAACCTTCGAGATAGCCCTCGGGATGGCCTGACGGCACGCGGCTGACCCGGCCCGCCACCGGCAACGAGCCAGCGCCATTGCGGGTGAGCAGTTGCTTGGGCTGGCCGAACGGCGTGTACCAGAGATAGTTCGGGTCGGCCTGCACCCATTCCAGCCCGCCCTTGGAGCCATAGATGCGCAGCTTCAGCCCGTTCTCATGGCCCGGCGCCACCTGGCTTGCCCAGATCATACCCTTGGCCGGATGCGTCTTGCCCGCGGGCTTGAAGCGCAGCATGACGTTGACGTTGTCGTCGAGCAGCCGTCCCGGCACGAAGGCATCGAGATCGGCTGAAAGGGAATCCAGCTCCAGCCCGGAAACGAAGCGGGCGAGATTGTAGGCATGCGTGCCGATGTCGCCCAGCGCACCGCCGGCGCCTGCCTGTTTCGGGTCGCCGCGCCACGACGCCTGCTTCTGGCCAGTGGCGGCAAGGTCCTCTGTCAGCCAGTCCTGCGGATATTCGGACTGCACGATGCGAATGTCGCCGAGCACGCCCTTGGCCACCATCTCGCGCGCCTGCCGGATCATCGGATAGGCGGTATAGTTGTGGGTGAGCACGAACACCTTGCCGGTCTTCTCGACTATCGCCGCCAGCTTCTTGGCTTCGGCCAGCGTCGTTGCCAGCGGTTTGTCGCAGATAACGTGGATGCCAGCCTCTAGGAAAGCTTTCGCGGCCGGCACATGCACATTGTTCGGGGTGACGATGGCCACCGCCTCGATGCCGTCGGGGCGCTTGGCTTCGGCTTTGGCCATCTCGGCATAGGACGCATAGCTGCGATCGGGGTCGAGCCCGAGTTCAGCGCCCGAGGCTTTTGCACGCGCCGGGTCGGACGACAAAGCGCCGGCGACCAGTACGAAATCATTGTCCAGGCGCGCCGCGATCCGGTGCACCGCGCCGATGAAGGCGCCTTGCCCGCCACCGACCATGCCATAGCGGATCGGGCCGCCTCCCGTTTCCGACTTCGATGCGCCGACCATGTTTCTTCTCCTAGCTGTTGCGTACCTCCCCCTTGAGGGGAGGTCGATCCGCGTAGCGGATCGGGTGGGATTGCCGGGCGTAGGGCGCGGCATGGACCGACCCCACCCGGCCCTTCGGGCCACCCTCCCCTCAAGGGGGAGGGAAATCAGCGTTAAATTCCCATCATGCCGCGCAGTACTTTCTTGTCCGTAGCGCCACCGGCGAAATCGTCGAATGCCTTTTCTGTCACCCGGATGATGTGCTGCTGGATGAAGGGCGCACCCTCGGCCGCGCCGTCTTCCGGATGCTTCAGACAGCACTCCCACTCGAGCACCGCCCAGGAATCATAATTGTACTGCGTCAGCTTGGAAAAGATGCCGCCGAAATCCACTTGCCCGTCGCCCAGCGACCGGAAGCGGCCGGCGCGGTTCGTCCAGCTCTGATAGCCGGAATAAACGCCTTGCCGGCCGGTCGGATTGAACTCGGCGTCCTTGACGTGGAACGCCTTGATGCGCTCGTGATAGATGTCGATGAATTCGAGATAGTCGAGTTGCTGCAGCAGGAAGTGCGACGGATCGTAATTGATATTGCAGCGTCTGTGGCCGCCGACCGCGTCGAGGAACATCTCGAAGGTCGCACCGTCGAACACGTCCTCACCGGGATGGATTTCGTAGCCGACATCGACGCCATTATCCTCATAGACATCAAGGATCGGCTTCCAGCGCTTGCCGAGTTCGGCGAAGGCTTCTTCGATCAGCCCGGCCGGACGCTGCGGCCAGGGGTAGAGGTAGGGAAAGGCCAACGCTCCGGAGAAGCTTACCGAGGCCTTCAGGCCAAGGTTCTTCGACGCCTTGGCACCGAACTTCATCTGTTCGACCGCCCATTCCTGCCGCGCTTTCGGATTGTTGTGCACCGAAGCCGGCGCAAAGCCGTCGAACTGCGCGTCATAGGCCGGATGCACCGCCACCAATTGGCCCTGCAGATGCGTCGACAGTTCGGTGATCTCGACACCGGCATCCGCGCAGATGCCCTTCACTTCGTCGCAATAGGCCTTGGAAGAGGCCGCCTTCTTGAGATCGAACAACCGCGCGTCCCAGGTCGGAATTTGCACGCCCTTGTAGCCGAGACCGGCCGCCCATTTGGTGATCGACGCCAGCGAGTTGAACGGCGCGGCATCGCCCGCAAACTGCGCCAGAAACAGTCCAGGGCCCTTCATTGTCGTCGGCATCGGCATCTCCCTCATTTTCTCGCGACCGAGCATAGCGCCGATTGGAAGCAGGGCCAGCCACTTTGGTCTCTTCACATCGGGCGCATCGTGTGCGCCGCTATTCTGGTATTACCAAATGAGGGAATTTGGTCAAGCCTCGCAATGCATTGCCGGAGCCCTTTGGAAAGGCGAAATACAGGAACATACATCAATATAATCAATGGAATAATCCAGGCCGGAACTAGCCTTCCCGCGCTTCTTGCCGTCCAGAAGAATTTGCTGTAGACCTCCATTCAGGCCCAATTGGTCGAACCAGTTTGCAGGAAAAGGCTGGGGATGCCTTGGGGAGGAACCCTTGCGTCGCCTTTCGGCGGTGCATGCCGCTGAGACGAATTGGGAAGGACAGACCATGCATCTTTCGACGCACAACTGGATGCGCGCGGAACCCTTGGAGACGACGCTCAAGCGCATCAAGAAATTCGGCTATGAGTCGATCGAGATTTCCGGCGAGCCCGAGCAATACAAGACCAAGGAGACGCGGGCGCTGCTGAAAGAGCATGGCATCCGCTGCTGGGGCGCGGTGACCTTGATGCTGGGCGAGCGCAACCTTGCCGCCAGGAACCAGGGCCAGCGCGAGCGCTCCGTTCAGTATGTCAAGGACGTGCTGACCATGGTCAGCGAACTCAATGGCGAGATCATCACGCTGGTGCCGGCAACGGTCGGCAAGGTCGTGCCCGACGGCACCGAGGAAGAGGAATGGAAGTGGGTTGTCGACGCCACCCGTGAATGCTTCACCCACGCCAAGAAGGTCGGCGTCAAGATTGCGGTCGAACCGCTCAACCGCTTCGAAACCTATCTGTTCAATCGCGGCGCCCAGGCGCTCGCGCTGGCCGACGCGGTCAGCCCCGAATGCGGCGTCTGCCTCGACGCCTACCACATCCATATGGAGGAGTTTAACGTTCACGACGCGATCCGCCAGGTCGGCAAGCGCCTGTTCGACTTCCATGTCGCCGACAACAACCGCTTTGCCGCCGGCCTTGGCCAGATCGACTGGCCGAAGATCGTCGCCACGCTGAGAGAGATCGGTTACGACGGCGCGCTGACCAACGAGTTCGTTGCGCCCGTCGACCGGACGCCGGCCGCCCCTTATCCCGATATGGTCGAGCGCCACCCGGTCGATATCTCACCCGAGCAGCTGAAGTTCATCCAGGACCACGGCTCCAGCGTGCTGACGGAAAAGTTCTACACCGACCAGATGCGCATCACCGCCGAAACGTTGCTGCCGCTGATCAAGTAGCCGACTGCCTCTGGGAAAATTGCTCTTTCGCCCTGACCGGCGGCAGGGCTGGGAAAGAATATGCGCATCAAGACCGTCCAAGCCTGGTGGGTCCGCATCCCGATCGAAGCCGCTCGGCAACACCGCAGCGATTTCGGCCAGGTGACGACCTTCGACGCCGCCATCCTGCGCATCGAAACCGATGACGGTCTGGTCGGCTGGGGTGAAGGCAAGAACGCCGCCGGCAGTGCCGGTAGCTACGGCGCACTCGTCCACATGCTGAACCATGAGGTCGGACCGCAGCTGATCGGCCGCGATCCGGCCGACATTGGCGTCATCTGGGAGATGCTCTACAACGGCGTGCGCCACGACAGCGCCGCGCGCACCGGCCACGCTATGCCGCAGCTGGCGCGGCGCGGCATGAGCATCGCTGCCATCAGCGCCGTCGACATCGCCCTGTGGGACATCCTGGGCAAATCGCTTGGCGTACCGGTCTGGCGGCTGCTGGGTGGCCGCAAGCTCGATCGCATGCCGGCCTATGCCTCCGGTGGCTGGGCATCCGCCGACGCCATCGGCGAGCAGTTGAAATCCTATATCGCCAAGGGCGGTTTCAAGGCGCTGAAGATGCGGGTTGGCGCCATGGACGGCGCGGCACACATTTCCGCCACCCGCGTGCGCGCCGCACGGCAGGCGCTCGGTCCCGATATCGAGTTGATGGTCGACGCGCATGGCACCTACACCGTGGCCGAAGCCAAGCGCTTCATCCACCTCGTCAACGACCTCGACCTCGCTTGGTTCGAGGAGCCTGTTATTGCCGATGATAAGCCCGGCATGGCTGAAGTGCGGGCATCAGGCGCCGTTCCGATCGCCACCGGCGAAAGCGAGTCGACACGCTATGCCTTCCGCGACCTCGCCGTGCTCAAGGCGGCCGACATCTTCCAGCCCGATCCGGCCTTCTGCGGCGGCATCAGCGAGGCGATGAAGATCGGCACCATCGCCAGCGCCTTCAACCTGCGCTTTGCGCCGCATCTGTGGGCCGGCGCGCCCTGTTTCTTCGCCGGCTTGCATGTCTGCGCTGCCTCGCCGTCGAGTTTTACCGTCGAATATTCGCTCGGCGCCAACCCGATGATCCACGATCTGGTTGAGGAGACTGTCGAAGCCAGGGACGGTATGATAGCGATCCCCGAAAGACCGGGGCTGGGATTCACCATTTCGGAGCGGTTCCTAGAGGCGCACGCGCAACGCGGTTGACAATGAAAGAAAAGAACCTTCTCGCGGAACTCGCCGCCTACCTGTTCTCCCATTCGGACAAGGAGACCGGCCGAACGCCGTCGGAACGCGAGCTGGCGGAACATTTCGGCGTCAGTCGCGGCCAGCTTCGCGAGGCGCTCGCCATCCTCGAGGCCATGCGCATCGTCGAGCGCCGTGCCAAGTCGGGCATCTACATCGACACCAAGCAGGCCAGCGTGGAAGCCATGGCGCTTTTTGCCCGCGCGGGCCTCCCGCTCGATCCGATCCAGATCTACGAGACGGTCGAACTGCGCAAGATCCACGAGATCAAGGCGGCCGAGCTTGCCTGTTCGCGCGCCACCGAGGAGAATTTCGAGCGGCTGCGCGAAATCCTGAAAGCTTCGGAAGAGCGCATCGCGGCGGGCGAAGGCCTGGCCAGGGAGGACCGCGAATTCCACCTCGAGATCGTACGCGCCACCAAAAACAGCGTCTTCCACAATGTCTGCAGCGTCTATTACATGATGGGCGAACAGCGCCTGCCCATCTATTTCAACGACCCGGAGCGCAATGTGCGCTCGCATGCCGAGCACATCCAGATCTATGAGGCGCTGCTGCGCCGCGACGGCAATCTCGCCCAGGCGCTGATGAGCGCTCATCTGCAAGGTGCCGAGAGCTACTGGAAGGGCCTGATCGAAGGCCATGGCGAGGAACCGCAAAGCCCGGCGCTCGAAAAAGCCTGACCGACATGGCCCGTATCCTCACGACACACCCGCTACACCCGCGCGCCTCGGCCATGCTGGCCGGCGCCGGCGAACTCGTCGTCGCTTCCGCCATCGATCCGGCCACGCTGGCCGCCGAGGCAAGGTATGCCGACATCGTCATCGTCCGCGCGCCGCTGCCGCCGGCGCTGTTCGAGGGTGCCGCGAAACTGCGGGCGGCCATCCGCCATGGCGCCGGACTCGACATGATCCCGATGGAGGCGGCGACCACCGCCGGCGTGCTGGTGGCCAATGTGCCGGCGGTCAATGCGCGCTCGGTGGCGGAACACGTCATGTTCGCGGCCCTTGCCTTGCTGCGCAACTTCCGCGTCGTCGACCGTGACTTGCGGGCAAAAGGCTGGCTCGCCGGCCGCGAGCACGCCAACGCCAACAGCGAGCTTGCCGGCAAGACGATCGGCATCGTCGGCCTCGGTGCCGTTGGCCAGGCTGTCGGCCATATCGCCGCGCACGGCTTCGACCTGAAGGTGGTGGCAACCACACGCAGCATGCAGCCGGCGCCGGAGAAGGTCGGCTTCCTGTCGATCGACGCCCTGGTCGAGCAGAGCGACATCATCGTTCTGTGCTGCCCGCTGACACCGGAGACGCGCGGCCTGATCAACCGCGAGCGGATCGCGCGCATGAAGCCGCATGCGTTGCTGATCAACGTGTCGCGCGGGCCGGTCGTCGACGACGACGCACTGATCGAAGCCTTGCGGAAGCGCCGGATCGGCGGTGCCGCGCTCGACGTGTTTTCGACGCAGCCGCTGCCGTCAAATCATCCTTATTTCGGCTTCGACAATGTCATCATCACCCCGCACATGGCCGGCATCACCGAGGAATCGATGATGCGTATGGGCGTTGGCGCGGCAGGCGAGGCCCTGCTCGTGCTGGCGGGCAAACTGCCGGTCAACCTGCGCAATCCAGAAGTGGTCGAGCATTACCGTCGGCGGTTTCCGGCCGATAGCTAAAGCATCGCGGTTTCGCCCCAATTCTCCGCGACGTTGAGCACCATGTTCGGTCTTCGCCTCAAATGTCTGACTGTTGCCGCATCTTCGCTCTGCGCCTTGCCGTCAATTGCTGAGGCCCAGAGCAGTTATGTCTATTGCGACAACGGGCTGCGCTGCTTCAAGGCGCCCTGCCCATCGAACAGCGCGCTCGACCTTGGCACCGGCACGATCATCAAGGACGTGTCGATCGACCCCAGTGGATTGCCCCAAGCCGACAAGGCGATAACAGATCTCTCCGACGCGCTTTATGCCGGAAAGATCGTTGTCAGGGGATCGATCGAGCACCGCACCCAGACCATTGCCGGCAAGGAATACAACCTTCCCTGGCTGGTCGCGACCCGCATCGTACGGACCGCCAAGGATAGCGAACGCAGGCACTGTTCGTCGCACTGATCGTCGGTCCAGCCCCGGTCACGAGCCAAGCAGCGACTCAATTTCAGCAGCAATCCGCAGCAGGCGCCGGTCATGCCCGTTGCGCGCCACCAGCATCAATCCGGCAGGCAGTGCCGTGCCTGGCATCGGCAGCGAAATTGCACAAAGATCGAACTGGTTGGCGACCTGCGTGTTGCGCAGCAGCAGGCCTTCGATGCGGTCGCGCAACTCGGCATCTTCAGTCAGCGAAACGATGGTCGGCGCCATCACAGGTGTGGTCGGCAAGACCAGCACATCGACCGATGCCAGCCGCTCATCCATGGCGGCAGCGAGTGCAGCACGGCGGCGTATCGCCCTGATATAGACCGGCGTAGGCAGCATTGCTGCCCGCGCCAAAGGCCCGCTGACATGCGGGTCGACCGGCACCGAGGCTCCCGTCGCCAGCCAGTCGGCATGCACTTCGGCCCCTTCCATCGCGGCGATCGAACCACGCTTGGTCGCCGCGTGCATGTCGGCAAGCAGATCATCGATCGACATCTCCGCGACCCGCGCGCCGGCCCGTTCGGCCTTGCCGATACAGCGCTCGAACGCCTCAGCGACCTCACCTTCCGTCTCCTCGAAAAGAACACCGCGCGGGATGCCAATTCGAAGCCCTGCAAGGGCAATCGGCGCCAGCGCGGTCGGCACCTCGCCGGCCATCACAGCATCGGCAGCAGCACACTGGGCGACGGTCCGGGCAAGCGGACCGATCGAGTCCAGCGTGGCGGACAGTGGGAACGCGCCGGCGAGCGGCAAACGTCGCGCTGTAGGCTTGAAGCCGACGACGCCATTGAGCGAAGCCGGAATGCGTATCGAACCGCCGGTATCGGAACCGATGGATATTTCGCTCGTCGCCTCGCCGACCGAAACGCCGGCGCCAGAAGATGAGCCGCCCGGAATGCGAATGGCGTCCACGGCATTGCCGGGCGTGCCAAAGTGCTGGTTGTCGCCGATCGCGGTGAAGGCAAATTCGGTCATGTTGGTCTTGCCGATGATGACCGCGCCAGCCTGCCGCAGCCGACTGACAATGGCGGCATCGTGCGAGGCGGGCGCGGCGGTCCTGCGCATCAGCGAACCGGCCGTGGTTGGTTCACCGGTGACATCGAACAGATCCTTGATCGAGACAATAGTGCCGTCGAGTGGTCCGAGCTTCACCCCTGCCCGCTTGCGGGCATCGCTGGCATCAGCCGCGGCCCGTGCGGCTTCGGTATAGAGCTTCGTGAACACGCGCTCTTCACCGGCACGGGCGGCAAGGCGCGCAAGGATAATTTCCAGTTGATCACGGACTGATTGCATTTTCGGTGTCGGACTCCAGACGCCTTGAACGTCCTTGGGACATGGCTTGCCGAGACTTAACCCGGCGCAGGCGGTTTTGCACCCTGTCGAATACGAGGAAAATCCGATGCTCTACAAAGGCAGCTGCCACTGCGGCAAGGCCGCCTTCGAGTTCGAGGCCGAACTGACCGGCGCCGTGCGGTGCAATTGCTCGATCTGCTCGCGCAAGGGCGCCCTGTTGTGTGCCATCCCGCACGGGACCTTGCAGGTCCTGGCCTGGGGCGACGATCTCGGCACTTACACATTCGGCAACCATGCCATCGCGCACCGCTTCTGCCGGGCCTGCGGCATCCATCCCTTCGCGGAAGATGTTCGCGAAGGCGCTGAACGCAGCGCCTATATCAACCTCAACTGCGTCGCCGATCTCGACCCGTCCACCTTGGCGATTTTCGACTTCGACGGGCGCGCCGCCTGAGCCGGCCGATGGTGGCCTATGTCGAGGGCAGCTTCATCACTGCCATCGTAGCGGCAGCGGCCCGAAAACCGTGACGGTTCCCGGGCCGATGCGCTGTGTCAGGGGAAGCTTAGTCCTGCCAATGGGCAGGCTACTCGGCCCGCTTCGGGCCGCGCAGGAACACCACGAGGGCCGCCAGCAGTGTCGCTGCGCCGCAATAGACAAAGGCGCTGGCCACGCCGGCATGGTCGACCAGCAGGCCGCCGAAGACGGCGCCGAGCGCAATCGCCACCTGGAAGGTCGCCACCATCAGCCCTCCGGCGCTTTCGGCCTGGTCGGAGCAGCCCGCACCAGCCAGCTCTGCAGCCCGACCGGAACCGCGCCGAAGGCAAAGCCCCAGACCGCAACGGCAGCGGCGGCGATTGTGGGCGAAGCTCCGAAAACCAGCATCGAGGCGGCGGCCAGCGCAATCAGCAAGGGCGCCAGAGCGACGGCTGCCTTGAGGCTGCGTTCGGCCAGAATGCCACCGGCGACATTGCCGAAGAAGCCGCCAATGCCGTAGGCCAGCAGCACCAGCGAGATCGTCTCGATGTCGAGCACAGGCACCTTCTCGAGGAAGGGACGGACATAGGTGAAGCCGGCAAAGTGTCCCGAGGCGACCAGCAGCACGACGAGCAGTGCGATCCTGATGGAGGGGCGCTCCAGCACGCCCAGCAAGGTGCGGAAGCTCGCTACGCCCACGGGCGGCAATTTCGGAATGGTGGCCAGTTGCACCAGCAGCGCCAGGGCGGCAACGAGAGTCGCGATCATGAAGGCCGTGCGCCAGCCCCAGATGTCACCGACATAGGCGCCGACCGGCGCCGCGCAGACGGTCGCCAGGGAAACGCCGGTCAGGATGATCGACATGGCTCGCGGCATCAGCCGCATCGGCACCAATCTCAGCGCCATGGCGGCCGACATTGCCCAGAAGCCGCCGAGCGCAACGCCGAGCACGACGCGGGCAAGCAGAAGCACGGGCAGGGATGAGGCAAAAGTGGCCAGAAGGTTGGACAGGATCAGGAACACCGTCAGCATCCACATCACCAGCCTGCGGTCCATACGCCTGGTGATGATCGCCATGGTGGGGGCGGCAATGGCGCCAACGATCGCGGTCGCGGTCACCGCTTGTCCGGCCACGCCTTCGCTGACGCCGAGGTCGCGCGCCATCGGCGTCAGCAGGCTGGCGGGCAAGAATTCCGCGGTGACGAGCCCAAAAACGGCTAGTGCCAGCGAGACCACGGCACCCCAGGCCGGTTCGGCTCGTTCGTCGGAGTCTGCAGGGTTCAAAAGTGTGGTGTCGATGACGCCTGTCGCGGGTTCGGCCATGGTCAGTCTCCGATTTGTTTGCAGCGCAGCATTTGGCTGCAACGCAACATAGGGAGTGACCACCTGGAGTTTCCATGCTAGAAACCCCATCATGCTTGACCATTCGTCCAAAATTCCAATCACCGGCGACCCGTTGACGGACATCTTGCGCGGCTTGCGGCTCGATGGCGTCGAGTATGGCCGCTTCGAACTTAAGGAGCCCTGGGGTATCCAGTTCCCAGCGCAGCCGGCGGCGCGGTTTCATTTCGTCGGCCGCAGAGGTTGCTGGCTAAAGCAGCCATCCGGCGAGTGGGTAGAGCTTAAGACCGGCGACGCGGTGTTGCTGCCGCGCGGTGCGGCGCATGTGCTGGCCAGCGAGCCCGGCGCCCAGGCCTGGCCGATCCACGGCTACGAAGTCGAGGAGGTCTGCAAGGACGTCTACTGCATGTCGAACGAGGGCATGTCGGAATGTTGCCGGCCGGGAACCCTGCTGTTTTGCGCCAGCATGTACTTCAATCTCGACGGCCTGCATCCCCTGCTCGGCATGATGCCGGATGTGATGCGCACGCATGAGCTGGAGGCCTACGAGCCCGGCATTCCGCATCTGCTGGAGTCGATGGCGCGTGAAGTGACGATGGAGCGTGTCGGCTCCGGCGGCATCCTGGCGCGGCTGGCCGACGTGCTTGCCGCCACCGTCATCCGCTCATGGGTCGAACGCGGCTGCGGCGACTCGTCCGGCTGGATCGCCGCGGTCAGGGACCACGAAATCGGCCGCGTGCTGGCCGCCATCCATCTTGAGCCGAACCACGACTGGACGGTGGAGTCGCTGGCCCGGATGATGGGCGCCTCGCGATCGGGATTTGCCGAGCGCTTCGCCACCATCGTCGGCGAAACGCCGGCGAAATATGTCACCCAGGTCAGAATGCATCAGGCGAGACAGTGGCTGGTCCGCGACAGGATGAAGATCTCCGTCGTTGCCGCGCGTCTCGGCTATGAATCGGATGCCGCCTTCAGCCGTGCCTTCAAGCGCGTCATCGGCTCGGCGCCCAGCCATCTGCGGGCCGAGGAACAGGCGGATATCCGCCAAGCCAGCTGAGCCGATGCTTGTGCCGCGTGCTTGCCTGGGCTGAGAAGCGGTGCATTTACCCGGCGTGCCGCAGGCTGATGCCGCTGCCCTTGTCGAACAGCACCACCTTGTCTGGGTTCCAGGCAAAGCGCACCGCCTGCTCGATGGCGACGTCGGTCCTGGCCGGCACGGTGGCACGCAGTGTCGCGTCGCCGACGCGCAGCGTCAGGATCTTTTCGACGCCGTGGTTCTCGACGTCATGGACACGCGCCTCGACCGGCGCGCCGCTCTCGAGATAGACGTCCTCGGGACGAATGCCGAAGACGAGCGGACGACCGTCGGTTGCCGCACCCGCCTTTAGCCCTCCAAAAGTCTTGGCACCCCCCGAAAAAGGCAGTTCGAAGTTCAGCGGCGCCATCACCGCGCGGCCGTTCACAAGCTTGCCGTCGATGAGGTTCATCGGCGGTGAACCGACGAAGCTCGCCACGTAGGTGTCGCGCGGATTGTTGTAGATCTCGTGCGGTGTGCCGGTCTGGACGATGCGGCCATGGTTGAGCACGCCGACTTTGTCGCCCATCGACATCGCCTCGATCTGGTCGTGGGTGACGAACAGGAAGGTGGCGCCGAGCTGCATCTGCAGGTTCTTCAGTTCCGTGCGCAACGCCTCGCGCAGCTTGGCGTCGAGCGCCGACAGCGGCTCGTCCATCAGGAACACACGCGGCTTGCGCACGATGGCGCGGCCGATCGATACGCGCTGCATCTCGCCGCCCGAAAGACGGTCGGTCTTGCGGTCAAGCAGATGCTCGATCCGCAGCGTGCGGGCGGCACGGTCGACGCGATCCTTGATCTCGGCATCGGGCAGCCGGCGGATCTTCGGCTTCAGCGGGAATTCGAGATTCTCGCGCACCGTATAGCGCGGATAGAGCGAGTATTGCTGCAGCACCAGCGCCACGTCGCGCTCAGCCGCACCCCAGTCGGCAACGTCGACACCGTCGATGAAGACCTGGCCTTCGCTCGGCTTTTCCAGCCCGGCGATCAGCCGCAGCGTCGTCGTCTTGCCGGCGCCGGTTTCGCCGAGCAGTACGAAGAACTCGCCATCGGCGATGTCGAGATCGAGCCCGGTCAAGGCGGTGTGGTTGCCGAAGGTCTTTGAGATATTCTTGAGCTGGATATGGGCCATCACAATCTCACTTCCAGCGACTTGCCGCTTGCCGTGTCGAAGAAATGCGCCTGGGCCGGATCGATTCTGGCGAACACCTTCTCGCCGGGCCCGCTGACGAAGCCGCTCTTGGTACGTGCGCGCAGCATCTTGGAGCCGACCTTGAGGTCGACGATGTCGAAGGAGCCGAGCGGCTCGACGATCTGCGTCTCGACCGGCAGGAACCCCTCGGCCGCATCGTGCCGGATCAGGACACCTTCCGGCCGGATGCCGAGCGCCAGCTGACCGCCGGCATGACCGTTGAGCTTCGACAGCAGCGCCCACGGAAACTCGAAGCCGGCGGCAGCCCCACCGACCGTCACCGAGACCGAGGATGCAGTCTCTGCCACCGCCGCATCGGCGACATTCATCACCGGACTGCCGACGAATTGCGCCACGAACAGGTTTGCCGGGTGCGAATAGACCTCGTCCGGCGAGCCGACCTGCTGCAGCACGCCTTCATGCATGATGACGATGCGGTCGGCGAGGCTCATCGCCTCAATCTGGTCGTGCGTGACATAGATGGTGGTCGAGCCCTGCTTGATGTGCAGCCGCTTGATCTCGGCGCGCATCTCCTCGCGCAGCTTGGCGTCGAGCGCACCGATCGGTTCGTCCATCAGCATCGCTTTCGGCCGCCGCACCAGCGCCCGGCCGATGGCCACACGCTGCATGTCCCCGCCCGAAAGCGCCGACGGCTTCTTGTCGAGCAGGTCCAGGATCTGCAGGGTCTTGGCGACCGAGCGCACTTCCGAGTCGATCTCCGCCTTGCTCTTGCGCGTTGCGCGCAAAGGGAAGGCGATGTTCTCGTAGACGCTCATATGCGGGTAGAGCGAGAACGACTGGAAGACCATGGCGATGTCACGGTCGGCGGCCTTCAGATGCTGGATCGGTTTGCCGTCGATGAGGATGTCGCCCTCGTCGATCGTTTCCAGTCCGGCGATGGCGCGCAGCGTCGTCGTCTTGCCGCAGCCCGACTGGCCGAGCAGAACGATGAACTCGTTGTCGCTGATCTTCAGGTTGAGGTCCTTGATGACCTGGACGGCGCCGAAGAATTTCTGGACGCCGCGAAGCTCGATCTGGGTCAATGCTGTGCTCCCGGATTTCGCACCTGGCCGGTGCCGGCCTCTTCTTCCGGCGCGATCTTCGACGTGACGTTGAAGCCGATCAACCCGATCAGGATGATGGTCAGGCCATAGGTGTGCAGCAGCATGTTCCAGGGTTGGCACAGAGCGATGATGCCGAGCACCATCAGCACCTGGCTGCCGGGCTCCAGATATTTCTGATTGATGGCGCGAAAGCTCATTTACGGATCGCTCCGAAGGACATGCCGCGCAACAGATGGTTGCGGAGCAGGAAGGTGAAGATGGCGACCGGCAGCAGGAATAAGAAGGTTCCAGCGGCAATCACCGACCAGTCCGGCAGACCGGAGCCGACCTGGCTGGGGATGAACGGCGGTGCTGTCTGGGCACGGCGGCTGGTCATGATCAGTGCGAAGGCATATTCGTTCCATGCCGTGATGAAGCAGAAGACGGCGGTAGCGGCGATGCCGGTCGCGGCCTCGGGCAGTACGATCTTGAAGAATGCCTCCATGCGCGTGTACCCATCGACGAGGGCTGCCTCTTCATACTCTTTCGGAATCTCGTCCATGAAGCCCTTCATCAGCCACACCGAGAAGGACAGGTTGAAGGCGGTGTAGAGAATGATCAGGCCGACATGGGTATCGTTGAGCCCGACCACCCGGTACATCAGGAACATTGGAATAGCGACGACCACCGGCGGGAGCATCCGCGTCGACAGGATGAAGAAGAGCAGGTCCGCCTCCCCTTTCACCTTGAAGCGCGAGAAGCCGTAGGCGGTGAAGGTGCCCATGCCGACCGCCAGCACCGTCGAGGTTATGGCCACGATCAACGAGTTCAGGAAGCGGCTCGGATATCCCGACCATTGCACCTGGCCCTTGCCGTCGCGCACGATCTTCTCGCCACCGTCGAAAACGACACGCTCCCACCACGGGGCTGCGGCGTACTCTTCCGGCGACGCCGGGTTGCGCATCTGAGAGCGCTTGGCGAACAGCTTGACGAAGGGCGAAATTTCCGGCTGGAAGACGACCGTCGGCGGAATGGTGGTGGCCAGATTGCGCGGCTTGAAAGCCGTCGAGGCAATCCAGTAGATCGGCGCCAGGAAGATGATCGTCACCAACAGGACGGCGACGATGGCGACACGGTTGAAGCCGATTTCGGAAGAAGTGCGGACGGCAGCCATCTCAGCGCTCCTTCACCTTGTTGAGGTATTTGACATAGATGTTGGTGATGGCCAGCACCATGATCAGCACGATGTAGGCGAGCGCGCAGGAGCGCCCGGTCTGCCATTCCTGGAATGCCATCTTGTAAAGCCGGATCGAAATCAGTTCGGCCGTCGGCTGACTGGTCAGGATGTAGGCGAGATCGAAGGTCTTGAATGCCTCCATGGTGCGGAAGATGACCGCGATCATCAGGATCGGCGCGACCAGCGGCAGCGTGATGCGAAAGAAGGTGTAGAACGGTCCGGCGCGATCGATCGCGGCGGCTTCGTAGAGATGCTTCGGCACCGCCGACAGGCCGGCCAGCGACAACAGCATGACGAAGGGTGACCACATCCAGATGTCGGTCAGCGCAACGGCGTAGAGCGCCATCTTCGGGTCCGACAGCCATTCGAAGGTGCCGAGGCCAAGCGCATAGTTGATGATGCCGAAGGAAGGATCGTAGAGCAGCTTCCAGAACAGGCCAACGACGGCCATCGACAGCATCATCGGCAAGAGCAGCAGCGTCGTCAGCAGTCCCTTCAGCGGAATGTCGCGATTGAGCAGCATCGCCACGCCGAAGCCGACGAACAGCTGCCCAGCGACCGAGATGATGACGTACTTCGCGGTGATGGCGAAGTTGGACCAGACATAGGGATCGTTGAGCAGATCGCGATAGTTCTGCAGCCCGACGAAATTCGCCGGCGCATTGGTCGACGCGCGAAAGTCGGTGAAGGAATAGCCGAGCGAGTAGATCAGCGGAAAGATGTTGAAGACGATCAGGAACAGGACCGTCGGAATGATGAAGAGGTTGCGGATCGAAATGTCGCTAAGGCCGCGCACGGCCGCCCTTGAAGACCTGTCGAGCGTTGTGATCATCGTGGTCGCCAAGACCCTGCTCCCGTTTGCAGAAAAGGAAACGGAGGAGGCACCAACGCCCCCTCCGTGAGCTATGATAGTTACTGACCGCGGCCGTACTTCTTGAAAGTCGCGTTCCAGTCGGACGCCAAAGCGTCCAGCGTTTCCTTGGCGGTGCCTTCGCCGCCGATCATGTAGGGATAGACGCGCTGGTTGAGCTGCTGCAGCAGTTCGGCATATTCCGGCACCGCCCAGAAATCCTTCACCTTGAACATGGTCTCATAGAAGGCCTTGTTGTAGGGTGTGGCGTTCTGGAATTCAGGCGACTTCAGCACGGCAGCACTGCAGGTGTAACCGCCAAGTGCCGCCCACTTCTTCTGGGTCTCGTCCTTGATGAACCATTCAAGGAACTTCGTCGCCTCTTCCTGCTTCTGCGAGTAGGACACGATCGAGATGCCTTGCCCACCGAGTGCGGCGAACTGGTCGCCGTTCGGGCCGGGAGGATTGGCGAAGAAGCCGGTGTTCTTGGCGTTCGGGTTCGACGCTTCGTTGATCAGCGACGGGAAGAACGCAAAGTAGTTCATGCTCATCGCGGCCAGGCCTTCGGTGATCGCCTGGTTGTCTTCGACGAAGAACGACTTGGCCCAGCCTGGAGGCGTGAACTTGTAAAGCTCCTTGTAGGCGTCGAGCGCTGCGACCGCCTTGTCGGAGTTGATGAAGCCATCGACCTTGTAGGTCGAATAATCACCCAGTTCGCCACCGTAGGAGAACAGCGCGTTCTCGAAGCCCATCGCCATCGCGTCGTAGGAATTGTCGGTGTAGATGGCGATGCCGTATTTCTTTTGGTCCGGCCGGTAGAAGAACTCGGCGATGTCGCGCAGCGCCTTGAAATCCTTCGGCACGTCGAGATCGTAACCATACTTGGCCTTGAAGGCTTCCTTTTCCTTCGGATCCTCGAACCAGTCCTTGCGATAGGACCAGCCGACGGCGTCGCCTTCAAGCGGGATGGCCCAGTATTTGCTGCTGCCGCCCGGATATTCGGCGTAGTACTTCACCGTCGCCGGTGCCATCACGTCGCCGACCTTGTGCTTGTTAAAGAAGTCGGTCAGGTCGACATAATGGCCACCGGTCGAGCCGGCACCGAGCCATTGCGAGTCGCCGACGACCATATCATAGGCGTCGCCATGGGCGTTGAACTCGGTGAAGGCCTTGGTCTGGAAGTCTGGCCAGGGCGTGGTCTCCACAGTGATCTTAACGCCGGTTTCTTTCTCGTACTCGTTGCCGAGTTCCTGCAGATAATTGGCCGGATCCCATTCGGCCCAGAAGATGGTGAGTGACTTTTCCTGCGCGTAGACGGATGTCCCGCAGGCAAGCGTTAAGCCGATACCAGCAAGTACGCTGGTCACTAACTTGCGCATAATGATTTCCTCCCTTGTGCGCATTCTACCTTGTCATGCGAGCCGGCAACGGGGCCGGCCCTGGTAGTCCCTCCCGTGATCGCACCTTTCCGGTTCTGGGCCTCCTCGCCCTGCCGGAAAATGGATCGCAGCCCTCACTTTCGATCCGCTTTTCTGATCTAATCTGGTATTACCAATTTTGCATGCACGTCAAGCCCTTTCTTGGCAGTTCGACTTGCGCTTTGCTATCGGATTTCGGCTTTATCTGCCTGTTTTACCAAGATTTTCCTACTCAGTGATACAAACAGGCATTGCCCGGCACCCCGCACTGCGGTTAATATCGATAGTCGGCATGCAAATCTGGTCGAACCAGATAGAGCTATTTCACGATTGCCGCGGATCGATGCTGTCTCCCTCACCGATCGATTCCGCGACCGCCGCACGCACCAGCGCCCCGGCCGCCCATTGCGCGACCGACATCGTCCGGCGACTGTCCAGTCCCCAGATATCCTTGAGCACGATCAGCACCTCGACGCCGAACATCAGCGACAGCGCCTGCGCCAGCCGCTTGAAGTCGCGCGGCGGCAAACGGCCCTTGAGCGGCGCGATCGCCTCTTTCAGCAAGTCGATGCGGTGACCACGCGTGAAAGCCGGCTCGCCGTCCAGCGTGCCGGCCTGCCGCCGCGCCCACTGATCGAGCGACAGCTTCAGCGCCGCCTTGAACGTCGCTTCGAAAGCCTCGATGCGCGGCATGGCCGTGTCGAACAGCTCGGCGACCCGGCGCTCCGCATCCGCGGAGGTCGATTGCCAGGTGAGGATCGGCCCTAGCCCCTCGTCGACTACCGCTTGCACCAGTGCCGCCTGGCTTGGGAAATACCGGTAGGCAGTGGCACGGGAAACCTGTGCCGCCTCGGCGATCTCGCTGACCGACGGCGTGACGCCCGCCTGCATCAGCCTCGTCGCCGTCTCCAGCATCAGTCGTTTCGTACGCGCGCGCGGCCCGCGCTCTATCGCCTGGCCGTTTCCCAGCTCAGTGCTGTCGCTCGCTGTGGATTGTTGACGTGAGACATCCATATCAATACGATACGCGCGTCTCACAAATTTGCAATGGCCTTCGCTTGCCGGAAGGTCGGGCAAGCAGCCGGCGGGGAAACGCGATGAAGCGCATCTATGCGGTGGGCACCGCCGACACCAAGGGTGAGGAACTCGCCTTCCTGGCCGATGCGATCGCCGCCACCGGTGCCGCCGTGTCCCGCGTCGATGTCGGAACGCGCGAAGCAACTATCCCCGTCGACATCACCGCAAAGGAAATTGCCCGCCATCATCCCGACGGCCGCGACGCCGTGCTCGGCGGCAATGACCGTGGCGCCGCGGTCGCCGCGATGGGCATCGCCTTTGCCCGCTTTGCCCAATCGCGAAACGATATTGCCGCCATGATCGGCATTGGCGGTGGCGGCGGCACCTCGATCATCACGTCGGGCATGCGTGCCCTGCCGCTCGGCCTGCCCAAAATCATGGTTTCGACGCTCGCCTCCGGCGATACCGCGCCTTACGTCGACGTTTCCGACATCATCATGATGCCTGCGGTGACCGACATGGCCGGACTAAACCGGCTGTCCCGCGTCATCCTGCACAATGCCGCCCAGGCGATATCGGGCATGGCGGCAACGCCGGCGCCACCGCCCGACGGCAAGCCGTCGATCGGCCTCACCATGTTCGGCGTCACCACCCCTTGCGTGACCGCGATCGCCGACCAGCTTCGTTCTAGATATGACTGCATGGTCTTCCACGCCACCGGCACCGGCGGTCGCAGCATGGAGAAGCTGGCAGACAGCGGCCTGCTGTCCGGCGTCGTCGACATCACCACCACGGAAGTCTGCGATCTCTTGTTTGGCGGCGTGCTGCCGGCGACGGAGGATCGTTTCGGAGCGATCGCCCGCACCGGGCTGCCCTATGTCGGTTCGGTCGGCGCGCTCGACATGGTGAATTTCTGGGCGCCTTCGACCATTCCGGAGCGCTATCGCGGTCGACTGTTCTACGAACACAATCCCAACGTCACGCTGATGCGCACCACGGCGCAGGAATGCCGCGCGATCGGCGAATGGATCGGCGGCAGGCTCGCCCGCTGCGAGGGGCCGGTGCATTTCCTCATCCCTGAAAAGGGCGTCTCGGCGCTCGACATCGAAGGCGGCGCCTTCTTTGATCCGGAAGCCGACGCCGTCCTGTTCGAAGCCGTCGAGCGCACCATCAAGCCGAATGGCAGACGTCGCGTCACACGCCTGCCGCTGCACATCAACGACCCTGAATTCGCCAAGGCGGCAACATCAGCCTTCCTCGACATCGCCAGACAGTGAGATCCAAATCATGCCCGCCATACCGCGCAAGGACATACTGAAGAGATTCAGGGGAATGATCGACAAGGGCGTGCCGATCGTCGGCGGCGGCGCCGGTACCGGCCTGTCGGCCAAGGCCGAGGAGGCCGGCGGCATCGACCTCATCATCATCTACAATTCCGGCCGCTACCGCATGGCCGGCCGCGGCTCGGCCGCCGGCCTGCTCGCCTATGGCAATGCCAACGAGATCGTCAAGGAGATGGCCTACGAGGTGCTGCCGGTGGTCAAGAAGACGCCGGTGCTGGCCGGCGTCAACGGCACCGATCCCTTCGTCATCATGCCGCTGCTCTTGGCCGAGCTGAAGACCATGGGCTTTTCCGGCGTGCAGAATTTTCCGACCATCGGCCTGTTCGACGGCCAGATGCGGCAAAGCTTCGAGGAGACCGGCATGGGCTTCGGGCTCGAGGTCGACATGATCGCCGAGGCGCACAAGCTCGACCTGTTGACCACGCCCTATGTTTTCAACCCGGACGAGGCCCGCGCCATGACCAAGGCCGGAGCCGACATCGTCGTCGCCCATATGGGCGTGACCACCGGCGGCTCGATCGGCGCCACATCAGCCAAGTCGCTTGATGATTGCGTCGTAGAGATCGACGCCATCGCCAATGCGGCGCGCTCGGTGCGCAAGGATATCATCCTGCTTTGCCATGGCGGCCCAATCTCGATGCCGGACGACGCCCGCTACATTCTCGACCGCTGCAAGGGCCTGCATGGCTTCTATGGCGCCAGCTCGATGGAACGGCTGCCGGCCGAGGCGGCGATCGCAAGACAGACGGCGGATTTCAAGGCCGTGACGCTTGGCGGCGACGGGAATACGAAGAAAAAAGAAGGGGTGATGAGATGACCGACAAGAGCAAGGTGTTTGTCTACCCGAAGGATGTCAGTGCCTTCGGCTTCGACTGGGGCAGACTGGCGCTGACGGTCGCTCCGGAAGTGAACGGAGCAACGCGCTTTTCCGGCGGCGTCGTCGACCTGCCATCCGGCAAGGGCCATACGCGCCACAACCATCCGGGTGCGGAGGAAATCATCTTCGTCATATCAGGCCATGGTGAGCAGATGGTCGAGGACGAGAAGGGCAATCCGGTGGTCGAAAAAGTCGGCCCCGGCTGCACCATCTATGTGCCGGAAAGCCGCTTTCATTCGACGCTCAATACCGGCGACGGACCGATGCAGCTCTTCGTCGTCTATTCGCCGGCCGGCCCGGAGCTGGTCCTGCGCGAGCTGCCGGATTTCAGGCTGATTCCGGCGGAGCAGGACTAACGTCAGAGGCTGAGGCCAATCTTCATCGCACGAGCGACCCTTGCTAGGTTGTTGGCATCGCTCCCAGCAGCGAGCCTATCCGGCAGGGTGGGGACGTCGCGCTCAGATCGGAAGACATCCGGTGAAAGTAGGCGCGCGACCCAATAGGACATACAGTTTTCCGCTGCCTCTGGACCAAGCTGCCAGAATACAAATCGAACAGCATTTTGTGGGAACATGAAACCTGGGATTTCAGAATGCGCGAGTTGTTCAGCCAGTTTGCGTGGGGCACCAAAACGCTCAAAGAAAGGCAGGACTGTCGTCTGAACGTTGGCAACGATGTTCTCGATTTCAGCCTGACGAGTAAGCAGGTTTGCGATGTTCCATGTCCGCCAGTGATGCGGGGTTCGCAGATTGCCGAGCCCTCCTCCGGCTATCCAATCGCTGGCGTTGGCCGGCCAACCGTTGCGTTCATCCCATTCCCTTATTGCCTTGTTGTAGACCGACGCATGCACGACGAGTTCGACAAACTCGCCACCGGTATTCAGATAGTTTGACTGAAAGGAAATTTTGAATGTCCAGTCGCCAACTCGGCGACTTGCATGAGGACCGCTTTTTGCAAAGCGAAATCCAAGTTCAAGCCGAGAAGAAATCTCGCTACATGCGTCGAGAAAGACTTGCCTTGGCGGTTCCTGATCCATCTTAGTGAATGCTCAGGCGGTCAAACCAGCATCCATTACGCCCCACCCCTGTTCCACCCCCTGCCCCGATCCCCGAACATCACATAACCAGCATCCGTCACCGCTAGCGTGTCCTCCAGCTTGATGAAGCCGCGCGTCGGGTGGAGCATGGTCGTCTCGACCGACAGCACCATGTTCTTCTCCAGCGGCTTTGCCGCATAGGTGCCCTCATAGGTCACCGGGTGGTTGGTCATCAGGAACGGTGCCTCGTGCGTGATCAGGCCCATGCCATGGGCGAAGAAGTCCGTATAGGCCGCGACCTTCGACGCTTTCAGCACACCCTCGGCATGCGAAATCATGTCGCCGCCCAGCGTGCCTGCCTTGACCTTTGAAAAGGCTGCCTGCTGCACCGTCTCGACCTCGGCCAGCAGATCTTCGAGTTCGGCATCCGGTTCGCCGAGAATGCCCATGCGGCAGAGGTCGCCGATATAGCCGTGATAATTGCCGCCGGAATCGATCGACAGCACCTCGCCCTTCTTCCACGCTTGCGGCGAGGCGGCGCGGTTGTGGCTGGAGCCCAGTGTCAGCAGGCAATATTCGAAATGCGCACCGCGATTGGTTTCCTCGCGCCGCAGCCGCTCGATCATCTCGCTCTTGGTCGTGCCTTCGCGCGCCCAGGCGATGGTCGCCAGCATGGAATCGGTGATCAGTTCAGAGGCGGTGCGCAGCTTCTCCAACTCGGCATCGGTCTTGATGGCGCGCATGCGCTCCAGCATGTCGGTCGCATCGATCAGCTTGGCGTCCGGCAACGCCTTGCGGATCAGCGTATAGGCGTCCGACGGCAGGAAGCCGGGCTCGATGCCGATGCGGGCACCCGTCTTGCCGATCTTCCGTAGGTGTTCGACCGCGAGATTGGCGGCATCGAGCGTGCCCCAGCAGGCGGCGTGCAGCGTCGGCGTCCAGAACGGGTTGTTCTGATGCTCGCCGCCCTCCATGCGGTTGCCGATATAGGCGGCATGGTCCGGCCCGCCCTTTTCGTACACGACGATCGGCAGGTAACGGCTGTGGCCGATCGCATCCATGGCGGCAAAGAAGATGAACTTGTAGCCGCCCAGCAGATACTGCGTGTTGTGCTTGGAGGTGGCGAGCAGCACATCGATGCCGGCCTCCTCCATCAACCGGTCGACCCTTGCGTGGTCGAACGGGATATTGCCGACCGCATTCTTGCCCGGAGCAATGTTCATCTCTCTCTCCCTGAATTGCCTCGGATCGCCGCCTGTTCCGCTCCCGATCCCTTGGCTTTGGATCAAATCTGCACCATTTTGCCCGTGCTGGTCCATCCAGAAAGAGGCGAAATAGCACAACTCGACGTCACCACGTCGTCATCCGTCGCATATCAGGTCAATCTGGTCCTACCAGAATGGTCTGATAGAACCGCTTCCTCCAAACTGGTCCAGCGGATGAAAATTTCAAAGCCAAGCGAGCATGCGCCAATTCCGTCTCTGGCGAAACCCTCGGCAAGGCTCATAATCGCCGCCGCGGATGCTGGCGGCTCGCCAGCGTTCGAGGGGTATGGCGCACCCGGTCGGGTCGCGGAGAGGACGGAGTTCGATCATGTCAGATTTCACGATTTCGAGACGCACGATGCTTGCCGGTTCGGCGATGCTGCTGGCCTCCACCGCCATGCCGATATCAGGCTGGGCGCAGACGCCGAAGAAGGGTGGCCGGCTGGTGCTTGCCGCCGATTCCGAGCCGCGCAACCTCAACCCGGCGATTGTCGCCTCCAACGGCGTCTTCTTCATCTCCAGCAAGATCGTGGAAACGCTGGCCGAAGCCTCATTCGACGGCAAGGACGGGCTCGCGCCACGGCTGGCACTGAGCTGGGAAGGTGCCGCCGACGGGCTCTCGGCAACGTTCAAACTGCGCGACGGCGTCAAGTGGCATGACGGCAAGCCATTCACCTCGGCCGACGTCGCCTTCTCGGCGCTGCAGATCTGGAAGCCGCTGCAGAATCTTGGCCGCACCGTGTTCAAGGATCTGGCCAGCGTCGAAACTCCGGACGATCTCACCGCCGTATTCAAATTCGCCAAGCCGACACCCTTCCAATTGATCCGCAACGCGCTGCCGGCGCTGAGCAGCGTGGTGCCAAAGCACATTTACGAGGTCGGCAAGATCGAGGACAACCCGGCCAACAACGCGCCGATCGGCACCGGGCCGTTCAAATTCGGCGAGTACAAGGCCGGCCAGTACTACCGGCTGACGAAGAACACCGATTACTGGGACAAGGACGAGCCCTATCTCGACGAGATCATCTACCAGGTGCTGCCGGATCGCACGTCCGCGGCGAGCGCGCTGGAGGCTGGAGAGATCCAGCTTGCAGCCTTCTCCGCCGTGCCGCTGGCCGATCTCGACCGCATCTCCAAGGTGCCGGGCCTGAAGGTGATCTCCAAGGGCTATGAGGGGCTCACCTACCAGCTCGTCGTCGAGATCAACCATCGCCGCAAGGAACTCGCCGACCTGAAGGTGCGCCAGGCGATCGCGCATGCCATCGACAAGGATTTCGTCGTCAAGACGGTGTTCCTCGGCTATGCCGCCGCCGCCACCGGCCCGGTGCCGAAGAACGATCCGCAATTCTACACCGCCGACGTTCCCACCTACGCCTTCGACGTCGCCAAGGCCAACGCGCTGCTCGACGAGGCCGGCTACAAGAAAGGCGCCGACGGCAACCGCTTCTCGCTGAAGCTTTTGCCCGCGCCCTATTTCAACGAGACCAAGCAGTTCGGCGACTATCTGCGCCAGGCGCTGGCCGCCATCGGCATCGACGCAGAGCTGGTCAACAACGACTCGGCCGCCCACATCAAGGCCGTCTACACCGATCATGCCTTCGATCTCGCCGTCGGCCCGCCGGTGTTCCGTGGCGACCCGGCGATCTCCACCACCATCCTGGTGCAGAGCGGTATTCCCGACGGCGTGCCGTTCTCCAACCAGGGCGGCTACAAGAACGACGCGCTCGATGCCCTCATCGCCAAGGCATCCGAGACGCTCGACACCACTGCCCGCACCGACCTCTACAAGGAGTTCCAGAAAGAGGTGGCCGCCGACCTGCCGCTGATCAACGTCGCCGAATGGAGTTTTATCAGCGTCGCCCGCGACACCGTTGGGAATATTGCCAACAACCCGCGTTGGGCGGTGTCGAACTGGGCGGACACGTATTTGGAATCGTGACACAATTGCGCGGATGAGAGTTCGCGGAATGATCGTAGAGGTTGCGTTCTACGAGGCCCCTCTCTGTCCGGCAGGACAAAGGGGGGTGTACGCGCGCGACCTTTCTTTTGATCGTCGCGCCCCCTCGACGCTCCCATGACCCGCGCCCTCACCCTCCTTCGCCGTCGCCTCGTCGGCAGCGTCTTCGTGCTGCTGATCGTCGTCGTCGGCACCTTCCTGCTGCTCGAAGCGGCCCCCGGCGACGCGGTCGATGCCTATATCGTCTCGACTGGCGGCGATGCCGGCATGATCGAGCTGTTGCGCCATCGCTGGGGCCTCGACCAGTCGGAGCTGACGCGGCTCGCCAACTATCTCTGGGCGCTGCTGCATCTCGATCTCGGCCAGTCGGTGACGTTCTCCCGACCGATCCGCGACGTCATCCTCGAGCGCCTGCCCAACACGCTGCTGTTGATGGTCAGCGCCACCGCGCTCTCCTTCGGGCTTGGCTCGGCACTTGGCATATATGCCGGTGCACGGCCGGGCAGTTTCCGTGACCGCTTCCTGTCGATCGGCTCTCTGGCGCTCTATGCCGTGCCGGGTTTCTGGCTCGGCCTGGTGCTGATCGTCGTCTTTGCCGTCGACCTGCGCTGGCTGCCGATCGGCGGCATCGAAACCCTGGCCTCGGACAGGACAGGGCTCGACCGTGCAGCCGACATCGCCATCCATCTCGTCTTGCCGGTTTCTGCCCTCGGCTTCATCTATCTGGCGCTTTATCTGCGCATGATGCGCGCCGGCATGGCCGAGGTCTGGCGGCAAGATTTCGTCCTGGCCGCCCGCGCCAAGGGGCTATCCCGCCGGCGCATCGTTCTCGCCCACGTCGCCCGCAACGCACTACTGCCGCTGGTCACCATGCTCGGCCTGCAATCGGCGCAGATGCTCGGCGGCAGCGTCGTCATCGAGAGCGTCTTTTCCGTACCCGGCCTCGGCCGGCTGGCGCAGGAGGCAGTCGCCTCCCGCGACACGCCGCTTCTGCTTGGCATTATCCTCACCAGCGCCGTCCTGGTCATTGTCATCAACCTTCTCGTCGACATCGCCTATGCCTTCCTCGATCCGCGCGTCGGCGCGAGCGAGGCCCGCGCATGAGCCCGCTCCGCCGCTTTCTGCGCGCGCCTGAGGCGGTTGCCGGTGCCATCCTCCTCGCGGCGCTGATTGCCATGGCGCTGTCGGCGTCGCTGCTGTTCCCAGGCGATCCCCAAGCCATCGCTGGCCCCGCACTGCTGCCGCCGTTCCAGGACTGGTCGCTGCCGCTCGGCACCGACCGGCTTGGCCGCGACGTGCTGGCCGAGCTTTTTCATGGCGCCCGCACGTCGCTGGCCGTCGGGCTCGCGGCCGCGGCGGCGGCACTTGTCGTCGGCGCGGTGGTCGGCACATTGGCCGGTTTTGCCGGCGGCCTCGTCGACGAGGTGCTGATGCGCGTCACCGACGCCTTTCAGACCGTCCCGAGCTTCCTGCTGGCGTTGGCCTTCGTCAGCGTCGTCGGACCGTCGCTCGGCGTCGTCGCGATTGCCATCGCGCTCGGCACCTGGACCGGACCTGCCAGAGTGGCCCGCGCGGAAGTCCTCTCCATCCGCGAACGCGATTATGTCGCCGGGGCCAGGGTCATCGGCATGCACCCGCTGGCGATCGCCTTTCGCGAGGTGCTGCCCAACGCCTTGCCGCCGGTGCTGGCGATGTCGTCGGTGATCGTCGCCGCCGCGATCCTCACCGAAGCGGCCTTGTCCTTCCTCGGCTTGGGCGACCCCAACCGGGTCACCTGGGGCGGCATGATCGCCGAAGGCCGCACTGTTTTGCGCACCGCACCCTTCCTGTCGATCGTTCCGGGCATAGCGTTGGTTCTGACCGTGCTCGGCGTCTATCTCGCTGGTGAAGGCATCGTCGAGACGACGGCAGTCAGGAGAGGCCTTTCGTGACCGCCCTGGCTACGATCCGCGACCTGACGGTGACTTACCGCCGCGACGGCAGCGAGGTGGCGGCACTGAAGAGCGTCAGCCTCGACATCGCCGCTGGCGAACGCCTCGCCATCATCGGCGAAAGCGGCTCGGGCAAGAGCACGCTGGCACTGGCCATTGCCGGGCTGCTGCCGGCTGCGTCCAGGGTTGATGGGCGCATCGATTGGTTCTTCCGACCGCCGCCAAGGTTGGGCGCCAAGGCACCCCCCTCTGTCCTGCCGGACATCTCCCCCGCAAGGGGGGAGATTGGCGGTGTCGCGGGTGGCTCCTTGCGTGCGATCTCAATGATTGGCGAAAGCGGAGATGATGGCGTAATCTCCCCCCTTGCGGGGGAGATGTCCGGCAGGACAGAGGGGGGTGTGACGGAACGCCAGCCTCTCAAATTCAACACCGCGCCCAGCTGCACGCCCGTCCTCGGCCGCGACATCGGCTTCGTCTTCCAGGATCCCTCAGCCAGCCTCGACCCCGTCATGACGGTCGGCAAACAAATCGCCGAAGTCGCGCGCACCCATCTCGGCCTCACATGGGCAGAGGCGTATGCGAAAGCAAAAAACTTGCTGGAGCGTGTCCGCCTGCCCGATCCGGATGCCGCCTTGCGCGCCTTCCCGCATCAGCTCTCCGGCGGCCAGAAGCAGCGTGTAGCGATCGCTGCGGCCATTGCGGCCGGTCCGAAATTGCTGATCGCCGACGAGGCGACCAGCGCGCTCGATACCATCGTGCAGGCCGAGATCGTCGCCTTGATCCGGCGCCTGGTGGCCGAGGACGGCATGACACTGCTGTTCATCAGCCACGACATCGCGCTGGCGGCCGAGCTTGCCGAGCGCATCGCCGTTTTCCGTTATGGCCAGCTGGTCGAGCTTGGCACGACGGCGCAGATCATCAATGCACCTGGCCAGGCCTACACACGCGCGCTGCTCGACGCCCATATCGGCCTCGACGCCAAGCCGTTGCTGAACCGAGCCGAGCTCCACGCATGAGCCTGCTGACCGTATCCAACCTCACCAAACGCTACCGTCGCGACAAAAAGGCCATCGCTGCCATCGACGATGTCTCCTTTCACATCGACCCCGGCGAGACGCTGGCGTTGGCCGGGCCCTCCGGCAGCGGCAAGTCGACCATCGCGCGGCTGGTGCTGCGGCTGAACGAGCCGGACGCTGGCCGCATCGACTTCGAAGGCAATGATTTTCTGGCCTTGAGCGGGGCTGCGCTGCGAGCGCGTCGCGCACGCCTGCAAATGGTGTTCCAGGACCCGTTGGCCGCCTTCAATCCGCGCGCCACGGTGGCACGTGTCCTCGACGATCCCTTGCGCATCCATGGCATCGCCTCCCGCGCCGAGCGCCCGCGCCGCATCGCCGCCTTGCTGGAGCGTGTCGGGCTGACGGCCGACCTCGCCACCCGCGCCATCCATGAAATCTCCGGTGGCCAGCGGCAGCGCGTCGCCATCGCGCGCGCCATCGCGACGAAACCGTCGCTGATCGTGCTCGACGAAGCGGTGTCGGCGCTCGACGTTTCCGTGCGCGGACAGATCCTCGACCTGTTGCTTGACCTGCAACGCCAGGAACAGATTGCCTATCTCTTCATTTCACATGATCTCGGCGTTATCAGCGCCATCGCCCACCGCGTCGTCCTTCTCGACGCCGGGCGGATTGCCGAGAGCGGCGATGCCCGAACCGTCATCGGCGCACCGCAATCGGCCGTCGGCAAGGCGCTGGTGGCGGCCGCACCGAGATTGAACCGGACCACACAGGACGCATCATGACCGATCCCGAAGCCAGAGCCGAGAAGCTGTCGCGCGAACTCGATTCCGCCTTTCGCAACCGAGCCGATCTGTACCGCCTGTTCCTCGAGGAACTGACCGGAGAACTGGGCGCTGAAAGGGCCGAAGCGGTCATGACCCGCGCCATCGAACAGCGCGGCAAGGAAGTGGCCGCAGCCGCCTTCGCCGGCTTCGGCCCCAATGACGCACGCGCGATCGGCGAGGCCTTCCTGGCCGTCAGCCCGGATGGCGGCCTGATGTACCCGACCGATGTCGAACGCAGCGATGATCGCATCGCCTTCAAGGTGAAACGCTGCCCGCTGAAAGATGCCTGGGTCGAGGCTGGGCTTAATGACGAAAAACTCGCAACGCTCTGCCGTATTGCCGGCGCCTTCGACCGCGGCCTGTTCGAGGCGACCGGCGTGCGTTTCGACAATGTCACCTGGACACCAGGCCACGGCTCCGGCTGCTGTCACATCGCATTGACAGACCAGGATGCCGGATAGCTCAGTACTCGCCATACCGACAACGGCCGGCTTCGGTTTCGACGGCGGCTAAGCCGGTCAAGGAAGTCGATCCGTCCTATCAGGAGTGGCTCCGCAAGCGCGAGCACGACCTGACCAGCGAGGAACGCGCCTTCGTTGAACGCCGCCGCGAGGCGCTGAGACAAGACGGCCTCGTCACCGAGACCTACCGGCGCGTCGGCGTCCGCGAAGCCTTGGCGCGCGGGGCGCGGGCCGGCCTCTTTTGACACCCGGCCGACGCCTGTTCGATCAATAGCCGACGGTGAAGCGCTGCCGGATATGGGCAGGCTTCTCGATCTCGTCGACCATGACGATGGCGTAGTCCTCGAACGAAATGCTGCTGCCCTTGTCCGAGGCGAGAAGCGTGTCCTTGCCGAGGCGGAATTTTCCGGTGCGCTCGCCCGGGACGAACATGGCGGATGGCGACAGGAACGTCCAATCGAGGTCGCCGACCGTCTTCAACTTGTCCAGGAAGTCGGCGCCTTTCTGCGCTTCGGCCTTGTAGATATCAGGGAATTCGGGGGTATCGACCAGCCGCTTGCCGGGCGCGACTTCGAGACTGCCGGCGCCGCCAACGATGAGATAGCGCTTCACGCCGGAGGCCCGCACAGCGGCAATCAGCGTGTCGGCGTCGCTGTCCAGAAAATGCACCGTGCTGATCACCACATCATGGCCGCGGATCAGATCGGCAAGACCCTGCTCGTCGAAGACGTCGCCCTTCCTGGCCGTCACGCGTGGCAGCGCCGCGATCTTTTCCGGGTTGCGCGCAATGCCGGTGACGGTGTGGCCGCGATCGGAGAGTTCTTTGAGAAGGCGCGAACCAACTGCGCCGGATGCACCAATGAGAGCGACTTTTGCCATGTCTTTCAGTTCCCTTGTTGAAGATTTTCTGGGGATCACGCCGCCGCGATATGGGCGACGAGATTGTCGAAGCTGCCGAACAGTGCGTTCGAACCGATGAGCCGGGGCGCGTCGTTGCGGATGACCGCCAGCGAAGGCACGCCATCGGCCTGCAGGCGCTGGAACAGCGAGCGGCCACGGCCGACCAGCTCGCGGTGGGCCGTCAGCAATGTTTCGGTCGGCGCCTTGAGCATCTCGGCGGCGTCCGCCATGCCGGCGGCGGCGAGCACCTCGGCCACACCGCCGATCGTCACGACATCGCGTCCATCCACGTAGCGCGCCCGTTGGATCGTCTTCAGCGCGGCAAGCCGGCGGCTGGGATCTTCCAGACCGGCGGCACTGATACCGAGCGTGGCGGCATGCGAATCGAGCAGGGTTCCGCGGACGCCAAGGACATTGTGCCGGTAGGCCGGTGTGAACACTTGTCCGGTCAGGCGCTCGATGCGCTGGTCGTTCGCCCAGGCATGGGCGGCAAACCCCTCATCCATCGGACGCGCGCCGGCGCCGGAGAACAGGCCGGTCGGCAGCAGCTCGACGCGCAGGCCGCTGGCCAACAGTCTGTCGAGCATCGGGGTGGCGCCATAGCACCAGCCGCAGAGCGGATCGAAAAGATAGGTCACTTCTGAATTGCTCATGATCGCTGCCATCCTTGGTGTGGGACACCGGCTTGGTTCGGGATATTGGGCTGCTGCGCCTGTCCAGCGTGTTGGCCGATATATGGCAAATGGCGTTCTTGCGAAAAATAGCACTCAATAATACAAACTGTCTGATCCAATCATACAAATGGTGCCGCCTTGGCCGAACTTCTGAACCTCAATCGGCTCGCCTACTTCACCACGGTAATGGAGACCGGCTCGTTCACCGCCGCGGCCGACCGGCTTGGCGTCGCCAAGGCTGTGGTCAGCCATCAGATCGGCAAGCTTGAGGAGGAACTGGGCGCAACGCTGCTGCAGCGCACGACACGGCGTGTCACGCCGACCGAAGAGGGCCGCCTGTTCTATGACCGCGCGATGATCATCTTGCGGGAAGCGGAGGCGGCCTATGGCGAAATCTCGCGCGGAACCGTCGAACCGAGTGGAACGCTGAGATTGACCGCACCGCTCGACTACGGCACCAAGATGGTGGCCCCGGTCATGGCGGCCTATCTCAGGGCCTATCCGCATATGCGCGTCGAGGCGATCTTCGACGACGCGGTGAGCAATCTGGTGGACGAGCAGATCGATCTCGGCATCCGTGTCGGCTGGCTCACGGATTCCTCGAACCAGGCGCGGCGCCTGGGCACGATACGGCAGGTCGTGGTGGCGAGCCCTGGCTTCGCGGCAAGCCTGCCGCCCGACGTGACGCCGCGCCAGGCAAGATCCCTGGCCTGGGTCGGCAACGCCCAGCTGCGCGGCATCGGCCAATGGCTGTTTTCTAGGGATGGTGAAACGGTGCTGACCGAGCTCAACCCGGTCATCATGTGCGACAAGAGCCCGGCTGCCCTGGCTTGCGTGCTTGCCGGCATCGGGCTCGGCGTGTTTCCGGATTACAGCGTCAGCGACGATATCACTGAGGGACGGCTGGTGCCGGTGTTTGCCGACTGGACCTTGCCGACCGGCGGCATCCATGCCGTGTTTCCACCAGCCCGGTTCCGGCCCGCCAAGGTGCGCGCCTTCGTCGACCTGCTCGCGGCTGCCGAGAAGAGGCGATCGCGCGGCGTCGCCATGGCGTGACGCCGTCAGCGGGCCTCTTGCAGGATCATCTCGGCTGCCTTCTCCGCGATCATGACGACCGGAGAGTTGGTGTTGCCCGAAACGATTGTCGGCATGATCGAGGCATCGACCACGCGCAGGTCAGCAAGCCCGTGAACACGCAGGCCGTCGTCGACCACCGCCATCGGGTCCGAACCCATCTTGCAGGTACCGACGGGGTGGAAGATCGTCGTGCCGATATCGCCGGCCTTGCGGATGAGGTCTTCGTCGCTGTCGTACTGCGCGCCGGGCAGCATCTCTTCCGGCGCAAAGCGCGCCACGGCCCGGGCCTTCATCAAACGGCGGACATGGCGCAGCGAAGCGATGGCCACGCTGCGGTCTCCCTCGGTGGAAAGATAGTTCGGCCGGATTTTCGCCGCCTCATGCGGGTCGGACGATCCTATATGCACGGTACCTCGGCTTTCCGGGCGCAGATTGCAGACCGATACCGTCACTGCTGGAAACCGATGCAGCGGCTCGCCCAGGCGGTCGGTGCTCAGCGGTTGCACATGGTATTCGAGATCAGGTGTTTCGAGGCGTGGATCGCTCCTGGCGAAGATGCCGAGCTGGCTCGGCGCCATCGACAGCGGCCCGCTGCGCCTGAGCGCGTATTCGAGCCCCATCGACGCACGGCTGAACAGATTGTGATAGCGCTGGTTGAGCGTCGCGGTGTTGGCGACCTTGAAGACGGTGCGGATCTGCAGATGGTCCTGCAGATTTTCACCAACGCCCGGCAAGGCGTGGCGGACATCCACGCCAAGGCTCGAAAGCAGGTCCGGGCGGCCCACCCCCGACAGTTCGAGCAGCTTCGGCGAGTTGATGGCGCCGGCAGCGAGAATGGTCTGGCCGGCTGACACGCTGTGCAGGCCACCGTCTTTTCGGAACACCAGTCCGGTTGCGCGCCGGCCGTCGAATTCGAGCCGTTCCGTCTCCGCGCCGAGCACCACGCGCAGGTTCTCGCGCGCCGCAATACCGCGCAGGAACGCCTTCGAGGTGTTCCAGCGCACGCCCTTCCTCTGGTTGACCTCGAAATAGCCGGAGCCTTCATTGGTGCCGGTGTTGAAGTCGTCGGTGCGCGGAATGCCGAGTTCCTCGGCCGCGTCCCGGAAGGCGTCGAGGATCGGCCATGACAATCGCTGCCGTTCGACCCGCCACTCGCCGCCGCTTCCGTGCATGGCGCCCTTGCCGCCGTGATAATCTTCCGATTTGAGGAAATAAGGCAAGACATCGTCCCAGCCCCAGCCGGCATTGCCGGCCTGCCGCCAGCCGTCATAGTCGGCTGCCTGGCCGCGCATGTAGATCATGCCGTTGATCGATGAACAGCCGCCAAGAACCTTGCCGCGCGGATAGTTGAGGCTGCGCCCGTTGAGACCGGCTTCCGGCTCGGTCTTCATCATCCAGTCGGTGCGCGGGTTGCCCATGCAGAAGAGGTAGCCGATCGGGATATCGACCCAGTGATAACGGTCGCTGCCGCCGGCTTCTAGAAGCAGCACACTGTTGCGCGGATCGGCGGAGAGCCGGTTGGCGAGCACGCAGCCGGCGGAGCCGGCGCCGACAATGACATAGTCGTAGTCGCCGAACGGGGACGGTGAAGGTTCGCTCACGTGCGTGCCTGCTGTGCGGCGATGCGCTCCCACATCGGGGTCATCGCCTGGTTGATCTCGCCGTACAGTCGATACCGCCGTGCGTATGCGTCGGCAACCGCCTCGTTGGGTACAAGGTGCCGGGCGGCGGCCGTCATGGCCGCGGCGCCCGTGCTGTAGTCGGCGAAGATACCGACGCCGGTGCCCGCCGCAATTGCCGCTCCCAGGGCGCCGGTCTCGCGGCTGCGCGCCACGGTAACGGGTACGCCGAGCACATCGGCGAATATCTGCGGCCAGACCGTGCTGCGCGAGCCGCCGCCGGACAGCACCACCGCGTCGAAGTCGGCGCCCGCTTTGTGCAAGGTCTCGACATGGCGCTTGTGCTCGAAGGCGACGCCCTCGAACAGCGCGCGCAGCAGATGGGCCCGGCTGTGCCAGCCGGCGATACCGTAGAAGCCGGCGCGCGCATGGCCATTCTGCTGCGAGCCGTAGAGGAAGGGATGATAGATCGGGATGTCGCTGTTCGGATCGACGGAAGCGACGAGTTCGCTGCACAATTCGAACGGCGACTTGCCGGCTTCGCCGCCATGCTCGAGGAATTCGCGAACGATCCATTCGAGGTTGGCGGCCGAGGTCGCGCTGGATTCGATCGCCAGATAGCGCTGGCGATCGAAAGTCGACAGCATGAAAATCGAAGGGTCGCGGATCGGTTCGTCGGTGATCACCTGGTTGATGCTCCAGGTTCCGGCGATGACCGAGGCGGCACCGGTTCTGGTCACGCCCGAGCCGACCGCGCTGGCGACGACGTCGAACAGCCCGGCGATTACCGGCGTGCCGGCGCGCAGTCCCGTCAGGGTCGCCACCTCCTTGCTGACATGGCCGGCAATGTCGGCCGATTCCAGCACCGGCGGCAGCAGATCCATGCAATCATCGAGCCCATAGGCGGCAAGCAGATCCGGCTCGTAGCGCCGGTCCCGCATCTGCAGCAGGCCGCAACCTGACATGTCTGATGTATCGCTGCTGCGCGCGCCTGTCAGGCGGTTGACGACGAAATCCTTGCACAGGAAAACCGTGCCTATTTTGGCGAACAGGGCCGGAGAGAAGCGCTTGAGCCAGGCAAGCAGGGTTGGCGTCTGCGCCGCCCACGGCCGTTGCAGGCAGTGTGCATAGGTGCGGTCGCCGACATTTTGTTCGGCCCATTCGGCAACGATGCCGACCGCGCGCGTGTCGAGCGACTGAATGCCGATCAGCGGCGCACCCTCACGATCGAGCGCGTAGAGCCCGTTGCCATGGCCGGCGCAGCCGATGGCGACGATCTCGCCGGCGTCGATGCCGGCTTCAGCGATACATTGACCAATGACCGAAACCGCGTTGCGCCAGAGTTCGTCGAGGTCGCGCTCGACATGTCCGGGCTTTGGCATGGACGAGCGGCCGTCGCGGGCGGCAAGCGCCAGCTCGCGTCCCGACAGGTCGAAGAGGACGGCCTTGATGACGGTGTTGCCGGCATCGAGGCCGAGAATATACTTACCCATTGGCTCCTCCCGACGCCGCCTATGCCTGCTTGTACAGGTCCCAGGCGACGGCACCATCGGCATCATCGTGGATGATCGCCATCAGCCCCCGCACGACCGCGCTCGGATCGGCATGTTGGTAGATGTTGCGGCCATAGACCATGCCAAGCGCACCCTGTGCCATCAAGGCAGCCGACTTGTCGAACACGGCGCGCAGATCCTCCTTACCGCCGCCGCGCACCAGTACCGGGCAGCGCGCGGCCTCGACGACACGGTGGAAATCGTTGGGGTCGGTGGTCGGATCGGCCTTGATGATATCGGCGCCCATCTCGCGGGCAAGCCGGGTCAAGGTGACGATCTTTTCGGCGTCGCCGTCGACCATGTAGCCGCCATGTTCGGCAACCGGCAGCATGGCCAGCGGCTCGATCATCAGCGGCAGGCCGTATTTCTCGCAGTCGGCACGCACACGGGCAATGTTCTGCACGCATTGCCGGAACAGGTCGGGCTCGTCGGGCAGCATGAACAGATTGACGACGACGCAAGCCGCATCC
Organism: Mesorhizobium sp. M0496; assembly: GCF_040321205.1. Lineage (NCBI taxonomy): Bacteria > Pseudomonadati > Pseudomonadota > Alphaproteobacteria > Hyphomicrobiales > Phyllobacteriaceae > Mesorhizobium > Mesorhizobium sp. M0496. The sequence goes on along the minus strand of NZ_JAMYRC010000019.1, from coordinate 71,651 downwards.
ATTTCGATGGCGCCAAGCAAGGGCTCGGCCTCGTTCTGCAACACCGCCCACATCGCCCGGTGGCGTATCCTGTTGTAAGGATTGCCCATGTCGATGCGCATGACCAGCGCCGGCTTATCCTTGCCTGGTACGGACTGCAGCAGATCGGCCTGGCCGTAGTTCATCTGAATGGCGTCGGGGCCGGCCTTGACCAGCTGATTGACGACCCCAGCCATGTCTTCGAGACCGGCCAGGAAGCTCGGTTCGTTGCAGACGCCATGATCGATAGCCACGTCGAGGCAGCGGCCACCGCCGAACAGCCGGTTCATGCGGACTTTCTTGTTCACGCGCATAGGGCGCTCCTTTGGTGCGTCTGGAGATCGATGCCGTGCCGGTCGGCCAGCAAGGCGAGGAAGGTCGAGCATTCGGCGGCAGCCTGGTCGGCATTCCAGCCTTTGTGCGCCGCTAGCATGTCGAGAACGGCGTTGACGAGGTCGAAGCTGAGGCCGCCCGAAATGGCAATGGTGGTGCGGCGCAGGAACAGATCGGCAAGGCACTCGACATGCTCACGCTCGATGATGTGCCCGATCTCGCTTGCCGAATAGTCCGACTGCGGCAGCATCTGTTCGCCCGCCGGGTGCGAAACGAAGTCGCTGGCCGAGGTGCCGTAGCGCTGCAGAAGCGTGTGCGCGCGCTCGACCTGCAGGCCGTGCTCGGCGGCGAATGACGCGCACCAGGCCTCCGGGTCGGCCGGAAAGTCACGGCCGCCACCGACAGCCATGTCCTGCGTTTCCTTGCTGCGCGCGAGCCCCAATCGCTTCAACGCCATATCGGCTGCCAGCGCTCCAAATGAACGGAAAGTGGTCCACTTGCCGCCGATCATACAAAGCGTCGCCGGCAGATGCCCGCTCGCTTCGACGAACTCGCAAAAATGATCGCGCGGTATGCGGCTCGTAAAACTGTCTTCGCTGGCGGGCAAGGGACGTACCCCCGCGAAGCGGAACACGATCTGGTCGTCGGTAACCTTGATCGAGGGGAAGACGAAAGCGAGCGACTGCAGGATGTAGCGCTGCTCGTCCTCCTCGCAGCGGACTAGGTCCGGATCATCGACCCGGATGTCGGTCGAGCCGATCAGCACCTTGCCTAGATAGGGAAACAGGATGCAGATGCGGCCGTCCTCGTTCTCGTAATAGACCATGTGGCCGCCGAGTGCGGTGTAGAGTTCTGCATTGTCGACGATGAGATGCGAGCCCTTGGTGCCGCCCATCATCTTTGGGGCCGCGGCCCCGATGGCCTTGTTGGTCAGGTCGATCCAGCCGCCTGTGGCGTTGATGACCAGTTGCGCCCGCACCGGCAGTTCTTCGCCGGTCAGCGTGTCGGTAATGGCAAGGCCGGCGCCCGTCGACGACACCAACGCATAGTTCAAGGCGCGCGCGTTCGCCCCGCTTGCCGTGGCATCCAGCAGCATCTCCAGGCCGAGGCGTTCGGGCCGGCTCACCCAGGCGTCGTAGTAGGTCGCCGAGTTGCGGATCGCCGGATTGATCGCCGGCCATGTCTTCAGGGTCTCGGCTCGCCCCCTGAACCTGTGCGTCGGCATCAATCGCCGCGCGGAGGTGAACAGATCATACATGGCAAGGCCGGTCTTGATGACCAGCGCGCCGCGCCGGCTGGGCCGCCGCGTCAGCCCGAGGAAACGCACCGCGCCGTTGGCAAGACCCGAAAACATATCGAAGATCGGCACCGTCGTTGGCAACGGGGCCACATAGTGCGGCGCATTCCTCAGCAGGCGGTCGCGTTCGAGCAGCGATTCGCGCACCAGTTTGAATTCGCCGTTTTCGAGGTAGCGCAGGCCGCCATGCACCATGCGCGAAAGCGCGGCACTGGCACCGCCGCAAAAATCGCCCTTTTCCGCCAGCACGACATCGACCCCTTGCAAGGCCAGTTCGCGAAAGACGCTGATGCCGTTGATGCCGCCGCCGATGACGAGCACGGCAATGTCCGGCCGGTCGCGCAGAGCGGCTGTTGTTTGGCTACGGTTCATTGGACTGTTGCCTTTTTGCTCAGGCAACCATCGCCGTGAGATGCGCGGCTGCCGCCGCGTCGATCGCCGCAAGCTCGCTTGCCGCAAGCGTGATCGCGCCGGCCCGTGCATTGTCGAGCGCCTGTTCGGGATTGCGCGCGCCGCACAGGGCGAAAGTGATGCCCGGCTGGGCCAGCGTCCAGGCAATGACGATCTGAGCCATCGAGGCCTGGTGGTGGGCGGCAATCGGGGCGATGGCCTGCTTCAGCTTTGCGACCTTCTGCCGGTTGGCTGTGGAGAAGCGCGGATTGTCCTTGCGCTGGTCGTCGCCGCCGAATGTGCGGCCGGGGTCGACCGTGCCGGTGAGCAGGCCGAGCGCCAGGGAGGAGTAGCTGAGGGTGGCGATGTCATGGCGGCGGGTGATCGGCAGCAGGCTGTTCTCGATGTCGCGGTCAATCATCGAATAGCGTTCCTGGATCGCATCGAGCTGGCCGGCATCGATATAATGGCCGAGATCCTCGGCGCTGATATTGCTGGCGCCGATGGCGCGGATCTTACCGGCCGTCTTCAGTCTTTCCAGCACCGCCATCGTCTCGGCGATAGGCGTCGTCGGGTCCTGCCAATGGGTGATGTAGAGGTCGATATGATCGGTGCCGAGACGCCGCAGGCTCTGCTCGACCTCATAGGCAATGCCGTCGGCGCCGAGATAGCGATGCACCGGCTTGTCGTCCTGGTCGAAGAAATAGCCGCCCTTGCCCGAATGCCAGTTCAGCCCGCATTTGGTCGCGATCACCACTTTGTCGCGCTTGCCCTTGATGGCGGTACCGACGATCGCCTCGCTGCGGCCAAGGCCGTAGGCCGGTGCGGTGTCGATCAGGCTGAGGCCGGCGTCGATCGAGGCCTCTATCGCCCGCACGGACTCCTTCTCGTCGGTGCCGCCCCACATCCAGCCGCCAATCGCCCACGTGCCCAGGCCTACAGCCGACGCCGATATGCCGGACTTGCCGATCTGTCGCTGGATCTGTCGAGAATTCATGCTGCCTCCTGTTCGGCCAGCTCGAGGATCTGGAGCCCGGTGGCCTCGTCCGTGACGATGGTGTCGAGATGATTTCCGCGCATGGCGCTCAGGATCGGCGCGACCTTGCTGGGGCCGCTGGCGATGCCGATCGAGCGTGGGATGGTCGCGAACTCGTCAAGCGTCAGCGAGACCAGCGAACGGTTGAGCGAGTAGTTGCAGAGCTTGCCCTGGCGATCGATGAGATGAGCGAGTAGTTCGCCTGTCGCCCCGGACTTCTCGATCGCCTGGCGATCGGCGTTCGAGGACGGATGCAGATCGTAGTAGCTGGAATCGTCGGTCAGGATGGAGCCGACGCCCACCACCGCGACGTCGGCCTCGCGCGCCTTGCGAAACACGTCTGCGACGGAGCTGATCCCCATCAGCATCTCGCGCTGCTGCGCGGTATCGGCAAACAGCGGCGCATGGATCTGATAGGCGCGGCCGCCGAGCTTGTCGGCCATAAGCGAGGCAACGTGATTGACGTCGGTATAGTGCTTGCCCTGCACCAGCCCGGTGGCCGGGATGATCTCGACATCGTATCGGCGTCCCGGCTTGAGGCCGGCTACCAGCGCGCTGACGCCCTTGCCGCCGGTGATCGAGATGGTGTCGCCATCCTTGATGGTATCGAGCAGCAGTCGCGCCGCCGCCTCGCCGACCCGCTGCAGGGCTGTGTGAGGGTTTTCGGAGACCGACGGCACGACCACCGCCCGCTCGATACCGCCAAGCGCCACCAGCCGCGCTTCGAGGTCGACCAGGTGGTCGATCGGTGACTTGATCTTGATCTCGACGAGGCCGAGCTGGTGGCCGCGCTTGATCAGCCGGTTGACGGTGGCATGCGAGATGCCGAGTTCCCCGGCGATCTCGGCCTGGGTTTTGCCTTCGACATAATGCAGGACAAGCGCCTGGTGCATCTGGCGGACAGCGGCAATGTCGTCGCGGGTGTTGGGTGGGGCCATGGCCTTGTTCGGTGCCTTTGGAGTTCAGGACTTCTTGCGGTGCAGGAAGTGATCGATCGATACGGCTGCCAGCAGGATGCATCCCTTGATCATGTCCTGCCAATAGACTGAGATATCGAGCAGGATAAGCGAACTCGTCACCACCGAGAGCAGCGCCATGCCGAGGATCGCTCCGAAGATGGTGCCCGAGCCGCCATTCAGCGAGGCGCCGCCGATGACGGCCGCGGCAATGATGTTGAGTTCCATGCCGGCGCCGAAGGTCGGCGTCGCCGCGCCGAAGCGCGCCATGTAGATGACGCCGGCCAGTCCGGCGAGGGTCGAGCACAGCACCGTGACCCAGAACTTCACCTGATTGGTTCTGATGCCGGAGAACTGCGCGGCCTTCTCGTTGGAGCCGGTGTAGAAAACCTTGCGGAAGGCCGTGGCGCGGCGCAGCAGGTAGTCGAAGATCGCCACCACCACAACGAAGATCAGGATGACATAGGGGATGTTGTTGAAGCTGCCCTGACCGATGGCCTTGAAGGCCGGCGGCAGGGTGAACAGCGAAAGCGGCGTGCCCTTGGTGACGACCAGGCACATGCCGCGCACGATGACCATGGCCGCCAGCGACGTGATGAAATGATTGAGGCCTATCACCGTGACGAAGAAGCCCATCGCCGCGCCGATCAGTGCACTAACGCCAATGCCGATCAGGCTTGCCGTCCAGGGATCGAGGCCGGCGAGGAACAGCGCGCCGGAGACGACCATTGAGAAACACACGACCGAGCCGACGGAAAGGTCGATGCCGCCGACAATGAGCAGGATGGTCATGCCGACGACAACGATGCCTTCGATGGAAAAGCTCATCATCATGGCGCGGAAATTGCCCCATGTCAGGAAATGCGGCGAGGCGAAGCTCATGGCGATGCACAGCGCCAGGATGATGACGATCAGCCCGGCCTCGCGCATCGATGCGAGCTGAGCGAAATTGATGCGCCGCCCGGCGGCCTTGATCTCGGCGTGCACGAGCGCTTCTCCTGATTCCCTAGGCGACATTCTGAGCCTGCCTTTGAGTTGAACTGTCCTGAACGCCCGAGGCGAGCATGATGATGGCTTCCTCGCCGAGCTCGCCGGCTGTGAGTTCGCCGGCGATCCTGCCTTCGCGCACCACCAGGACGCGGTCGCACAAGCCGATCAGTTCCGGCAGTTCCGACGAGATGACGACGACGCCGACACCGCTGCCGGCAAGCTGGCGCAGCAGCCGATGGATCTCCACCTTGGCGCCGACATCGATGCCGCGTGTCGGTTCGTCCATGATGATGACCTTGGGGCTGACGGACAGCTGCTTGGCTATGGCGACCTTCTGCTGGTTGCCGCCGCTCAGCGTCGAGACGGCAGCCTCGATGCCGGCCATGCGCACGCCGAGCCTGCCGGTCAGTTCCCTCGCCTGACGATCCTCGGCCTTGCGATCGAGCAGGCCGAGTGGCCCGGTCACCCTGCCAAGGTCAAGCGCCGAGATGTTCGCCGCGATCGGCAGATCGAGGAACACGCCGGAGCCTTTGCGGTCTTCCGAAAGGTAGACCAGCCCCGCCTTGACCGCATCGCCATAGCCGCGCAGCCGCAGCTGCTTTCCGTCGAGTGCAACGGTTCCTGACGTCATTGGCCTGAGACCGCAGACCGTTTGCGCGATCTCGCTGCGGCCGGCGCCGATCAGGCCGCCTATGCCCAGAATTTCACCGGCGCGGAGCTGAAGATCGACGCCGGCGAAACGACGGCCGTCGGAAAGCCCCTCCACCGAGAGGAGCAGGCGCCCGGGCTCTTGCGGCGCCAGCTTGTCGGGGTAGAGCTGAGTGATTTCGCGGCCGACCATCTTGCGCACGACGTCATCGGGGGAAACGGCGGCAATCGCATCGGTCGCCACGTAGCGGCCATCGCGGAAGACGGTGACGCGGTCGCACAGTGAGAAGATCTCGGCCATGCGATGGCTGATATAGACCACCGAGATGCTGCGGTGCTTGAGCCCGCGCACGATCGAAAACAGGCGCTGCGCTTCGCTTTCGGTGAGCGCCGCGGTCGGCTCGTCGAGCATCAGCACCTTGCAGTCGAGCGTCAGCGCCTTGACGATCTCGACGAGCTGCTGGTTGGAAATGGAAAGGTCGGCGACCCTGGTGCGCACCGGAATGGGCGCGAGCAGGTTCATGACCTTCTGGGCATCGGCATAGAGCTTCTGGAAATTCATCAGCGGCGCGCGCCGGCTGTTGATCGCGGCCATGTAGATGTTTTCGGCGACCGTCGCATCCTGGCAGAGCGCGATCTCCTGGTGGACGAGCGCGATGCCGAGACGTTGGGCGGCCGCGGGTGAGAGGATCGAGAGCGGCTCGCCGTCGATCAGGATGTCGCCCTCGTCGGGCTGCAGCACACCGGCGATCATGTTCATCAACGTCGACTTGCCGGCGCCGTTCTCGCCGCACAGCGCATGGATTTCGCCGCGCCGCAGCTCGAACTTCACGTCGCTCAGCGCCTTGACCGGGCCGAACGCCTTGGACAGGCCACGGATTTCAAGAATGGGCGCCAGGGTCACGCCATGCTCCTGCGAAGGCGATTGCTGAGGAGGAAGGAGGCCGAAGCCTCCTTCCGATTTGGTCCGACTCTGCAAGGGTCGGGAACGAAAGATCGAGACTATTCCTCGATGCCCTTGGTGCCGCGACGCTTGAGATACTTGTCCCAGTAGAAGTCGTCCGCATTGTCCTTGGAGACGATGGAGAAACCATTGTCGACGAAGGGCACGCTCATCGGGTTGAAGCCCGAACGCTGGGCGTCGTTCATCGGATCGATCAGGCCAGGATGCTTGGCCATCCACAACAGCATGAAGCCCATATAGCCTTGCATGCCCTGATTGGGATTGACCGAGCCGAAGATCTCGCCGGCCTTGATCATGTCGAGAATCTTGGCATTGACGTCGGCGAGCATGACGCGGATCTTGCCGCCGCCTTCCTTGGCCGCCTGGGCAGCACCGATGGCCGAATTGGCCTCCGGCATGAACACGGCGCCGAGATCGGGATGCGCCTGGGCCAGGCTCAGAACCGCCTGATAGGCCTTGGTCGGATCCTGGTTCGAAGCGGCGCGGCCGACCAGCTTCATGTCAGGCCATTTGGCTTCCATGCGGGCAACGAAAGCGTTGACGCGCTTGTCGTGATTGTCCTGACCGGGATTTTCCAGCACCGCATATTCGCCCTTGCCGTCCATCGCCTTGGCAACGGCGTCGGCGGCATAGGTGCCTTCGGCATTGTTATCGGAGGTGATGTAGGAGACGCGCTTGGAATTCGGCGAGTCGGCGGCGAAGGTCACCACCGCTGTGCCCTGCTCGATTGCGCGGTTGATCGGCTCGATGAACGGATCGGAGTTCATCGGGTGCACCAGTATGCCGGCCGGCTTCTGAGCCAGCGCCTGGTCGAAGGTCGCGATCTGCTTGTTGACGTCGTATTCGGGCGTACCCGTATAGGCGGTCTCGCAGCCGAACTGCTGGCCGGCCTGCTTGAACATTTCATAGACCGGGAACCAGTATTCGACGCCCGAGACCATGACGTTCATGACGTATTTTTCACCCGGCTCGCATTTGAACGGGTTGGGGGTTTCGGCGCGTGCTTGCATCGACCCAAAGCAGGTCGATGCAGCCGCCGCGATTGCGAGCGTGCTCAGAAATTTGCGCAAGTTTCCTCCCTTGGCCGAAGCCATCCTCAATGACCGTCGCAGGCGCTCAATGAGCGCTGCCGTATGGATTTGATGACGCCGACCTTCCTCCGAAAGCCGACGATCGGGACATTACAGCGCCGTTTCGTACTGTCAATATAATTCACATATTGAAATATATTTCACACCATACGCGCTACAAGACACCACACGTTCTGGTTCGATGAGGCCGGTCGCGGTTGGGGCCAAGGTCTCGCACTTTTTTGGCAAGGCCTTCTCGCTTGACGGCGAAGCGGAGATGGAATGTTGGAGGGACGTTCGCGGTGAGCCGATCGCCGGCAGCGCCTTCATAGTCTGGCGTCCGGTCGAGTGTTGGTGGCGTCTGCTCGGCTTGGAGCTTGACGCTCTCTCCCTGTCGTTAGGAATCCTGCGTTGGGCGGCAGGGCGACGCACGGACGAGCAAAAGCCGCTTCCGGTCAGCGACATGGGAATTGATCATGAAGGCTTTCCGGCCGGCTCGTTCCGAGACGCCCCCGAACGCAAACAGCCCGCCGGCATTTTGCCTGGCGGGCTGATTGTGATGTTGGTTGCGGGGACAGGATTTGAACCTGTGACCTTCAGGTTATGAGCCTGACGAGCTACCGGGCTGCTCCACCCCGCGTTACCTTTGGTATAAGCCGAGGCTTACAAATAGCATGGCTTACAAATAGGTAGATGGCTCACCAACTGAAAGGGCCGCTTACGCGGCCCGTGGTTCCCGTTGGCGGGCCTAATCATAAAGAGAAGATTTCTCTCACATCCGATGTGAGATCAACGTGCGTTTAGCAGACCTGGCAGCGACCTACTCTCCCGCGTCTTGAGACGAAGTACCATCAGCGCTGGAGCGTTTCACGGCCGAGTTCGGAATGGGATCGGGTGCAGCCGCTCCGCCATAACCACCAGGTCGGCAAAACGCACGTTGTTCGAGAAGCTGGGTTAGGGATTAGGCAGTAGGGAATAGTGAGTAGGGGATACCCGCTCGCTATAGGCCTGCGCCATTTGCCCGTCTTTCCGTGCCAAGGCGACGTTTTCTACAGGACGCTTCGGGCATAAGCCCGCAAGCGCGACTGCGCGTCGCCGGTTTTCCGGCGCCCTCGCGGAGCATAGGCCCGTTAGGGCCGCTCATGCGTAAGCGCTGATAGGACCATTTGACTTCGTCAAATGGGCATAAGGAATGAGAACGATCAAGCCGATCGAACTATTAGTACCGGTAAGCTTCAAGCGTTGCCGCTCTTCCACACCCGGCCTATCAACGTGGTCGTCTTCCACGGTTCTCAGGGAATACTCGTTTTAAGGTGGGTTTCCCGCTTAGATGCCTTCAGCGGTTATCCCGTCCGGATATAGCTACCCTGCTATGCGGCTGGCGCCACAACAGGTCCACCAGAGATCCGTCCATCCCGGTCCTCTCGTACTAGGGACAGATCCTTTCAATATTCCTACACCCACGGCAGATAGGGACCGAACTGTCTCACGACGTTCTGAACCCAACTCACGTACCGCTTTAAATGGCGAACAGCCATACCCTTGGGACCTGCTCCAGCCCCAGGATGCGATGAGTCGACATCGAGGTGCCAAACAACCCCGTCGATATGGACTCTTGGGGGTCATCAGCCTGTTATCCCCGGCGTACCTTTTATCCGTTGAGCGATGGCCCTTCCACGCGGGACCACCGGATCACTATGACCGACTTTCGTCTCTGCTCGACTTGTCAGTCTCGCAGTCAGGCAGGCTTATGCCATTGCACTCAGCGAACGATTTCCGACCGTTCTGAGCCCACCATCGCGCGCCTCCGTTACTCTTTAGGAGGCGACCGCCCCAGTCAAACTACCCACCATACATTGTCCCGGACCCGGATAACGGGCCGCGGTTAGACATCCATAGTAATAAGGGTGGTATTTCAAGGGTGGCTCCACCTGAGCTGGCGCCCAGGTTTCAAAGCCTACCACCTATCCTACACATGCCACTACGAATGCCAATGTAAAGCTATAGTAAAGGTGCACGGGGTCTTTCCGTCTAACCGCAGGAACCCCGCATCTTCACGGGGAATTCAATTTCACTGAGTCTATGCTGGAGACAGCGGGGAAGTCGTTACGCCATTCGTGCAGGTCGGAACTTACCCGACAAGGAATTTCGCTACCTTAGGACCGTTATAGTTACGGCCGCCGTTTACTGGGGCTTCGATTCAGAGCTTGCACCCCTCCTCTTAACCTTCCAGCACCGGGCAGGCGTCAGACCCTATACGTCGTCTTGCGACTTCGCAGAGCCCTGTGTTTTTGATAAACAGTCGCTACCCCCTGGTCTGTGCCACCCTCCTCTACTTGCGTAGAAAAGGGTCACGCTTCTTCCGAAGTTACGCGTGCAATTTGCCGAGTTCCTTCAGCATAGTTCTCTCAAGCGCCTTGGTATACTCTACCAGACCACCAGTGTCGGTTTCGGGTACGGTTTATAAGGAGGAGCTATTTCCTGGAACCACGCAGCAGCCCGTTCAATCCGATAAGATTGGACTACCTCAATGATCCGTCACTACCTCCAAGCCCACGAATATTAACGTGGTTCCCATCGACTACGCGTTTCCGCCTCGTCTTAGGGGCCGGCTAACCCTGCTCAGATTAGCTTTAAGCAGGAACCCTTGGTCTTTCGGCGGGGGAGTCTCTCACTCCCCTTACGTTACTCATGTCAGCATTCGCACTTCTGATACCTCCACCACCCCTCACGGGTATGGCTTCATCAGCTTACAGAACGCTCCGCTACCGCTTGGCCCTTGCGGACCAAACCCTAAGCTTCGGTGTATGGCTTTAGCCCCGTTACATTTTCGGCGCAAAGACCCTTATTTAGACCAGTGAGCTGTTACGCTTTCTTTAAATGATGGCTGCTTCTAAGCCAACATCCTGGTTGTTTTGGGATCCTCACATCCTTTCCCACTTAGCCATAACTTGGGGACCTTAGCTGTAGGTCAGGGTTGTTTCCCTTTTCACGACGGACGTTAGCACCCGCCGTGTGTCTGCCGACTAGTACTCCCAGGTATTCGGAGTTTGGTTAGGTTTGGTAATCCGGTGAGGACCCCTAGCCCATCCAGTGCTCTACCCCCTGGGGTATTCGGTCGACGCTCTACCTAAATAGATTTCGCGGAGAACCAGCTATTTCCGAGTTTGATTGGCCTTTCACCCCTAGCCACAAGTCATCCCGAACTATTGCAACAGTTATGGGTTCGGTCCTCCAGTAAGTGTTACCTTACCTTCAACCTGCTCATGGCTAGATCACTCGGTTTCGGGTCTAATGCGACGAACTGAACGCCCTATTCAGACTCGCTTTCGCTGCGCCTACACCTAGCGGTTTAAGCTTGCTCGTCACACTAAGTCGCTGACCCATTATACAAAAGGTACGTGGTCACCCAGGACGAACCTTGGGCTTCCACTGTTTGTAGGCAATCGGTTTCAGGTACTCTTTCACTCCCCTTGTCGGGGTGCTTTTCACCTTTCCCTCACGGTACTAGTTCGCTATCGGTCATGCACGAGTACTTAGGCTTGGAGGGTGGTCCCCCCAATTTCAGACAGGATTTCACGTGTCCCGCCTTACTCGAGGACGATTGATTGCATTACGCGTACGGGGCTGTCACCCACTATGGCCCTACTTTCCAGAAGGTTCCGCTTGTCTCTCAATCGCCACTGGCCTGGTCCGGGTTCGCTCGCCACTACTTCCGGAGTCTCGGTTGATGTCCTTTCCTACGGGTACTTAGATGTTTCAGTTCCCCGCGTTCGCCACTTTACCCCTATGTATTCAGGGTAAGTTACCTATTATCGATACTTGGAAACCACAGCAGCAAGTCGGCCTTGCGACCTCTGGCTGCTCTGATTTTCCAAGTACCTTAGGTGGGTTTCCCCATTCGGAAATCTACGGATCAAAGGGTATTCGCACCTCCCCGTAGCTTATC
>NZ_JAMYRC010000019.1:52500-57500 GCF_040321205.1 Mesorhizobium sp. M0496 | reverse complement strand
TAAGAGGTTCAGCAGGACTCTGCCGCCCACGTTTCTCTTTCTTCATTATTCAATTTTCAAAGAACAGACACCGCTTCACGCAATGTCGTGACCCGCTTCGCTTTTGGCTCCGGGGCCGTCCGAGTGTCGCTTACGCGGCTCTCTTGAATTTCGCTAAGGGCAGGCTTAGAAGCAAACTTCTTCGTCGCCAGCGGCGAGCCGCCCTCGTTCGTGAGGCGTATATAGTCGCCACCAATGAGAACTGTCAACAGAGATCAGCGATGTTTTTTCGATTTCTCGTGGAGTTATCCACTGGGCCGAAATTCGTGAGCTGGCTTGGCTGAATTGTGAGCGGTGTTCTGCCGCCGACCATTCCCGTGATGCGCCCCGAGGTCTCGGCGCTGAACGTGCATCATCGGCTTGAAAAACAACTGTTGCGCCTCGGTTGGCCACAGAGCAATTCCCTACCGGAGTGTCATTTAGAGCCGGTCCTCGAGCAATTCCGGCGTGATGTTCCGGCCAGCATAAAAGATGCCCAGGATCAGCACCCGCTCGCCCTCGACGGCGAAGGCAATGCTGACGGCACGCCGGTAACCGACAATCCGCAGCCCAGGCATGATCTCGACTCGCTCGGTGCCCCGCTGTGGAAAAGTCGACAAGCCGAGACAATGGTCGCGGATACCCGCAATGAAATTCCAGGCGATCGCCGGCGACGCACGCCCGGCTATATCATCGTAGAGTTGCTCCAGCTCGGCTTCCGCCTTGGGGTGGAAGACAATCCGATACTCCATCCCCTATCTGGCTTTCGCCTGCTTGGCGCTATGACGCGCCTCCAGCTGAGAGAAGACCGTGTCGGCAGGGATGCCCTTCGTCGGATCCTGCCGGAGTTCAGCCAGGCGCCCCGGTATCTCCTCGCGCAGCCACTTCTCCCGCTCCGCCTCGAAATCCTCGAGCATGCGCAGGCCCGCACGAACAACCTCGCTGGCATTGTTGTAGCGACCTGATTCGAGCTGCTTCCTGATGAAACTCTCGTAATGGTCATTCAAAGCGTAATTTGGCATTGGCAGCCTCCTTCAGGGGAATATGGGGGCACACGGAGAATGTAGCAATAGATATCAACTACTAGCAGTCTTGGTTGATTCGGCCGTGGTTCACCTTGCCGCGATTTTCCGCCAGCAGGATCGCTCTGTCGCTTGATTCGGCATGACCGAAATGCTGCCTCGGCCACGAGGGCCCCGCGATCGAGGATCGACGCGCAAGCTGATGCCGGGTGTGATTCTTTTGTGGCAGCCGTGCGCGAGAGGGGTGCAAAATCCAACCGGCTAAAATTTGTTTCGTATTTGGTTTCAGGGCTGGTCTTTGAGCCGGCGTCTTCAGCCTATGGCCCGCAGAGCGAGGCTGCCTTGTCGGCATCGGCATCACCGAAGCGCCAGGCGGCAAGCCCGGAAATAGGACCTCATCTTTTGCCGCGCTATACCCGCCTTTTGCGCTTCAATCCTTGGACCTGGTCGGGCATGAGAGGCAAGAAGCCCGCAGGCTTGGAGCTTGACGGGCTTTGCGTGCGGTTGAGCGGAGCGGATCAACGGCCGGCGTCAGCCAGAAACGCAAACAGCCCGCTTTGAACGGGCCGTTGATTTATTGATTTGGTCTTGGGGATGGGATTTGTCTCGTCCGCCCCGGTTCGGCTTATGCCGCCATGCCGGCGCGGGTGTTTCAATCCGCGGGTCATTGCCGGTCCCTTGAACGCAAACGCCCGCAGGCTTAGCCACGGGCGTTTTGATGTCCACATCCACGGCCACCATCAAGCGAATACAAAACAGCCCGCCGGCATTTTGCCTGGCGGGCTGATTGTGATGTTGGTTGCGGGGACAGGATTTGAACCTGTGACCTTCAGGTTATGAGCCTGACGAGCTACCGGGCTGCTCCACCCCGCGTTACCTTTGGTATAAGCCGAGGCTTACAAATAGCATGGCTTACAAATAGGTAGATGGCTCACCAACTGAAAGGGCCGCTTACGCGGCCCGTGGTTCCCGTTGGCGGGCCTAATCATAAAGAGAAGATTTCTCTCACATCCGATGTGAGATCAACGTGCGTTTAGCAGACCTGGCAGCGACCTACTCTCCCGCGTCTTGAGACGAAGTACCATCAGCGCTGGAGCGTTTCACGGCCGAGTTCGGAATGGGATCGGGTGCAGCCGCTCCGCCATAACCACCAGGTCGGCAAAACGCACGTTGTTCGAGAAGCTGGGTTAGGGATTAGGCAGTAGGGAATAGTGAGTAGGGGATACCCGCTCGCTATAGGCCTGCGCCATTTGCCCGTCTTTCCGTGCCAAGGCGACGTTTTCTACAGGACGCTTCGGGCATAAGCCCGCAAGCGCGACTGCGCGTCGCCGGTTTTCCGGCGCCCTCGCGGAGCATAGGCCCGTTAGGGCCGCTCATGCGTAAGCGCTGATAGGACCATTTGACTTCGTCAAATGGGCATAAGGAATGAGAACGATCAAGCCGATCGAACTATTAGTACCGGTAAGCTTCAAGCGTTGCCGCTCTTCCACACCCGGCCTATCAACGTGGTCGTCTTCCACGGTTCTCAGGGAATACTCGTTTTAAGGTGGGTTTCCCGCTTAGATGCCTTCAGCGGTTATCCCGTCCGGATATAGCTACCCTGCTATGCGGCTGGCGCCACAACAGGTCCACCAGAGATCCGTCCATCCCGGTCCTCTCGTACTAGGGACAGATCCTTTCAATATTCCTACACCCACGGCAGATAGGGACCGAACTGTCTCACGACGTTCTGAACCCAACTCACGTACCGCTTTAAATGGCGAACAGCCATACCCTTGGGACCTGCTCCAGCCCCAGGATGCGATGAGTCGACATCGAGGTGCCAAACAACCCCGTCGATATGGACTCTTGGGGGTCATCAGCCTGTTATCCCCGGCGTACCTTTTATCCGTTGAGCGATGGCCCTTCCACGCGGGACCACCGGATCACTATGACCGACTTTCGTCTCTGCTCGACTTGTCAGTCTCGCAGTCAGGCAGGCTTATGCCATTGCACTCAGCGAACGATTTCCGACCGTTCTGAGCCCACCATCGCGCGCCTCCGTTACTCTTTAGGAGGCGACCGCCCCAGTCAAACTACCCACCATACATTGTCCCGGACCCGGATAACGGGCCGCGGTTAGACATCCATAGTAATAAGGGTGGTATTTCAAGGGTGGCTCCACCTGAGCTGGCGCCCAGGTTTCAAAGCCTACCACCTATCCTACACATGCCACTACGAATGCCAATGTAAAGCTATAGTAAAGGTGCACGGGGTCTTTCCGTCTAACCGCAGGAACCCCGCATCTTCACGGGGAATTCAATTTCACTGAGTCTATGCTGGAGACAGCGGGGAAGTCGTTACGCCATTCGTGCAGGTCGGAACTTACCCGACAAGGAATTTCGCTACCTTAGGACCGTTATAGTTACGGCCGCCGTTTACTGGGGCTTCGATTCAGAGCTTGCACCCCTCCTCTTAACCTTCCAGCACCGGGCAGGCGTCAGACCCTATACGTCGTCTTGCGACTTCGCAGAGCCCTGTGTTTTTGATAAACAGTCGCTACCCCCTGGTCTGTGCCACCCTCCTCTACTTGCGTAGAAAAGGGTCACGCTTCTTCCGAAGTTACGCGTGCAATTTGCCGAGTTCCTTCAGCATAGTTCTCTCAAGCGCCTTGGTATACTCTACCAGACCACCAGTGTCGGTTTCGGGTACGGTTTATAAGGAGGAGCTATTTCCTGGAACCACGCAGCAGCCCGTTCAATCCGATAAGATTGGACTACCTCAATGATCCGTCACTACCTCCAAGCCCACGAATATTAACGTGGTTCCCATCGACTACGCGTTTCCGCCTCGTCTTAGGGGCCGGCTAACCCTGCTCAGATTAGCTTTAAGCAGGAACCCTTGGTCTTTCGGCGGGGGAGTCTCTCACTCCCCTTACGTTACTCATGTCAGCATTCGCACTTCTGATACCTCCACCACCCCTCACGGGTATGGCTTCATCAGCTTACAGAACGCTCCGCTACCGCTTGGCCCTTGCGGACCAAACCCTAAGCTTCGGTGTATGGCTTTAGCCCCGTTACATTTTCGGCGCAAAGACCCTTATTTAGACCAGTGAGCTGTTACGCTTTCTTTAAATGATGGCTGCTTCTAAGCCAACATCCTGGTTGTTTTGGGATCCTCACATCCTTTCCCACTTAGCCATAACTTGGGGACCTTAGCTGTAGGTCAGGGTTGTTTCCCTTTTCACGACGGACGTTAGCACCCGCCGTGTGTCTGCCGACTAGTACTCCCAGGTATTCGGAGTTTGGTTAGGTTTGGTAATCCGGTGAGGACCCCTAGCCCATCCAGTGCTCTACCCCCTGGGGTATTCGGTCGACGCTCTACCTAAATAGATTTCGCGGAGAACCAGCTATTTCCGAGTTTGATTGGCCTTTCACCCCTAGCCACAAGTCATCCCGAACTATTGCAACAGTTATGGGTTCGGTCCTCCAGTAAGTGTTACCTTACCTTCAACCTGCTCATGGCTAGATCACTCGGTTTCGGGTCTAATGCGACGAACTGAACGCCCTATTCAGACTCGCTTTCGCTGCGCCTACACCTAGCGGTTTAAGCTTGCTCGTCACACTAAGTCGCTGACCCATTATACAAAAGGTACGTGGTCACCCAGGACGAACCTTGGGCTTCCACTGTTTGTAGGCAATCGGTTTCAGGTACTCTTTCACTCCCCTTGTCGGGGTGCTTTTCACCTTTCCCTCACGGTACTAGTTCGCTATCGGTCATGCACGAGTACTTAGGCTTGGAGGGTGGTCCCCCCAATTTCAGACAGGATTTCACGTGTCCCGCCTTACTCGAGGACGATTGATTGCATTACGCGTACGGGGCTGTCACCCACTATGGCCCTACTTTCCAGAAGGTTCCGCTTGTCTCTCAATCGCCACTGGCCTGGTCCGGGTTCGCTCGCCACTACTTCCGGAGTCTCGG
>NZ_JAMYRC010000019.1:0-47500 GCF_040321205.1 Mesorhizobium sp. M0496 | reverse complement strand
AGATCATCCTGCGCCATGCCAACGGCTACGAGACATCATACAATCACCAGAGCGCCTTTGCTAAAGGCATCGAACCCGGCGCCCGCGTGCGCCAGGGGCAGATCATTGGTTATCTCGGCCAGACCGGTCTCTCCACCGGTCCGCACCTCCACTACGAGTTGATCGTCAACGGCACCAAAGTCGATTCGATGCGCGTCCGGCTGCCGGTCGGCAAGGTGCTGAAAGGTGACGATCTCGTCGCTTTCAAACGTGAACGCGAGCGCATCGACGAACTGTTGAAGCAGGAAGACAGCGATTCGCTGAAGGTTGCGAGTGCCAAGATCGACGGTTGATCCGTCGGCTTTCTGGCTTTGCCGATTTCTCAGCCTTGCGGATTTTCGGCATGCTGCGGCCATGGCAGCCGTTGGCCGGAAATGGTCGTCCAGGCGATGACAGCCGCAAGCAGGCAAAGCAGCGCGGTCACCGAAGAGACCGCGGCAAACGCTGCGTCGCTGGCGGCAAGCCTTGCCGCGTCGACGGCCGGCGCAAGCGCAACCGTTGCCGGTTCGCCATAGCCCGGCACGCCGGGCGTTTCATTGCCATCCAGTGTATGTGCATAGACCCAGGCGGCAAGCGAGCCCATCGCCGCCACCGCGATCAGGCCGCCGATGCGCGAGACGGCATTGTTGATGCCGGATGCCGCACCCGTATCCTTGTCTTCCACCGCCGTCATGATCGCGGTCGACAGTGGCGACACGACCAGCGCCATGCCGAGCCCCATCAGCGCCATCAGCGGGAATGTTCCCGTCCAGAAATTGTGGATGCCGGCATGGGCAAGCAAGGCAAGTCCGGCAAAGGCGAAAGCCACCACAAGGCTGCCGCTGGCGATCGGAAAACGCGGGCCGATCCGGTCCGACAGCTGGCCGACCGGTCCTGATAGAAGTGCGATCGATGCCGACAGCGGCACGAAGATGAAGCCAACCTCGGCCGTGCTCAGTCCCCAGCCGGCGATCAGCAGCATCGGCAGATAGAAAAGATTGGCCGACAGCGCGAAATAGAGGAAAAACGTCGCGACATTGGCGCCGGCGAAAGCGCCGACGCGAAACAGGCTGAGGTCGATCATCGGCTCGCGCTGCCGAAGCTCGAAGACGATGAAGACAGCCAGCAATACGACGCCGGCGGCAATGCTCGGCCCGGCCATGTGGCCCTCACCGCTGGCGCTCATCGAGGTCAGCCCGTAGGCGAGCGCACCGAAGGCCAATGTCGCGAGTGCGGCACCGCCGAGGTCCAGGCTGCGTTTCTCGGTCGGCGTATCGGCTGGAACCTTGGCCAGCAGGAGATAGATCGAGATAAGGCCGAGCGGCAGGTTGATGGCGAAGATCGCCCGCCAGATGCCGTCGCCGAAAGCCGACAGCACGAAGCCGCCGAACACCGGGCCAAGTGCCGTGGTCAGCGCCGAAGCCGCCGCCCAGATGCCGATAGCGCGGCCGCGTTCCTTTTTCGGGTAGGCCTTGGCGATGATGGCGAGGCTGCCCGGCACCATGATGGCCGCACCAATGCCCTGCACGGCGCGAAATGCGATCAGCACAATTGCATTCGGCGCCAGCGCGCAGGCAAGCGAAGCGGTAATGAACAGTGCAATGCCGGCCACGAAGGCGCGGCGCAGCCCGAATCGATCGCCAGCGGCACCGCCGGCAAGGATCAGCGCCGATAGCGTCAACGCATAGGCGTTGGAAATCCACTGTGCCTCGGCAAGGCTGGCGCCAAGATTGACGCGGATCGCCGGCGTGGCGATGGCCAGGATCGAACCGTCGATGAAGCCGAGCGCCGAAGCCAGGATGGCCGCGATCAGCACAAATCGCCGCTGCGCTTGCGGACAGAACGTGCCGTTCGTGGCCGGACTGGTCAGCGGGACGGCGGCAGCTGCGCTTGGTGAATGCATGGAACCTTGCTTAGACCTCCGGTGCAACGGCAACAACCGGCCAGCGGTCTGCTATCCTTGAAACCAGCCCACATTGCCGGGATTGCGCCTGTTCTGATGCAAACGGCGGCAGCCATGTTAGGTTTCCTGGAAACTTGCAAACGGGGAAGACATCGATGAGGCGGCCACTTGAAGCATCGGCGGAGGGACGCGGCCGTATCGTCGGCATCACCGACGGGGTGTTTGCCATCGCGCTCACCCTGATCGTTCTCGAAATCAGGGTGCCGGCGCACGAAGCAATCCATTCCGAACGCGACCTGCTTGCCGCGATCGCGGCACTGGCGCCACGTTTCCTGACCTACGCCTTGAGCTTCCTGACGCTGACCATCTTCTGGTTCGGCCAGCAGGCTCAGCATGGCCTGATCGCCAGATCCGACCGACGGCTTGCCACGCTGAACCTCTGCTTTCTCGGCTTCATCGCCCTGCTGCTGTTCTCGACCGACCTTTTGGCCGACTTCCTCGAGTTCAGAATCGCGGTGCTCGTCTATTGGCTCAATCTGCTGATGCTCGGCGTCACGCTGTTCGCCAGCTGGCGCTATGCGGAGAAAAACGGCTTTTTGGCAGAGGACGTCGATGCGGAAACCAAACGCACGGTCTATCTGCGCATCGTCAAGGCGCAAATCCTGTGGGCGATCGGCGCCGCACTGTCATTCGTCAATCCCTTGCTCGGCATCGGCTTCATCCTGGTCGTGCAGTTGATCTATGCCGCCGCACTTCGGAGTTCACTGCTGCGCAAAATCATCGGCTGAAGGTCCGCCGACAAACTCCACCGTCACACCCGGCGACACCAGCTTGGCCAGTTCACGAGCATCCCAGTTGGTCAGGCGCACGCAGCCATGGCTTTCGGTCTTGCCGATCTTCGATGGGTCCGGCGTGCCGTGAATGCCGTAGGTCGGCTTGTCCAGGGCGATCCAGACCGAGCCGACAGGACCGTTCGGGCCCGGCGGAATGGTCAGGATCTTGTTGTTTTGACCCTGCTTGAAATTGATGCTGGGGTTGTAGGTGTAGTTCGGATCGAGCGCGACGCGCGATACCGCATGCGTGCCGGACGGTGACGGCGTATCCGACGAGCCGATGGTGGCGGGATAGGCTGCCACCAGCCTGCCGCCGGCATCATAGGCGAAAACCTCTTTCTTGTCCTTGTCGGCGACGATGCGGGCCACCGGCGTCGAGACCAGCCTGCCGAAATTGGCGACTTTGATGATCGTGCCGGGGCGATTGAAGTTGATGTCCGGGTTGAGCGCCTTGAGATAATTCTCGTCCATGTGGAAGCGCTCCGCCAGAGCTTCAGTCACAGACGTATAGCCCATGCGGTCGAGCTGCGCCTTCTGGCTGTAGTCTTCCGGGATCGAGGCGACATACGGGCCGGCCGCATCCTCCGGCGTGATCGTGTAGTTGGCGAAAGCGTCGCCGCCGGATTGCGCCAGTGCCGCCTGGATGCCGACCGCATCGGTCGATCGCAGATTGCTGCCGGTGATCTGGTTGTAGGCGGCGAGCGCCTTGTCGACGTTCGAACCGAAACGCCCGTCGATGACGCCAGGCGAAGCGCCACCCCGGTCGAGTAGCACCTGCAGCGCTGCGACGTCCTCGCGCGCTCCCAGCGAAAGCGACGGCTCAATGGTCTTGCCGCCGATCTTCGGCGGCAGTGCCGCCTGATCCCCGGGCATGGTCTGTTCGGTCGGTGCCGCAGGCTGACCAGGGTCTATCGAGGCCTCGTCCAGCGGCTGACGCGTTATGATCTGCGGCTCTGCCGGCTGGGGTGCATCGGGATAATTGTTGTCGTAGCTGCCATCGTCCTGCAGTGGCGGCGGATAGGCTTCCACGGAATTGTCACTGTTGGGATCGTATTCGTCCGCCGGCGGCGGGATGACCCGGCCTTCCTCTTCCAGCTGCTTGCGGCGGAACCGCGCCATGTCTTCCGGATCGTCGAGATAGTAGCGGTCATTGTCATCGGGGGCGCGGCCCAGTTCGCGCAGCCGTGTCTCGCGACGCAGCACGCGGCGGTCGAGCCGCGTCTGCGGCGGCTGGATGGCGATGACCTTGCCGGTATCGGCATCGACAATGACGCGGTTGCCCCTGGCGTCGTAGTAAATGTCCACATTGCCGTCCTGCGCGAGCAGGATGCCACCGTCATTGGCGGCGCGGACGATCGGTGGTGCGCTGTCCTGCGTCGGCGCAGCGAGGGAATTCGAAGACAAAAACCCGCCGGCAAGTACCGAAAGGGTGAAGATCGTGCGCAGCATGGTGGCGAAGCTCTCCGGTCCGTAATTGCCGCCGCCCGGCGTTGTCCCTGTAAGGCGAACCCCTTCGCCAGCAAACCATTTGCCCAGCCTATGGTTCCAATATGAACCGGGCATGAAGATGGCGGTTTCCCGGCACCTCGACGAATATTGGCTAGCCTGCGGCAAGCCCCAATTCCTTGCGCGCCTGCTTCGTCAGCTTCAGGGCGACAAGGCGATGGCTCTCGCGCAGATAGTCTTTCAGCGCAGCATCATCCATGCTCTGGCTTGTCCGACGCTGGATCCATGTCATGCCGCGCGAGGCAAGATAGGGCGCGGGTCGCAGGCCCGGCTGCTCCTTGAGCACATCATAGGCGATTTCGGAGCATTTGAAGGTAACGAAGAGCTGCTGGCCTTGGTCCCAGCCGCCGATCGCGAAGACCTTGGCTCCGACCTTCCAGACATGGGCTCCGCCCCACTGGACGACATGGCTCGTCGCAGGCAGCGATGCGCAGAAGCCGTTATAGTCGTCCAGCGTCATCCCCGCCCCCGTTTATATGAAAAAAGCCGCGCGTCCAGGATGGACGCGCGGCGTTGGATCAGGCTGCCGCTTCCGCCGCGACGATCGTCGGCTTGGAGCGGAAATTCAGCCGGTCGGAACCGGCTGTCACCTTGACGGTAGAGCCGTCGAGGATGTCGCCGAGCAGGATCTTCTCCGCCAGCGGGTCCTGCAGTTCCTTCTGCATCACCCGCTTCAGCGGCCGCGCGCCATAGGCCGGGTCGTAACCCTTGGCCGCCAGCCAGTCGATCGACTCCTGGTCCAGCGACAGCGTGATCTTGCGATCGACGAGCAGGCTTTCCAGCCGCTTGAGCTGGATCTCGACGATGCGGCCCATATCCTGCCGGCGCAGCCGGTGGAACAGGATCACCTCGTCGACGCGGTTGAGGAACTCCGGCCGGAACGACGCCCTGACGACATTCATCACCTCGTCGCGAACCTCATCGACATCCTGGCCCTCGCCGAGATTGACGAGATATTCAGCACCCAGGTTCGACGTCATGATGATCAGCGTGTTGCGGAAGTCGACCGTGCGGCCCTGCCCGTCGGTTAGGCGGCCGTCATCGAGCACCTGCAACAGCACGTTGAAGACATCCGGATGCGCCTTCTCGATCTCGTCGAACAGCACGACCTGATAGGGTCGCCGCCGCACCGCTTCGGTCAGCGCGCCGCCTTCCTCATAGCCGACATAGCCGGGAGGCGCGCCGATCAGCCGGGCAACCGAGTGCTTCTCCATGAACTCCGACATATCGATGCGCACCATCGCGCTCTCGTCGTCGAACAGGAAGCTCGCCAGCGCCTTGGTCAGTTCGGTCTTGCCGACGCCTGTCGGCCCGAGGAACATGAACGAGCCGATCGGCCGGTTCGGATCCTGCAAGCCGGCACGAGCCCGACGCACAGCCTTCGAGACAGCCTGCACCGCCTCACCCTGGCCGACCACACGCTTGCCGATCTCGTCTTCCATGCGCAGCAGCTTGTCGCGCTCGCCCTGCAGCATCTTGTCGACCGGAATGCCGGTCCAGCGCGAGACGATATGGGCGACATGGTCGGGCTGGACCACTTCTTCGACCATGCCGACCTTGCCGTCCTGGGTTTCGGCCACCTTCAGCTTCTTTTCCAGTTCCGGGATCTTGCCATAGGCAAGCTCGCCGGCGCGTTGGAATTCACCCTTGCGCTGGGCAATGGCGAGGTCGTTGCGCGCCTCGTCGAGCTGCTTCTTGAGATCGGCGGCGAGCCCGAGCTTCTGCTTCTCGGCCTGCCACTTGGCGGTGATCTCGGTCGATTCCTCTTCAAGGCCGACGAGTTCCTTTTCCAAACGGGCGAGCCGGTCCTTCGAGGCATCGTCGGTCTCGACCTTCAGCGCCTCGCGCTCGATCTTGAGCTGCATGATACGGCGATCGATCTCATCCAGTGCTTCGGGCTTGGAATCGACCTGCATGCGCAGCCGCGATGCGGCTTCGTCGACGAGGTCGATCGCCTTGTCGGGCAGGAAGCGGTCGGCGATGTAGCGGTTGGACAGCGTCGCCGCCGCCACCAGCGCCGAATCCGAAATGCGCACCTTGTGGTGCTGCTCGTATTTTTCCTTCAGGCCGCGCAGGATCGAAACGGTGTCTTCCACCGTCGGCTCATCGACGAAAACCGGCTGGAAACGGCGGGCAAGGGCTGCATCCTTCTCGACATGCTTGCGATACTCATCGAGCGTGGTGGCGCCGACGCAGTGCAATTCACCGCGCGCAAGCGCCGGCTTCAACAGGTTCGACGCATCCATGGCGCCGTCCGCCTTGCCGGCGCCCACCAGCGTGTGCATCTCGTCGATGAACAGGATGATGTTGCCATTGGTCGAAGTAACTTCGGAGAGCACGGCCTTCAGCCGCTCCTCGAACTCGCCGCGATATTTGGCGCCGGCGATCAGCGCGCCCATGTCGAGCGCCATCAACTGCTTGTCCTTCAGCGATTCCGGCACGTCACCATTGACGATGCGCAGCGCCAGGCCCTCGGCGATCGCCGTCTTGCCGACACCCGGTTCGCCGATCAGCACCGGATTGTTCTTGGTGCGGCGCGACAGCACCTGGATGGTGCGGCGGATCTCGTCGTCACGACCAATGACCGGATCTAGCTTGCCGGCACGCGCATCCGCGGTCAGGTCACGCGCATATTTCTTCAACGCGTCATAGCCCTGTTCGGCACTCGCCGAATCGGCGGTGCGGCCCTTGCGGACGTCGTTGATGACCTGGTTGAGCGCCTGCGCGGTAACGCCGGCTTTGGCCAGGATGTCAGCCGTCTTGGCCGATTTCTCCATGGCAAGCGCCTGCAGCAGCCGCTCGACCGTGACAAAGCTGTCACCAGCCTTCTTCGCCAGCTCCTCGGCGGTCGAGAACACTTTTGCCAGCGGCTGCGCCAGATAGAGCTGGCCATTGCCGCCCTCGACCTTGGGCATCGCCTCGAGCGCCGTCTCGACGCCAAGCTTGACGTCGCGGACGTTGCCACCGGCGCGCTCGATCAGCGACGCGGCCAAGCCCTCGTCATCGTCGACGAGCACTTTCAGGATGTGTTCAGGCGTGAATTGCTGGTGGTTGCGGGAGAGCGCCATTGTCTGCGCGGACTGGATGAAGCCGCGCACGCGCTCTGAGTATTTCTCAAGGTTCATATTTGTCTCCTTCCATCACCGGCCCGCTTTGCGGCACCGGATCAGATTGCGGTGACGGACCCGCCCATTCGAGCCGGATCCAGTTGAGGCTGATATGGTGCACAGGTCCCGAACCCTCAAGACGTCTCGATATCGGCAACCGCATAATATTGCACAGCCGCCCAAAACAAAAACGGCGGAGATTTCTCCCCGCCGCTCAACGTCTTGACGTGTCGTTCGATCAGTTGTCGATATCGACACTGGCCGGTTCGGCGTTGCCGCTGTCGACCGGGGCCGCAGCCACCTCGCCGGCTTCGGCATTGCCGCCACCGCCCTCAACCTGATCTGCGTTGACGCGCGGCCGGCGCGGACGCCTCGGGCGACGGGCAGCACCGCTTTCGGCGGCCGCCTCGTTGAGTTCGGCCCGTGCGGCAAGACCTGCCGGCGACAGGTTCTCGAACAACGGAGCAGGTTCGGCCGCCGCAACGGACTCGGTCGGCGAAGCGGCTTCGCCCTGAATTGCGGGCTCGTTGCTCTGGGGCTGACCACCTTGCTCGGCGGACGATGAATAGTCGCGCTGACCGCTCTGGCCGTAACCGCCATTGGGGCGACGATCACGATGGCGGCCACCATTGTTGCGACCGCTATTGTCGCGCCCGCTATTGTCACGCCCACTATTGTCGCGATTGTCGCGGCCACCTTCCCGGTTGAGCGCAACCTCGGCCGGCATGCCTTCGATGACCGGCTGCGGGCCGGCGCCATGGTTGATCACCGGCACCTGGGCATCGGAAACAGTGTTGCTGTTGTTGCCGGTGTTGCCGGCATTGTCGAAATCGTCGCGATCCTCGTCGCCGTCATCGTCGAAGTCATCGCGATTCTGCTGCGTGTTCTGGATCGGCATCTGTGCCTGTGCGGCCGCGATGATGCGATTGTAGTGTTCGGCATGCTGGAGATAATTCTCCGCCATGACCCGATCGCCGGAGCTTTGCGCATCACGGGCAAGGGTGGCGTATTTTTCGGCGATCTGCTGAGCCGAACCGCGGATCTTCACGTCCGGGCCGTTGCTCTCGTAGTTGCGCGTCAGGGGATTCGGCCCCTTGCGGTTGTTGTTGTTATTATTATTATTGTTATTGTTACCACCGCCGCCGCTGTTGTTACGACCGCGCATGCGCCTGTTCTGCTGTTGTGGCCTCATCAAACTCTCTTCATTTTGAAATTTTCGAAAACTCTTCACGAACGGAGGCGCTCATGCAGCCAGCCGTTTCGTCTCTTCACCGGCGTTCGCCCGCATCAATTGCGTTGGCGCCACGTGCCATCCTGTTCCGGTTACATCACTTGCCGGACGATTCCCGCACGAAGCTTGGGCATCGTTTGCGCAAGAAGGCAGCTATTTCCAAGGAAAACCGAATCGCTAAGAGCACTGCCTGCTTCGTCTCATCCGGTTAAGGCGACCCTAGCCGCATTCCCCGGCATTGCCAAGCGCTTTTTTGCACTGCGTCAAGGCTTTACCCTTTCAAAGACAAGAACCCTGTCGTTTCCGCCAAAATCCCGAAAAGCACCGCCCGACACGTAGCCGGCAGCAGTGAATATCTCCGAAACTTGGTTGTGCTGCGTGTGGCCGATCTCGACCGCAATCCTGCCTTCAGTTTCCAAAAACCTCGCCGCCTCGGCGGCGATGATCCTATAGGGGTTCAGACCGTCCGCGCCGCCATCCAAGGCCAAGCGCGGGTCGAAATTGCGGACTTCGTCCTGCAGATTTCCAATGTCTTCGGAGGGTATATAGGGAGGGTTTGCGGCAATTACATGGTACCGGCCAGAAACTTTTTCGAACCAGTCCGACTGGAGCCCAGTGAACCGCCCTGCAAGGCCCAGTTGCCCGGCATTGCGGGTCGCCGTCGCCAGCGCGCCCGCGGACAGATCGACGCCGGTGGCGATCGCGCCTGGCACGGCGCTGAGCAGCGCCAGCGCAATGGCGCCGGTGCCGGTGCCAAGATCGAGGATGCGGCATGTGCCCTCCCGCGCCGCAACTGCCTTGACGAAGGGCAACATCGCCTCGACCAGCGTTTCGGTATCCGGCCGCGGCTCCAACGTTTCCGGCGATAGCGACAGCCGCAAGCCGTAAAATTCACGATAGCCGAGGATGCGATGCACCGGCTCGCCGCCGGCGCGGCGTCGCAAGGCGGCATCGATTTCGGCGACGACGCCAGCGTCGACCTTGCGTTCGGGGGCCGCGATGGCTTGCGTGCGCGTGGTGCCGGAAAAATGCTCGACGATCAGCCTCGCATCGAGCGCCGGATCGTCGATGGCGGCAGCGGCAAGCCGAGCCTGCGCTTCCCGCAGCAACTGCCCCAGCGTCTCGGGCAGTTGATCAGCCATCGATGCCGATGTCGGCGAGCAGCTTCGACTGGTGATCGGCGATCAGTGCGTTGATGATCTCGTCGAGTTCGCCCATCATCACCCGGTCGAGCTTGTAGAGCGTCAGGTTGATGCGGTGGTCGGTGACGCGGCCTTGCGGGAAATTATAGGTGCGGATGCGTTCCGAGCGGTCGCCGGAACCGACCTGCGACTTGCGCGATTCGGAACGCTCCTCGTCGGCCTTGCCGCGTTCCAGGTCATAGAGGCGGGCGCGCAGGATCTGCATGGCCTTCGCCCGGTTCTGGTGTTGCGACTTTTCCGCCTGCACCACCATGATGCCGGTCGGCAAATGGGTGATCCGGACAGCCGAATCGGTGGTGTTGACGTGCTGGCCGCCCGAGCCCGAAGCGCGCATCGTGTCGATGCGGATGTCTTCGGCCCTGATGTCGATGTCGACCTCTTCGGCTTCCGGCAGCACCGCGACGGTGGCGGCCGAGGTGTGGATACGCCCGCTCGCCTCGGTCGCCGGCACCCGCTGCACGCGGTGCACGCCGGATTCGAATTTCAGGTGCGCAAAGACGCCCTTGCCCGACACCGTGGCGATGATTTCCTTGTAGCCGCCTGCATCGCCGTCGCTGGCCGACACCGTCTCGAAACGCCAGCCGCGTTCGGCGGCGTATCGCTCATACATGCGAAACAGGTCGCCGGCGAAAAGGGCGGCTTCATCGCCGCCGGTACCAGCGCGAATTTCGAGAATGGCGTTCTTGTCGTCGGCGGCATCCCTGGGCAACAGCAGGATCTGGATGTCCCTCTGCAGCGCCTCGATGCGTTCCTCGACCTCCGGCAGCTCGGCCTCGGCGAGCGCCCGCATCTCGGCATCGGTGCCCTTGTCGGCAAGCATGGCTTCGAGGTCGGCCTGCTCATGCTCGGCCAGGCGCAGTGCCCTGACCTTGGCCACCATGTCCTGGATTTCGGCATATTCGGACGCCATCCGCACATAGGCGTCCGGCGCCGGGCCGGCCGACATCTGCGCTTCGAGCATCTCGAAACGCTTGACGACTTGATCCATACGATCGCGGGGCAGGTTGACCATGATGAGGCTGTTATAATGGGATCGAGCGGTCGTCGGCAAAGGCCTGCAGCAGCGCCCGCATCGGCAGCCCCTGCGCCGGCGCCATCAGGTTGTCGTCGAAGAATGCCTCCAACTCATCCAGCGGCAGTTCCGTCAGCATCGCCTTGACCGGGCCGATCGAGGCCGGCGACATCGAGATCGAGCGGAAGCCGAGGCCGATCAGCGCCATCGCCGAGATAGGTTTTCCGGCGAGTTCGCCGCACAGGGTCACCGGCGTGTGGTTGCGGACACCGGCATCGGCGATCTGCTTCAGGACGCGCAGGAACGGCGCCGACAGCGTGTCGAAGCGGTTGGCCAGTTGCGTGTTGCCGCGGTCGACAGCCATGACGAACTGGAACAGGTCGTTCGAACCGACCGAGACGAAATCGACCGCTTTCATCAATTCGTCGAGCTGGAACAAGAGCGACGGCACTTCCAGCATGGCGCCCAGCTTCAGGCTGGTCGGCAAATGATGGGCAAAACGCGACAGGTGCCGCACCTCGCGATCGATGATCTCGCGCGCCTGGGCGATCTCGCCGAGCTCGGTCACCATCGGCAGCATCAGCTTGAGCTCACGTCCGCCGCTGGCTTTGAGCAGGGCACGGATCTGGGTGCGCAGCAAACCCGGCCGGTCAAGCGTCAGGCGGATCGCCCGCCAGCCGAGCGCCGGATTCTCTTCCTGGATAGAGCCCTTGAAGTAGGGCAGCACCTTGTCGCCGCCAATATCGATGGTGCGGAAGGTGACCGGCTTGCCGCGCGCTGCCTCGAGCACGTCGCGGTAAAGCTTTTCCTGGGCCTCGGCACGGGGAAAGGTCGAGGCGACCATGAATTGCAGTTCGGTGCGGAACAGGCCGATGCCGGCCGCACCCGCCTCGGCCAGCTGCGGCAGGTCGACGGCAAGACCAGCGTTCATCAACAGGTCGACCTGGACGCCATCCCTCGTCGTCGACGGCTTCTTGCGCAGCTCGCGATAGACCTCTTGCCGGCGCGCCCGGAAACGCACCTTTTCGGCATAGGCGGCTTCAAGATCGGCCTGCGGCCGCAAATGGATCACGCCCTCTTCGCCATCGACGATAATGGCGTCGCCGTTTTCCGCCATGGAAACGGCGCCCTTCATCTGGCCGGCGACAGGGATGCCCATGGCGCGCGCGACGATGACGACGTGGCTGGTCGCAGCGCCGTCCTCGAGCACCAGCCCGCGCATCTTGTCCCGGGGATAGTCGAGCAGTTCGGCGGCCCCCATCGAACGGGCAACGATAATGGCGTCCTTCGGCAGCGATGCGGCGACATCCTCCGGCCCGCGTCCCATCAGCTGGCGCAGCAGCCGGTTGGCAAGGTCGTCGAAATCGCTCATCCGCTCGCGCAAATAGGGATCGGTCATGTGCAGCATGCGGGCGCGCATGTCGCTCTGCACCTTTTCCACGGCAGCCTCGGCGGTCAGGCCGTTGCGGATCGCCTCTTCCAGCCGGCGCACCCAGCCGCGGTCGTTGGCGAACATGCGATAGGCTTCCAGAACCTGACGATGCTCGCCCTCGAAGGCGACGTCGCGGCGCTCCAGCATGTCGTCGATGGAGAGCCTGAGCGAACCTAGCGAGGTTTCGAGCCGGCGAACCTCTTCCTCGCTGTCCTCGTTGAACAGATTGGTGACGACGATGCGCGGCTCGTGCAGCACCACATGGCCAAGTCCGACGCCTTCATTGAAGGACAGGCCGGTAAAGCTGACCGGGCGGCGCAGATCGAGTTCAAGGCCAGGCCTGGTCAGCCGCGCCAGATCGCCGGTGGCGATCATCTCGGCGATGACCATCGCGGTGGTTTCCAGCGCCTCGACCTCGTCGTCGCGGTAATGGCGCATGGTCTTGTTCTGCACCACCAGCACGCCCAGCGTGCGCCCTGCCCGCAGCACCGGCACGCCGAGGAAGGAGTTGTAGATCTCTTCTCCGGTCTCCGGCAGGTAGGCGAAGGCCGGGTGTTCCTGCGCATTGGAAAGGTTGAGCGGCCGTGCGCTCGCCGCGATCGTGCCGACCAGGCCCTGCCCCAGCCTGAGCTGCGCCAGGTGGACGGCGTTCGGGTTCAAACCCTCGGTGGCGTAGAGTTCGAGCACCGAATCGGCGCGCAGCACATAGAGCGAGCATACTTCGGCGACCATGTTGGAGGCGATATCGCGCACGATCCGGTCAAGCCGCTCCTGCGGCTCCAGCGGCTCTTGCATGAGCTCGCGGAGCCGTTTGAGCAAAACGCGCGGGCCACTGGCCTGATCACGCATCGCGGCTTCTTCTCCAATGGACATTCTGCCCGTCGCAGTTTCCACTGCGACCGGCGCACACGCAACAACTCAAATCGTTCTCGCTACTGCTTATCCAGACCGTAGACGGAATGCAAAGTACGAACCGCAAGTTCGGTGTACGGACCGTCGATCAGGATCGAAATCTTGATCTCGGAGGTCGTGATGGCGCGGATGTTGATCGACTTGTCGGCCAGCGCCTTGAAAGCGGTGGCTGCGACGCCGGCATGGCTCCTCATGCCGATGCCGATGACCGAAACCTTCGACATGCCGGCTTCCGACTGCACGACATCGTAGCCGATCTCGGCTTTCAGCCGTTCAAGCACGGCTAGCGCCTTGTCGACATCGCCCGATGGCACGGTAAAGGTCATGTCGGTGAACTTGCCGTCCTCGGAAATGTTCTGGACGATCATGTCGACATTGATGTTGGCTTCGGCCAGCGGCCCGAAGATGCCGGCGGCAACGCCCGGCCGGTCGCCGACCCGGCGCAGCGAAATCTGCGCTTCGTCCTTGGCGTAGGCAATTCCGGTGACGACCTGCTGTTCCACGATCTCTTCCTCGTCGCAAATGAGCGTTCCGGGCGGATTGAGCAAATCCCCCATTCCGGGCGCATCGGGATCGTCGAAGGACGACCGCACGAAGGTACGCACCCTGTGCACCATGGCAAGCTCGACCGAACGCACCTGCAGAACCTTGGCGCCGAGCGAGGCCATTTCAAGCATTTCCTCGAACGAGATCTTGGCCAGCCGCCGCGCCTTGGGCTCGATGCGCGGATCGGTGGTGTAGACCCCGTCGACGTCGGTGTAGATGTCGCAACGATCGGCCTTGACCGCCGCCGCGATGGCGACCGCACTGGTATCGGAGCCACCGCGGCCAAGCGTGGCGATACGATTGTCCGGGCCGATGCCCTGGAAACCGGCGATCACCGCCACCTGGCCCTCGCCGAAGCGCTTGATCAGGAACGCGCCGTCGATGTCGAGGATGCGCGCCGCGCCATGCGCATTGTCGGTCTTGATTGGGATCTGCCAGCCCTGCCAGGAGCGTGCATGCACGCCCATGTTCTGCAGGGTGATTGCCAGAAGGCCGGCCGTGACCTGTTCGCCGGAAGCGACCACCGCGTCATATTCGCGTGCATCGTGCATCGGCGAGGCTTCGCGCGTCCAGCCGACCAGTTCGTTGGTCTTGCCGGACATCGCCGAAACGACCACCGCCACCTCATGGCCGGCATCGACCTCGCGTTTGACGTGACGCGCCACATTGCGGATGCGGGCGATGTCGGCGACGGAGGTTCCGCCGAATTTCATCACGATGCGCGCCATGGAAGCGAAATGCCTTTGACTGAAGCCGGACCCCAGCCCAAAAGCGGGAATCCCGAAAAGCGGGAGGCCGGCTGACGCCGGCCGCTGAATGCGCGGCCTCCTTAGCCAAATGATGAAGGTTTCGCAAGGCTGGCGGCGGATTGCCGGCTTCAAGAAGACGGCATATTGCGTTCCGACGCCGCGCCGCTTACGAAATGTTGCCCCGGGGGAATTCCTTTTGGCTCAGCATTACAGATGATTGCTCGTCTTCGACGCGCCATGCGATGGCAATCGCTCCCGCTCATCATTGGCTTCGCGGTGTTGGCGCTGATCGTCGGCAGCCGTGCCATGCTGGTCGAGGGCCAGAGGGCCAATCGCGCCGCCGCGCGCGAGGCAATCGAGTACCAGGAATTGCTTTCCGGCCTGCTTTCGCTGGCGCAAGACGCGGAGAGCGGCCAGCGCGGCTATCTGCTGACCGGCGAGAAATCCTATCTCGAACCCTATCGACGGGCTGTGAGCGCAATTCCGGGGCAATTTGCACGCATCGACAGCATGACGGCCCCGGACGACCAAATCGTCCAGCAGATCAACCACATCAAGGACGCGCTTTCGCAAATGCAGGCTGAACTGGCCGAGACGATTGTGCTGTACGACCAGGGCAATGCGACGAAGGCGCTGGATCTG
This sequence comes from Mesorhizobium sp. M0496, assembly GCF_040321205.1. Lineage (NCBI taxonomy): Bacteria > Pseudomonadati > Pseudomonadota > Alphaproteobacteria > Hyphomicrobiales > Phyllobacteriaceae > Mesorhizobium > Mesorhizobium sp. M0496. The sequence goes on along the minus strand of NZ_JAMYRC010000019.1, from coordinate 32,407 downwards.
GTCCGCAGCGGCCAGGGCAAGGCTGTCATGGACGAAATCCGGACCAGCATGGATACGATCCGACGCATCGGCGCCGCCGCCGTCGCCGCGCGCGACGACCATACCGACCAGGTCGAAATCTGGCTGCGCGTCGGTTCGCTGGCGGCGCTGCTGGCGATCTTCCTGCTTGCCGCCTACACGATCAGGCAATCGCGCCGCCGCTTCCGCGAGGTGGTGGCCGCCCAGGAAGAACTGATGCGCAAGAACATCGCGCTCGGCCATGAGATCCAGACGCGCGAAAAGGCCGAATCCCAGATCCGCCAGATGCAGAAGATGGAAGCGGTCGGTCAACTCACAGGCGGTATCGCCCACGATTTCAACAACATGCTGGCGGTGATCATCAGTGCCATGAACCTCGCCCAGCGCAAGTTGGCGCGCGGCGAGCACGACATCGCAAAATTCATCGAGGCGGCGGTCGACGCGGCAAACCGTGCTGCCAACCTGACGGCCCGGCTGCTCGCCTTCTCACGCCAGCAGCCGCTGGCGCCGCAGATCGTCGACGCCAACCGCCTGCTGACCGGAATGTCGGACCTCATCCGGCGGGCGCTCGGCGAAGTCATTCGCATCGAAACCGTGCTGGCGGGCGGCTTGTGGAAGATCCATGCCGACCCGAGCCAGATCGAGAACGCCATTCTCAACCTCGCCGTCAACGCGCGTGACGCCATGGGCGATGGCGGCAGGCTGACCATCGAGACCGCCAACAGCCATCTCGACGACAGCTACGCCGTTACCCATGCCGATGTCGAGGCCGGCCAGTACGTGATGATAGCCGTCAGCGACACCGGTTCGGGCATGGCCCCCGAAATCATAGCCAAGGCCTTCGAGCCCTTTTTCACCACCAAGCCGGTCAACAAGGGTACCGGCCTGGGACTGAGCCAGGTGTTCGGTTTCGTCAAACAGTCGGGTGGCCACGTCAAGATTTATTCGGAACCCGGCGAAGGCACGACGGTCAAGATCTACTTGCCGCGATTCTTCGACCCGCAGGAGCCTGTCGTGCCGAGCGGGCGCGGCGGGAACCCCGCGGCACCTGCCACCGAAACGATCCTTGTCGTCGAGGACGATGCCCAGGTGCGTGCCTCCACCACGGATGCCATGCGCGAACTCGGCTACGCCGTCATCGATGCCGCAAGCGGCCAGGAAGCGTTGCAGAAGCTGGCGGAAAACCCCGGCATCGCACTTCTGTTCACCGATATCGTCATGCCGGTCATGAACGGCCGCAAGCTGGCGGAAGAAGCGGTCGCGCGCATGCCTTGGCTGAAAGTGATCTTCACCACCGGCTTCACCCGAAACGCCGTGGTTCACAACGGCGTGCTCGACCATGACGTGCATTTCCTGGCCAAGCCCTTCACCATCGAGCAGTTGGCGGCGAAACTGCGCGACGTGCTGGACACGAAACAAGGCACACCGGAATAATCTCGCCGGCCGCGACAGCGGGACGCCGGACCTCAAGCCACGCTTTTGCTGGCCTTGGCCTGTTGCCGGTCCGCATGCGCGTTGCCCAACCCGACGACGACGCGGTCACGCCCGTCAGCCTTTGCCTGATAGAGCGCGCGATCCGCGGCGTTGACGATCTCCGCCCATGAGGCGCCAAGCTCCGGAAAGGCAGCCACCCCGAATGACGCGGTAATGGTGCCAAGCGTGCGGCCGCGATGAGCGAGATGAAGCTGCTTGATCGCTTTTCGCAGCGCCTCGGCACGCTCGGCGCCATCCGCCAGCGAAGTCGCCGGCATCATCAGGGCGAATTCCTCGCCGCCATAGCGTGACACCACGTCACTTTCCCTGGCATGGTCGAGCAGCGTGCCGGCGACCTGCTTGAGGACAAGATCCCCGGCTTCATGGCCGAACGTGTCGTTGAACTGCTTGAAATGATCGACATCGAGCATGATCATCGCCAGGGGCTGTTCGGAACGCTCCATGCGCCTCAGTTCGCGACTGCTTGTCTCTTCGAGATAGCGGCGATTGTAGAGCCCGGTATTCGGGTCACGGATCGATTGTTGCCGCAGCGTTTCGCGCAGGCGCAAATTGGCGAGCGCCAATGCCAGCGTATCGACGACACCACGCAGGATCTGCTGCCGCTCGGCCAGCCAGCCCGGCCTGTCAACGGCATCTGGTTCGCACAGATGCACAATGCCAAGCGTCTCCCCCTGCGCCGCCAGAGGCATACAGACATAGCCGCGGCCGCCATTCTCGGTGATGTGGTTGCAGCGCGGCGTCAGCATGCCGGGGCCGGCAACATGCTCCTGGCCGCGCCGCAGCGCCCAGCAATCTTCCGGCGCAAATTGGCCAACGCTAGAACGGACGGCCCCCCAATGCGCCATCTCCTCGACCAGATTGCGCGAGGCACTGGTCAGATGAACGGTCCCGCTCAATCCACCAAAGAAGTCGGGCATGGCCGAACCGACGACGGAAAACGCCTCCTTGAAGGTGACGCAAGCCTGCAGCAGCTCGCCGAGTTTGACCAGGCGGGTCGTTGCCTGGGACGTTTCCTTCAGTTCGCGGTTCAGCGTCGCCATTTCCTCGGCGCGATCGCTGACCGCCCTTTCGGCGCTGCGCAACTCGCTGATGTCGCTCAACGTCAGCACGATGCCGCCATCGGAGCGATTGAGCGGATTGCAGCTGGCAATCACCGGCAGGTACGATCCGTCCGGTTTTGCCAGCCGCACCTCCGCCTGATGTCGACGGCCCGTGCTCAGCGCCAGTTCGACCGGCGATGTTCCCTGCGCCAGCCTGTCTCCCGACAGCCCTCTGATATCGAGGATCGACGACCAATTCTGCCCCTCGACCTTGTCGTTGCGCCGCCCGACGATCTCGGCGGCAGCCGGATTGACCGAGACGATCTGGCCACTGCCGTTGATGACGGCGATGCCCTCGGCAACGGTGCGGACAATATCCTCGATATAGGCCTTTTGCTCGACGAGCTGCGCACGCGAGGATTCGAGTTCGGATGCCATGCGGTCGAACCCTTGCGCCAATTGGCCGAACTCGTCATTGGCGATACGGCCGATGCGCGCCCCGGCGTCGCCCCGCGCCAGCGATTCGATGCCGCGGTTGAGACCGGAAAGACCGGCGCCAAAGCCGCGCAGCAAAAGGAAAGCCGAGAGCGCGGAAAGCAGCACGGCGGCCGCGGTGCACAGGCCGACAAGCCAGAGCACGTTGTTGGTGCGCTCCTGGGCAGCGCGCAGCAGCGGCGTGTACTCGAACAGGACCGCGCCGACGGTCTGGTCGGCGGCATCCTTGATCGGCACTGCAACCAGATTGATCGCTTCTGATACGTCGGCGCTGCTTTCGACGAAGTCGCGCGGCTCGCCGTCATCGAGCGTGCGGCCGACTTCATTGCCGCGATCATGATCGAAGGCGGTTCCGACGTTCTGTTCCTCACCCGGGATATCCGCCAGGATGATCTTGCCGCGATCGACCACGACGAGGTCGCGTTTCGAGCCACTGTGCTGCGAGGTCACGAATTCACGCAACGCTTCGGGTCTCTCGAACAACGGACGTGGCGTATCGGCGGCCTTGAAGGCGATCGCCGCCGCCAGTTGCCGTGCAACGCTTGTCGCCTCAGCCAGTGCACCGGATCTGGTCAGCGATATCTGGGAGACTATAGCAATGCCGCCCACAAGGCCGATCAAGGCCACAGCGCTCGACAAAGCTGTGATAATCTGGGTCTTGATCCGCACCAAGCCATCCTATTCCAGGAAGCAATGTATATGCCGAATTTCGGTCGTGCGTCAGGAAACCGCCAACCTCGTAAATTTGATGTTAAGAATCCTGGTCGACCGCGTCTCCAGCAAGATACCCGGCACCGAGGGATGCTGGGTCAGCCTGTGGTGGCTCTCCACAGGCCGGGATAGTCGACTACAAACCCGTGCGGCGAAACCTCGAGGACTTCGTCATAGCCGAACATGGGCGCCGCGTAGGCATAGCGAACCTCGTCGAGACGGCGGTAACTCTGTTCGAGGCGCACCAGCTTGAGCTCGGGGAAGGTCAGGTAGGCGGCCGGGGCGGGCGTCGCCTCGCCGATGCCGAGGTCGAACCGGCGGATCGCCAGCAGGTTCGACGCCGGCGTGAACCCGAGGTCGACGTCGACGAGGCCGGCGACATCCCGTTGAACTTCGCCGTTCAGCGTCCACTGGCCGTCGGAACCGCGTTCGATCGCGTAATGCAGCTTGCGCGTGCCGAGAAAGCCGTCGACCCGCGCCGTTCGTGTGCGCCAGCCGGCGTCGCAATCCACCTCATAGACAAGGCAACACGGCTCGCCGTCCTGGATGAAGACGGCTTGCCCCGTGATGCTGTACCCGCCATCCGTCTGCGAAAGCAGGCAGGCGTCGTGGCCCTCCAGGTCCAGCCGGCGCCAGAGGATCGAAGCCGTTTCCTGTTTCATTCGTCGTTTCCTTCGAACTTAAAGCCTGTCCTCTTTTCGCCCAGCGGGCCAATTGTGTTTCGATGAGGTGCCCGACAGGTGACATGTCCTGACAGACCTGTTGCTTTGGCAGCATCGAAAATTGTTGCCTTGACATTCGCGGTCTCACGCCCGACTTCCTAGCGCATGGCGCCGAAATCGGAGTCGATTTCGGAAAGGATCATGCGCAGAATCTAAAGTGCTACGGCGTCCTTCGCACGTCCAAAGGACGCGCGGCGCTGTAGTGTCGAGGAGACCAACCGATGCCAGAGCCCCGACGATCGACGATCGATGCCGCAGAAGTAGAGCGCTTCTCCGCCCTCGCCGCCGAATGGTGGAACCCGAACGGCAAGTTCCGTCCGCTGCACAAATTCAATCCGGTTCGGCTCGCCTATATACGCGACCAGGTGGCAGCGCGCTTTGGCCGTGATCCGCGCGCGGCAAGACCTTTCGAGGGCCTGCGCATCCTCGACATCGGCTGCGGCGGCGGCCTGTTGTGCGAGCCGATGGCGCGGCTTGGCGCCGAGGTGGTGGGCGCGGACGCCTCCGAAACAAACATCGAAGTGGCGAAGCTGCACGCGGCCGAGGGTAATGTCAGCATCGATTATCGCGCCACGACGGCCGAGGACCTTGCCGACGCCGGCGAGAAATTCGACGTCATTCTCAACATGGAAGTGGTCGAGCATGTCGCCGACATCGACCTGTTCGTCGCCAAATGCGGCGAAATGGTCCGGCCTGGCGGCATCATGTTCGTGGCCACCATCAACCGCACGCTGAAGGCGCTCGGGCTGGCCATCATCGGCGCTGAATATGTGCTGCGCTGGCTGCCGCGCGGCACCCATCAATTCGGCAAGCTGGTGCGCCCGGAAGAGCTTGAGAAGGCGCTGGGCGGCGCCGGCCTGACCGTGATCGACCGCACTGGCGTCACTTACAATCCGCTTGCCGACCGCTGGTCGCGCTCGAAGGACATGGACGTCAACTACATGGTCCTGGCGGAAAAAGTCTCGGTCTGATCCTGCACGCCTTTGCTGGAATTGCTCCAGGGTCCTAGGCGTCGAGAGGCCGATAGCCGCCGCGCCAGTAGATGAGCGCCTGGCCGGCATCGCTGGTGCGCACGGCCTCGACCGAACCAATGACGATGGAATGCGTGCCGCGATCGATCATCTCGTCGAGGCTGCAGTCGAAGGCTGCCACCGCATCCGAAAGCAATAAAGCTCCGGTCTTGAGCGTCGTCCATTCGGCGCCCTCATAGCGGTCCTTGCCCTTGATGCCGCCAAAGCCGGAGAACCGCTCGGCAACGCGCTGATGCTGTGGGCCAAGCGAGTTCACGCCGAAATGCCGATAACGTTCGATCACCGGCCACGTCGACGACGACCGGTTGACACAGGCAATCACCTTGGGCGGCTCGGCCGACAGCGAGACGACCGAAATGACCACCAGGCCGGAGCGGTCCTCGCCGGTGCCGGCCGTGATGACGCTGACATTGCCGACAATCAGCCGCATCGCGGCGCGAAAATCCGCGACATCGACAGGAGTTCCCGTAAGAACCTTTGCTTCGGTCATGGCTTGCTCCAAATTTGCGACAAAACAAAAAGAAGTAGAGCGGTTTGGCGTTTTCGTGAACGATGAACCGCTCTACGCCGCCGACTGCATGGCGGCCGCTGCGATGCGGGTGCCCCGCTGCTCGAGGATGGGCAGGACGGTATCGCGAAAATATGGGAATTCCTCGACATAGTCGACGAAGGACAGCGTCGAGCCGCGAAATCCGGCCTCGTGCAAGGCGGTGATCCCATCGGCGACCTGTTCGGGCGTGCCGGTGAGCGGGAAGCCGCCATGGCCCGCCGCCATACGGTCGCGAATGAGCGCCAGGAGGTCATGCGGAAACGACTGCGCATGGGCAAATTGCAGCCGCACCAGATTGTCGACCGCCGCCCAGTCGGCATTGGTGCGGCCGAAATACTCGAGATAGTCCGTCGCTTCCTTCTCGGTCGGCCGGCAGACGACATGGGCGAAGGTCAGCACGTCGACGGTGCTGCCGGCGGCGATCGCCTGTTGTTTGAGTGCCGCGATCTCGTCCTTGGAGCGTGACAGGTCGATTGCCGGCGTGAACAGGAAATCGGCATTGCGGACCGCGAATTTGCGCCCTTCTTCCGAGCCGGCGGCGTTGAGGATCGGCAGGCGCGCCGACGGGCGCGGATCGCCAAGCACGTTCTTCAGCTTGAAATAGGTGCCGTCCCAGTCGAACGCCTCGGTGCGATCCCACAGCGCCCTGACGATATCGAACCATTCCTGCGCATAGCCGTATCGCGTGATGTGATCGTCGGGCAGCGTCAGCCCGAGCGCTTCATATTCCGGCTTGTTCCAGCCGGCGACGATGTTGAGGCCGATCCGGCCGCGGCTGATCTGGTCGATCGTCGCCAATTGCTTGGCGACCACGACTGGGTGATTGGCCGCGGTGTGGGTGGTGGCGAAAACCGTGATGTTGCGGGTCAGCGCCAAGAGCCCGGCGGCCCAGGTGATCGTCTCCAGCACATTGCCGTGGAAATTGGTCTCGCCGCCATAGCCGATCCAGCGGGCGATCGGCAGCATGAAATCGATGCCGGCCTCGTCGAGCAGCTGCGCCAGCCGCAGATTGTTGTCCCAGGAACTGACCCATCGTTCGGGGACCTTGGTGACGGTCATGCCGCCGGAACAATTGGACGCGAAGGTTCCGAGAAAGAAGGGCTGCGCATTGGCCGCGGTCTTGTCGAGCATGCTCATTGGTCGTGTTCTCCTCATTTTATGATTATATTTTATAATAGAAAGTCTGTCATAAAATCATATGGACGCAATCGGCCGGATCGGCGCATGCTGCCGTGCGGGGAGACATGATGACCGACCGGCGCAAACCTTTGGAAACGCAAGCCAAGCTGCTGGATCGCGGCTGGCATCTGGCGCGGACACCGCTCGAAATCGACGTTGCCGAAATCGAATATGCGCTGATGCGCTCCTATGAGGCGTTCGGCCGCTGGCAGGCCGAATGCCTGGCGACGGTGATCGAGTTTTCCGCCAGTGGGCCGGAAAATGCGCTGCTGCACATCATCAGGATGAACGACCGGCCAAAGAGCATCCGCGACCTGGCGCAGATGACCAACCGCGACGACATTCCCAACATCCAGTACAGCCTGCGCAAATTGCTCAAGGGCGGCCTTGTCAAGCGAACCGGCAGCGGCAGGGCCGGCGTCACCTACGAGGTCACGCCGCTTGGGTTTCGCGTGACCGAACGCTATGCCGACATCCGTTCCGTCCTGCTCATCGAAGCGGTGACGCGCGTTCCGGAGATGGCGGCGAAGCTCGAGGAAGCGACGCGCACGCTCGAACTGATGACCGGCATCTATGAGCAGGCGGCCCGTGCCGCGGCCACTCACCGACGCCGGCATCCAAGGCCGGAACCCGGCGGTGAAGAGAACGAAACCGGCGCCAGTTGAGGCGCCAAGGCCTCACGCCGCCTGGCTTTGCGCCTTCATGCTGGTCTGGCCTTGCGCCCTGGTGGTGATGAACACGCCGGCGGTGATGATGACCGCACCCGCCCAGGTCAGCAGCTGATAGTGCTCGCCGAGGAAGATCGTGCCGGCAAACAAGCCGACAGCCGCCGCCACATAACCGATCTGGCTGAGATAGACCGGACCGCCGACCGCCTGCAGCCGGAAGAAGAAGGCGAACATCGCCGACGCCGACGCAGCCTGCGCGACGACGACCAACGGCACGCCGCCGAGGGGAGCGAAGGCCTTGACGCCGAACAGAGCGAGAATGCCGACAAACAGCATCGCTGCCGATGCCAAATGGCTGCCGACGGCAAGCTCGATCGGGCCGGTGCCCTGGGGCCAATCGACCGTGCGGTAGATGTTGCCGGCGGCAAGGCTGACCGGGATCAGCAGCCCCATCACCACCCAGAACAAGTCGGCCGGCTGACCGGCCTCGCCGCGCGTCACCGCCACCATGACGGCGCCGACAAAGCCGATGGCGATGCCGACAATGCCCAGCATGTTCGGGCGCCGGACACGCAGCAGGATCGAGAACACCAGCGTGATCACCGGCGACAGCGTGAACATGATGCCGGTGTAGCCGGCGCCAAGATGCGGAATGGCCGAGAACATCAGGAGATTGGGCACGGCATAGGACACCGCCGCGGTGACGAAGAAATAGCGCAATTTGTGCGCCGTGAGCCGGACACGCTGGCCGCGAGCCAAGAGCACGCACAGCAAGACGCCGCCGGCGCCGAGCGAGATGACGAAAGCCCAGACCATGGCCGGCACGCCGGCAGCCGTAGCGAGCTTGCCGAAGGGCAGTGTCAGGCCGAGCAGGCCGCCGGTGACGACCAGCAGTCCGAGTGCCGAATCCCAGAGAAATTTCATCATCGAACCCTGTCGCGAGCGGCCCTTGGCCAGCATTGCATCTTGCAGTAAGATAATGGAAAGATTCTTAACGTCAAGATATATGATGGTGAGACAGTTGGACAGGGCAGCAAGAGCGATCGAACAATGGAAGCGGGAGCGGCCCGACCTGGATGTCTCGCCGATGGCCGTGCTCGGGCGGCTGAACGAGGCCGCCTCGCTGATCGCCCGCGAGCGGCTCGCGCCGCTGTTTGCCCGTTATGGATTGCAGTCGGGAGAGTTCGATGTGCTGGCAACGCTGCGCCGCTCGGGCTCACCTTACGCGCTGACGCCGACCGCTCTCTACGAAGCGACGATGGTGACGTCCGGCGCCATGACCAACCGGCTCGACCGGCTAGAAACGTCCGGATTGATCCTGCGCGGTCCGCACCCCAACGATCGGCGCGGCATTGTGGTACGGTTGACCGAAAAGGGACTCGCTTTGATCGACGAGGCAGTTACCGCCCACGTTGCCAACGAGCACAAGATTCTGGCGAGCCTGACGCAGGCAGAGAAGGAAGCGCTCTCTCGGCTGCTTGAAAAGCTGATCGGCAGCGTCAGCTAGCCGCTCAGTTGCGGTCGTCCGGAAACACCGGAATCGGCATGAACTCGACGCCGTCCTCGGCCAGGCTCCTGGCCTCGTCCAGCGTCGCCTCGCCATAGATGCCGCGCGGGTCGCTTTCGCCAAAATGGATTTTTCGCGCCTCTTCGGCGAACTTGTCACCGACATAGTCGGCATTCTCGCGCACCTTCTCGGCCATCGCCTTGAGCTGCGCCAAAGCCTGCTTTTGCGCCTCGCCCATGGCGAGCGCGATCGTTTCCTGCTTGCGCGCCGTGGAGACGGCCGGCGCCATCAGCGCTTTCTGCACCTTGTGCGAGCCGCAGGTCGGGCAATCGACAAAGCCGCGCTTCTTCTGGGTATCGAAATCTTCGTTGCTGCGAAACCAGCCTTCGAATTCGTGTTCATGCTCGCAGATCAGGGCAAAACGGATCAAGAGGCTGCACCCCTGAGACGCGGCGCCTCGCCCGAGCCGTTGACGGCAAAATCCCGCGCATTTTTCAAATTGGGGATCTTCTTGCGCGCGGCAAGCGACTGCGCCGGGTCGATCTCGGCGACGATCACTGCCGGCTCGTCATGTGCGGCTTCCGCGATGATACGGCCCCACGGATCGACGATCAGCGAATGGCCATAGGTCTCGCGGCCGTCTTCATGCAGGCCACCTTGCGCGGCGGCGACGACATAGGCGCCGTTCTCGATGGCGCGCGCCCTGAGCAGCACATGCCAGTGCGCCTCGCCCGTCTGGCGGGTGAAGGCGGCAGGTACGGAAAGCAGGTCCGCGCCGGCCAGCGCCTCGGCGCGGAACAATTGCGGGAAGCGCAAATCGTAGCAAACCGCGAAGCCCAGTTTCGCGTCCTCGATCTCGGCCACGACGGCCTCAGTTCCTGGTTCATAGGCGGCGGATTCGCGCCAGCTCTCGCCATTGTCGAGATCGACATCGAACATGTGGATCTTGTCGTAGGTAGCGAGCGTCGCGCCATCCGGCCCGAACAGCAGCGCCCGGTTGGCGAGCTTGCCATCAGTGCGCGCGATGGCGGTCGAGCCGATATGCAGGAAGACGCCGAGCTCCTTGGCAAGTCTGCGCGCGGTCGCGACGACGACATCCTTGTCCTCCGACGTGAAGGATGCGGCGCGGGCTTGCCTGTCGCGGATCAGCGCGCCGGTCATCTCCGGCGTCTGGATGTAGGTCGCACCTTGGCCAGCAGCCTCACGCACCAGCCGTTCGAGATCAACCGCGTTGCGCTCCGGGCTCTCGCCTGAACGCATCTGGATCGCAGCGGCCTTGAAAACACCCATCGTCATATCCTCAAATCGTCGCGCTGTTGGCGAGCAACCTGTCCAGCCGGCCTTCGGCCTCCAGGTCGTGCAGGTCGTCGCAACCGCCGACATGCGTATCGCCGATGAAAATCTGCGGAAAGGTCGAGCGGCCGTGGGCGCGGGAGATCATCTCCTGGCGCAGTTCCGGCGAGAAGGAGGCATCGTGCTCGGTAAAGGCAACGCCCTTGCGCTCCAGCAGCCGCTTGGCCGCCGTGCAATAGCCGCACATCATGCGGGTGTAGATGGTGACATCGACCATGACGAATTTCCACTGTTCGTTGCCGACTTATATAGTCGCGGACTCGTCCGCCCGGAAGTCCCCCGGCAACACACGGGCAAAGGTCAGCACATCGACGGCGGCCGCACCTCCCCTCTTCAGCGCTTTGGTGGCGGAACGGACAGTGGCGCCGGTGGTGTAGACATCGTCGATCAAAAGCACCCTGCGGCCGGCGATCTCGATTTCCGCCTCGGCGGGCACGCGAAAGGCGGCCCGCACATTCTCTTCGCGCTCGCTACGCTCCAGCCCGACCTGCTGGCGGGTGAGTTTCACGCGCCGCACCGCCGAAGGAGCGAAGGGCAATTCACTGAGCGCCGAGACCGCCCTTGCCAGTTCCGCCGACTGGTTGAACCGCCGCCTGAAAAAGCGCCGCCAGTGCAGCGGCACCGGCACCACCACATCCGCTTCGGCGATGAGATCGGCGCCCGCGCGCACCATCCAGCGCGCCATCCACGGCGCGAGATCCGTGCGATCCTGGTATTTCAGCCCCTGCACCATCTGGCGAGCGACACCGGAATAGGCCACCGCCGCCCGCGCCCGCTCGAACGGTGGTGGATCGGCAATGGCCTCGGCGGACAGAAAGCCTTCGCCCATATGGTGGGTGAACGGCGTGCCCATCACCGGGCACCATGGCCGTTCCAGCAGCCTGAGCTTCGGCCAGCAGGCGCCACACAGCACGCCGGGCTGCGAGACATGCCGGCGGCAACCGGCGCAGACAGGCGGAAACAGGATGCGCGCCGGCAAGCCGAGGGCTGACCGGGCGAAACGCTTGATCTCGCTGGGCTTGATCTTGGACATCGGATCGGCCACGTGGTTGGTTCTCCGTGCCAGGTATACCAACTATATCAGGGCGTGGACAAACAAGGATCTGCCTGTTGCAGCCGATAATGGATACCTCTCTGTGGCTGGCGCACAAGCGGCGCGCGCTTGCCCATCCGGTTGACGGCGCGGACTTCCTCATGCGCCGCGCGGCCGAGGACCTTGCCGACCGGCTTGGTGCCGTCGAGCGCCGGTTCGGCAAGGCGGCCGTGCTGTTTTGCCAGACACCGGCGGCAGCCGAAATGCTCGCCGAAAGCGGCAAGGTCGCCGACATTGTCCGCGTCGAGACGGACATGGCTTTCCTGAACGGTGGCGGCGCCGGCTTGACCGCACCGCTCGAAACCGTGCCGTTCGAGCCAGAGAGCCTCGATCTGGCGGTCTCGCTTCTGTCGCTGCAGGCGATGAACGACATTCCCGGCATGCTGGTCCAGATCCGCCGCGCGCTGCGGCCGGACGGGCTTTTCCTCGGCGCCTTTGCCGGCGCCGGCACGCTTTTCGAGTTGCGAGAAAGCCTGCTTGCGGCCGAGACCGAGCTTTATGGCGGCGCCAGCCCACGTGTCATCCCGTTCACCGACGTGCGCGATGCCGGTGCGCTTCTGCAGCGCGCCGGTCTCGCTCTGCCGGTCGCCGACGTCGAGACGGTGACGGTGCGCTATGACAGTCTGTTTGACCTGATGGCGGATCTGCGGGCCATGGGCGAGACCAATGCACTCACCGATCGCAGCCGGCGGCCGGGCTCGCGCACGCTGTTTGCCCGCGCGGCGGAAATCTACGCCGAGCGGTTTTCCGATCCCGACGGCCGCGTGAGGGCAAGTTTCTCGATTGTCTGGATGTCCGGCTGGGCGCCCGATGCATCGCAGCAAAAACCGCTGAAGCCGGGTTCGGCCAAGATCTCGCTGAAGGCAATCCTGGAGGCGCCCGACGGGCAATGATCCTGCCCGCAATCGCGGAAAAGTTGGATCAGGGTGTGGGTGTGAAAGCGTTCGCAAGCTTGCTGTTGTTGTCGCTGAACAGCCAGACGATCCCGTCACGGACCTCACCGATACCGCCGACGATGGCCAGTGACAGCACGGCGATGATCACGCCATATTCGACGGCCGTGGCGCCGGTCTCGTCTTTCAGAAAACGCAGCAGCACTGCTTTCATGGCCTGAACCCCTCTCGCCGGGACCTTACTGCCGATCTGTTAAGAAAGGTTAACGGCAAAGCCTTAACAGGCGGTGAAACGGCCGCCTTTGCGAAAACTCTTAACCATGTCAGCAATCGCCGCTGCTTCTGCCATTGGACCTGATGATGCAGACCGAACTGGGCTGCGGCTGCAGCACGCTGCGGCGCAGCGTGTAGGTTTCGCGATGGCTGACCGAGCCGGTGGCCGTCATGTCGAGCCCGCCGGCAAGACCATCGCGGGCCGACAGCGAGCGTGTCTGGCTGTCTAGGAAAGGGGTTGCGATCAGCGCCAGCGCCACCGCGGCCGAACCGAACAGCAGCGTGATGCGCAATATGCCCATGCCCGCGTCGGCGGCGCGAAAGCCGCGCTCGGGCCGGATCGAGTCCCAATCCCTGTCTAGGCTCATGCTATCGCTCCCCAGCGAATCGGCGGCGCGGCCGCGAACGGCCTTGCTTCAATTTTTCATGACGAGATAAATCTTCCATTAACGCTGGCTGATACGACGCCTCGACCGGCAATCGGACGGGAGCGCCCTCAAAGAAGATCGATGAGGAACGGGATCAGCGGCGCGTCGGCCGGCGGCATCGGGTAGTCGCGCATCTGCTTCGGCCGCACCCATTTCAGCGCCTGCCCTTCCCTTGGGTGGGCGATGCCGCGAAAGCGGCGGCAGATGAACAGCGGCATCAGCAGATGGAAGTCGTCATAGGAATGGCTGGCGAAGGTGAGCGGCGCCAGGCACGGAATGTCGGTTTCGATGCCGATTTCCTCGTGCAGTTCGCGAATGATGCATTGTTCGGGCGTCTCGCCGGGCTCGACCTTGCCACCGGGAAATTCCCACAGCCCGGCAAGTTGCTTGCCCTCGGGCCGTTGCGCCAGCAGCACCCGGCCGTCGGCATCGACCAGCGCACAGGCGGCGACCAGGAGCAGGCGCTTGCCGGCGATCGTCATATCACTCATGCCCAACTTCACTCATGCCCGGGCGGCCGGCGGTAGTGGTAGCGATAGACTTCGTCGAAGCCCAGCGAATGGTAGAGCGCCAGCGCCGGGATGTTGCCGGCCTCGACCTGCAGCCAGGCTTCCCGCGCACCTCGCAACCGCGCCCATTTCAGCGCCGACAGGATCAGGTTGCGGCCGTGGCCCTTGTTGCGCGCCGACTTGTCGGTGGCGACCTCGAAGAGGCCGGCGAGATCGCCGTCGTGCACGCAGATAAGCGTTGCCAGCGGCTCGGCTCCATCTTCGAGCGCGAACAGGCCGGCCTCGGGCTGGATGGCACCGATGATCTCCGACAGGCCAGGCCGCAGCGAAACATCCGAACCGCTGACCTTGAGCGACGCGCCGATGAAGCGGCTGATGTCCTTCAGCGGAATCTGGTCCATGGCGGCATCGAGTTGCGCGTCGGCCAGCGGCAGCCGCATGACCAGCGACTCGTCGAACCGGCTCCAGCCCTCGCGGTCGAGATGGTTGGCGAGATCGGGACCCGACAGCGGCGACATGCGGAACGTCAGCGGCCTGCCATAGGCATCGAAACGGCGGCTGGCCCGGCCGATACGGTCGGCAATGTGCATGATATCGCCGGGATCGAGCGGATTGACCGAGTTCAGCCGCTTGGCCGGATGGCCGGCGGTCAGCCGCACCACCCAGGTGCCGTCATAGTGGACGGCGGCTGCCGGCCACGCGCGAAAGCCGGCCGCCTCGTAGCGACGCACGATCGCGAGCATGCTTGCCGGGTGCCTGGAGCCCAAAACCATCAGCTCCGGTAATCGCCATTGATGGCGACATATTCCTTGGTGAGATCGCAAGTCCACACCGTCGCCTTGCCGCGGCCGATGCCGATATCGGCACGGATGCGGATGTCGTCGCGCTTCATATAGGCCGACGTCGCTGCCTCGGAATAGGAGGGATCGCGCTCGCCTTCATGCGCCAGCCTGTTGTCGCCGAACCAGATCGACAGCCGGTCGCGATCGGCGGGCTCGCCGGCCTTGCCGACGGCCATGACGACGCGGCCCCAATTGGCGTCCTCGCCGGCGACCGCGGTCTTGACCAGCGGCGAATTGGCGATCGACAGCGCGATGCGCTTGGCCGAGCGCGCCGATTTGGCGCCGGTGACGGTGACTTCGACCTGCTTGCGGGCGCCCTCGCCGTCGCGCACCACTTGCAGCGCCAGCGATTTCAGCACCTTGCCGAGCGCCCGCCGGAATGGGCCAAGGCGGGCATCCTTTGCATCAGAGATCGCTGGCGCGCCGCGCTTGGCGGCCTTGCCGGTGGCGAAGATCAGCAGCGTATCGCTGGTCGAGGTGTCGCTGTCGACGGTGACCGCGTTGAAGGTCTTGGCCGTGCCGCGCGACAACAGGTCCTGCAAAACAGGGGCGGCGATCGACGCGTCGGTGGCGATGAAGGAGAGCATCGTTGCCATGTCGGGCGCGATCATGCCGGCGCCCTTGGAGATGCCGTTGATGGTGACGTCGGTATCGCCGAGCTTGACGGTCGCGGTCGCCACTTTCGGATAGGTATCCGTGGTCATGATCGCCTTTGCCGCCTCGGTCCACAGCTCAGGCTTGCCGTTGCTGACCAGTCCCGCGAGCAGGTGGCTGAATTTGCTGGTGTCGAGCGGCTCGCCGATGACGCCGGTCGATGCCAGGAAAACCTCTGCTGCCCGGCAGCCGGCCGCCTTCGCCGCCGCCTCGCCCGTCAATGCGGTCGATTCGCGGCCCTTCTTGCCGGTGAAGGCGTTGGCGTTGCCGGAATTGACGACCAGCACCCGCGCCTTGCCTGAGCCGAGATTCTGCCGGCAGAAATCGACCGGCGCCGAGGGGCACTTCGATTTCGTGAACACGCCGGCGACCGCGGTGCCTTCATCGAAGACCATGGTCAAAAGGTCGGTGCGGTTCTTGTACTTTATCCCCGCCTCGGCAGTGGCGATGCGCACCCCCTCAATGGCCGGCATCTTGGGGTATTTCTTCGGCGCAAGCGGCGAAATCGTAGTGGACATGGCGGCCTCGGGCGGGAAAATCGCAAGGGAAGGCCGGTTTGCCCGATACGCCGCGCGGGCGCAAGGGCGTTTTCGCCGCTCTTGCCAGGGGCGGGAACCCCATTTGGGATCAAGCTTGCATTTCAAATCCGTTGGCGTCGCCGGGGCCGATGGCGTTATGATCCTGCCCATGGGCAGGCTTGCGATCCTCGCATGGGCATTTCTGGGACTTTTGCTGCTGAGCGCGGATGCACAGCCGCAGCGGCGCGTGGCGCTGGTCATCGGCAACGGCACTTATGCCGAAGCCGGCACGTTGGCCAATCCGGTGAACGACGCGCTCGACATCGCCGACAAGCTGCACTCCATCGGCTTCGAGGTCATCGAGGGCAATGATCTCGGCAAGCGCGAGCTTGAACGCAGCATCGGCGAGTTCTCCGATGCGCTCGAAGGCGCCGGCGTCGGGCTTTTCTACTATGCCGGTCACGGACTGCAGGTCGACGGGCGCAACTACATCGTGCCGGTCGACGCCAGGTTGGACGTTCCGGTAAAGCTGCAGCTCGAGGCGGTGCCGATCGACGAAGTGCTCGACATCATGGAACAGCAGACCAAAGTCAGCCTGGTGTTTCTCGACGCCTGCCGCAACAACCCGTTTGCCCGCAGTCTCAGCCGCACGGCCACCACGCGCTCGGCGACGGCGCTGGCGGGACTGGCGCAATTCGATTCGACACGCGGTTCGTTTATTGCCTTCTCGACGGCACCCGGTGCTGTCGCCATGGACGGAAGCGGGCGCAACTCGCCCTTCGCCGAGGCCCTGCTGCGGCATATCGCCGAACCCGGCCAGAGCATCAACGACATGATGATCGCGGTGCGCCGCGACGTGGTTTCGCAAACCCGCGAAGCCCAGCGCCCCTGGGAGCAGGGCTCGCTGCTCGAACGCTTCGAATTCGTCTCGGACGGACAGCCCGCCCAGCCGCGGAAGTCGGCCGCCGCGCCGGCGCCCTCGACGGAAGTTGCCGTACTCGAGCGCTCGGTGGGCGACGACAAGGGATCGATCGAGAAATTCCTCCGCCAGGATTATCTGACGCCGGACACCAAGGCGATGAGCGAGACCGTCAAGCGGCTCTACGGCCCGTCCGCGACCATTTTCGGCGCGCGCTACGACGCCGATGCCATCGTCAAGGTGAAGACCGACTGGTTCGCGCAATGGTCCTCCTGGTCGCTTGGCCTGGTATCAGGCAGCCTGGAGGTCACCCCGCATGGCGAGGATCGCTCCGAGGCCATCTTTGCCATGCGCTACGACTATGTGCCGAAGGACAAGTCGGCGGCTCGCCTGACCGGCAAGGCACGCGTCACGCTTGGACTGGTCAAGGCCGACGGCGGCTGGCGCATCGAGTCCGAGACATCGCAAGCGATGCAGTAGGCATCATCCGGCGTTGTCGAATAGTTCTGTGCCGGTCGCGTTTATGCCGATAGGAATTTTTTCCTTGACCCATGAGGGCAGCTATGCTAGATTTTCGGCCATGGTGCTGATTGCGCCAGTGACCCGCCGCACAGGCGGGTTTTTGCGTTAGGGGCTTCGTCAACCAGTGCTGGTAGAGGCTCCAAAGGAATATGTTATCCTTGACTTGTTGCCTGGCGCGACCATCATCGCCGTCCAGAAGTTTGAAAACGCGGCGTTTCGTTTGAACGCCAGGTCACCTATGCTGCCGGCAAACCTAGTGGCGAGGACGACAGACATGGCCGAGGATGCCGATCCGGCGCGCAGATCGATCGGTGCGCGGCGCAACCCCGACAGCGCCGATGCCATTCTCGACGCCGCCGAGGCCGTGCTGGTCGAGGCCGGCTATGCCGGGTTCTCGATCGAGGCGGTGGCGCGGCGGGCCCGCGCCGGCAAACCCACCATCTATCGCTGGTGGCCGAGCAAGGCGGCATTGCTGCTCGAAGTCTACCAGCGCCAGAAACGCGTCGATGTTCCCGATACCGGGCGACTGGAGGAGGATCTCGTCGGCTTCCTGAAAAACCTGTTCGCTCACTGGCGCGAGACATCGTCGGGCAGCGTGTTCAGGTCGCTGATCGCCGAGGCGCAGTCGGATGATACGGCGGCGGCTGCCCTTGCCGACTATGCGCTGGGCCGACGGTCCCACACCGGTCAGATCATCGAACGCGCCAAGGCAAGGGGCGAAATCCCGGCCGAAATCGATCCGGCTGTTGTCGCCGACCTGATCGCCTCCTTCGCCTGGAAGCATCTGTTGACCAACCGGCTCGACGAGGACGAAGCGACGATCCGCAAGGTGGTCGGTTACGTCATGCGAGGCATAGCGGCGCCCGGAAGGTAAAAAGGCGCGGCAACCCTTGGCTGCCGCGCCCCTTTGCAAAAAATTCTTTCAGGCTTACTTGGCGCTTTCCAGCGTATCGACCGCCTGCTTCAGGTTCGCGTCGGGGATCTCGACCTTGGCGCCGGCGCGCAGCGACTTGACCAGCGCGAAATACTTATCGCGGATGACCGCCTGCTTGGCCTGGTCCTTGACGTCGTCGAAGGCCGGCGGCTGCTTGGTGCGCTTGTCCTCGAGCTTGATGACATGCCAGCCGAACTGCGACTGCACCGGCTGCTTGGTGTATTTGCCGACCTCGAGCGCGAAGGCCGCCTTGTCGAACTCCGGCACCATCTGGCCAGGTCCGAACCAGCCGAGATCGCCACCACTGGTCTTGCCTGAGGGATCGCTGGTGTGCTCGTTGGCGAGCTTCTGGAAGTCGGCGCCGCCGTCGAGCTGCTTGATGATGGCCTCGGCCTCTTCCTTCGTCTTCACGAGGATGTGACGGGCATGCACCTCGTTGGCGGGCGGCGTGTTGGCGATTTCCTGGTCGTAGCGGGCGCGAACCTCGGCGTCGGTGACCTTGTCGACAACGCCCTTCTCGACCATCTCGCCATGCAGCGCACGCTGCTGCAGGAAGGCCATGCGGCGCTGGAAGTCGGGATTCTTGTCGAGCCCTGTCGTGACCGCCTGGGCGGCCATGACGCGGATTTCGATGGCGGCCGAAAGCGCGGCGGCGCGGCGCTGCTCGGGCGGCAGCTGTGCGAACTGCTGCGACAATTCTCCTTCGGCGAGCACGAGATCGGCCTCGGTCAGGGGCTGGCCGTTGACCGTGGCGATCACCGTATTCGGATCGACCGGTGCTGCGGCCGGCGCTGCTGCACCCGCCGGAGCGGGAGCGGTCTGCTGTGCCATCAGCGGCGACAGCGAAAGGGCCGACAGGCCGAAGGCCAGACCAAGGCTGGCAAGCGACGCACGGCGGAACAACAAGGACATAAGACGACTCCGGTGGGGATTGTAAGGACGGGTGGCTTCCAGATCAGCCAGATTGTGGCGGAATTTGGCGCGCCCGGCAGGGCCAGCGCGGCGTTGACATCAGTTGAGCCCCCTCTTATCTGTCCAACGACTTTGCGTCCAGAACCGTTTTCCGGGCGCTTTTTGTGTTTGTCCACGTTCACGTGGAATTGATGGGGCCAGCCGGCGCCCATCTCAAGATTGAGAATTCTATCGAAAGGACCATTGGATGGTCAGTCTCGGCGGTCTCGCCCGTAAGGTTTTCGGTTCCTCCAACGACCGTCGGGTCAAATCGACCCGGCCCCGTGTCGAGGCGATCAACGCCATGGAAAACGAGATGCGGGCGCTCTCCGATGAGGAGCTGGTCGGCCGCACCGCGAAATTCCGCCAGGACATCGCCAACGGCGCCACGCTCGACGACCTTCTGGTGCCTGCCTTTGCCACCGTCCGCGAGGCGGCCCGCCGCGTGCTCGGCATGCGGCCCTTCGATGTCCAGCTGATCGGCGGCATGGTGCTGCACAATGGCGGCATTGCCGAGATGCGCACCGGCGAAGGCAAGACCCTGGTCGCGACGCTGCCGGTCTACCTCAACGCGCTCGCCGGCAAGGGCGTTCACGTCGTCACCGTCAACGATTATCTGGCCACCCGCGACTCCGAATGGATGGGCCGCGTCTACAAGTTCCTCGGCCTCTCGGTCGGCGTTATCGTCCATGGCCTGTCCGACGAGGAGCGCAGCGCCGCTTACGCATCCGACGTCACCTACGCCACCAACAACGAGCTCGGCTTCGACTACCTGCGCGACAACATGAAATACGAGCGCGCCCAGATGGTGCAGCGCGGTCACAACTACGCGATCGTCGACGAAGTCGATTCCATCCTGGTTGACGAGGCGCGCACGCCGCTGATCATTTCCGGTCCGCTCGAGGACCGTTCGGAAATGTACAACACCATCGACACCTTCATCATCCAGCTGCAGCCGCAGGATTATGAAATCGACGAGAAGCAGAAGACCTCGATCTTCACCGAGGAAGGCACCGAGAAGCTCGAAAACCTTTTGCGCGACGCCGACCTGCTCAAGGGCGAGTCGCTCTACGACGTCGAGAACGTCGCCATCGTCCACCACGTCAACAACGCGCTGAAGGCGCACCGGCTGTTCCAGAAGGACAAGGACTATATCGTGCGCAACGGCGAGATCGTCATCATCGACGAATTCACCGGCCGCATGATGCCGGGCCGCCGCTATTCGGAAGGCCTGCACCAGGCGCTCGAAGCCAAGGAGCATGTGGCGATCCAGCCGGAGAACCAGACGCTCGCCTCCGTCACCTTCCAGAACTACTTCCGCCTCTACAAGAAGCTTTCCGGCATGACCGGCACGGCGCTGACCGAGGCCGAGGAATTCGGCAACATCTACGGCCTCGACGTCACCGAGATCCCGACCAATCTGCCGGTCGTCCGCATCGACGAGGACGACGAGGTCTACCGGACGGTCGAGGAGAAATACAAGGCGATCGTCAGGGAGATCCGCGAAGCCAGCACCAAGGGGCAGCCGACGCTGGTCGGCACCACCTCCATTGAAAAGTCCGAGCAGCTGGCCGAGCGCCTGCGCAAGGAAGGCTTCAAGGACTTCGAGGTGCTGAACGCCCGCCATCACGAGCGCGAGGCCGCGATCGTCGCCCAGGCCGGCAAGCCCGGCGCCATCACCATCGCCACCAACATGGCCGGCCGCGGCACCGACATCAAGCTTGGCGGTAACGCCGAGATGCGCATCGAAGAGGAACTCGGCGACATGCCGGCCGGTCCAGAACGCGAAGCACGTGAAAAGGAAATCAATGCCGACGTCGAGCGCCTGAAGGAAAAGGCGCTGGCCGCCGGCGGCCTCTATGTGCTCGCCACCGAGCGCCACGAATCGCGCCGCATCGACAACCAGCTGCGCGGCCGCTCCGGTCGCCAGGGCGACCCCGGCCGCTCGAAATTCTTCCTGTCGCTGCAGGATGACCTGATGCGCATCTTCGGCTCCGAGCGCATGGACGGCATGCTGCAGAAGCTCGGCCTCAAGGAAGACGAGGCGATCATCCATCCGTGGATCAACAAGGCGCTGGAAAAGGCGCAGAAGAAGGTCGAGGCGCGCAACTTCGACATCCGCAAGAACCTGTTGAAATATGACGACGTCTCCAACGACCAGCGCAAGGTGGTGTTCGAGCAGCGCATCGAGCTGATGGACGGCGAAGGCCTGAGCGAAACCATTGGCGAGATGCGCGAGGGCGTCATCGACGAGATCGTCGCCAAGGCCATTCCCGAAAACGCCTATGCCGAGCAGTGGGATGTTGCCGGCCTCAAGGCCGAGGCCGCCGAATTCCTCAACCTCGACCTGCCGATCGAAGAGTGGGTCAAGGAAGAGGGCATCGCCGAGGACGACATCCGCGAGCGCATCACGCAGGCCGCCGACGCCGCCGCCAGGGAGCGCTCCGAGCGCTTCGGCCCCGAGGTGATGAACTATGTCGAACGTTCGGTGGTGCTGCAGACGCTCGACCATCTGTGGCGCGAGCACATCGTCAATCTCGACCATCTGCGTTCGGTCGTCGGCTTCCGCGGCTACGCCCAGCGCGATCCGCTGCAGGAATACAAGGGCGAGGCGTTCGAGCTGTTCCAGGCGATGCTGGGCAATCTGCGCCAGGCCGTCACCGCGCAGCTGATGCGCGTCGAGTTGGTCCGCCAGGCCGCCGACGCGCCGCCGCCCGAGGCACCCGATATGTTCGGCACGCATCTCGACGGCACCACCGGCGAGAATGATTTCGAAGGCGGCGAGACCGCCCTCCTGGTCCGCCCGGAGACAACCGCTGTCGTCGCTCCCGAAGACCGCGACCCCAACAACCAGGCTACCTGGGGCAAGGTCGGCCGCAACGAAGCCTGCCCCTGCGGCTCCGGCAAGAAATACAAGCACTGCCATGGGGCGTTCGCCTAAGGGGAATGCTTCCCTTCTCCCCGTTCACGGGGGTGAGGCGTGGTCCGCGCAGCGGACGAAAAGCCAATTGCTTGGCTTTTCGAACGACGAACGCCCTGAGCGATAGCGAAGGGCTGGGTGCCGGCAGGCGGATGAGGGGCGGCGCCGGCATTGGCGTCTATCAGCATTGCGGTGAGGCTCATTTGCACCGCTACTTGGCAGTTCGACTTCCGCTACAATCGCCGCTCTAAGCTCGGCTTTACGGACCAGATGCGCGTTGACGCCATTATGGATGGCGTCAAGCCAAGCGACTGATGAGATTGAGACGCTCCTCAATAAGATGAGGCCGCAAGGGCGGCCTGCAAAATGGCAGTGATCATCTGATCTAGCGGCTCGCCTGGATCGCAATCGACATAGGCAGATTGAAGCAGCGCATTTCGGGCGGCCTCAATGACAAAGTATAGGTGATTCCTTAGCGATTTTGCACTATGAGGATCATCATGAATCTGAGGGGGATCATCGCGGCGGAGAAATCCGCCGTTGATACGGGGGATTGGAAGCGAGGTGAGATACCGCGCTCCAAGTGGCCGTCACGTCGAGCCAAGGCCAAGGCATATAAGTATGGCCCGCTTTATCAGTGGCGAATCCTCACCTTTGAAGCAGTCGGCGAAGATTGTCGCGTTCTTCTGCTGTTCAACGAATCCAAGCGGATTTTCCGTGCTACCCTAGGCGTAACGAAAGGCGGCGAAACTCTTGTCATCTGTGACTATGAGTATCATGCCAGCGAACCTGGGTGGCACTGCCATGCCCGTTGCAGCGATTTGGCCAACGTCAATGTCGCTCACAACCGGTTCGGCAGCGTTCGCCTGCCTAAGGCGGGTTCGTTCCATCGCCGAACAGAATTCAGGCATCTAAAGCAGCCTCTTTCTGCTCAAACCGCCTTTAATTGCGCAATATCGATCTTCAAGATCGATAAGGCGGAAGGGATGGTATGAAGACCGAACTCTGCCACGCGTTCTGCAACGACATAACGGTCACCGAGGTGCCCGCAGGCCTTGCTGTGTCTACGGCATTCAGGCGCGATGACGGTGACCGCGTGTCATTCTACGTTACGCAAACAGAGGGTGGTGCTTTCAGGCTTGAGGACGACGGCGCTACGATTCAGCAGCTAGAGGCGGCCGGCGTCGATTTTGAGACCGATACCCGCCGTCGCGGGCTGGAAAGCCTACTGTCCTCAGTGGACGCTCATTTCGATCAGGCAGACGGGACGATCAAGACCGTGGCGTTTCCTGAAAAGGAATTGCCGGCTAGGGCGCTAGAGTTTGTCGGCGTTATGATCCGAATGAACGATTTTCTCCTGCTTACGCAAGAGAAGATCGCCTCCTCATTCAAGGAAGACGCAGCGGAGCGAATAAGGTCCGTGGTAGGCGACCGTGCCAAGATCAGAGAAAATGAGGCGGTCAGTTCTCGCCTTTCTGAGGTGACTCCTGACATGGTTTTGGAGGTGAGCGGTCGCCCGCCCGTCGCCATATTTTTTGGGAATAGTCCTGCGCGAGTGAACGACGCGATCTTCCTTCACTTTGCTGCGCTGCATGAGGTGAAGCAAGATTTGTCGGTTATCGCTCTATTGGAGGATGACCATGCCATCTCGAATGAACTACGCCGCAGGGCAAGTAACCGCCTTGCGACCGTACCCGTTTACAAGGATGACGAAGACGCAGCGATAGCTCGTATTGCTCGCGAGGCACTGGGTAAGGCGGCATGAATGACAAGGCCGACGCAAAAACCGACGAAAAGCGCTTCAACGAGACGTTAAGCGGATGCTGAAGACGCCGCCCCCGCCGTCCAAGGCAGCCAAAACAGAGACTAAGAAAAAAGCATCGCCCGACGATAGCAAGCCACTGTCAAACAATCGTTGAGCATGTTAATTCTTCCTAAAATGGGGGGATTAGCATGGCCAACACACGGCTGAAGACTGTTGTATACAGGCGGGCCATGTGGCTCGACGGCCACGACCCAGCGAAGACGCTAGAACATTATCTGCGTGAGGCACATAAGAAGTTGCCTAAGATTGGCCAGCGTAAATTTCCGCGCGCAGACGGGCAAATAATCAAAGGCAACAAAGCAAATCGCAATGCGGGTGGTGGCCTATTACTTCATTTGGTTGCAGGAACTCCAGGCGACCATGCGAGCACGGTGCCTGCCGCAGATGACGATCTAGAAGAATTTGAAGTTGGCACTGCTCCGGCTCCCGCAAAAAGGGATTACATGGACGGTGATGTCTTTGCCCTAGTGCGCGGGAATGACGCATTCCTATGCTCTACAGTGCTCAAAGACGGTTCGTTCTCGACATACTGCCACCAGCTTCTCAAGAAAGCCGATATCGATGACGAGGCCGATCAATTCGAGCTTCAAAATGTCGGGAATATCGACAAAGTGAAACTTATCAAAGCACAAGGCGTAAAGGCG
Organism: Mesorhizobium sp. M0496; assembly: GCF_040321205.1. Classification (NCBI taxonomy): domain Bacteria; kingdom Pseudomonadati; phylum Pseudomonadota; class Alphaproteobacteria; order Hyphomicrobiales; family Phyllobacteriaceae; genus Mesorhizobium; species Mesorhizobium sp. M0496. The sequence continues at coordinate 7,714 of NZ_JAMYRC010000019.1, read as the reverse complement.
GTCGAAATGCGCACTACGCTTTATGAAGCCAGTATAAATTACGTCGACCGGAAGGGCGATACGGCAGGTGCTATGGGAGCAGCATTCAAGCATTTGAAAGCGCTATTCGGAAATGGCGTTCCTATGGATCTAGAGAATGTGAACGTATCCCTGTCGCTCTCTTTTGACACCCGGAGGAAGGAAGGGCGCGTGGTCGGTAGGAAACTAATGGATAGCGTCGCCCGCGACGTTATCGAGGACGAGGACGACGATTATGTAATCGTCACTGGTGACAACCAGAGGATAAGCCAGAAAGAGGTCTTCATCCGTCAAAAGGTGACGATCGAGCGTCACGGAAAATCGGTATTGCGGGACAGCGCTTGGAAAGCGCTTCGCAAGTTCGAAAGCGACTTGCAAGCGTCTGGCATAGTGACGCAATAAGATGCGAGCTCTATTTATTGGGTTCGCTTTCTTGGCCGGATTTTTGGTGTCTCGCCATTGGGGAGAGTATGTCGTAGACAATGAGGCCGCGATAGGAATTTTTGTAACTGTATATACTGTACTCGCGGGATTTTTGGTTGCGGTGATAACAGTCTTGGGCGACCCATCGCTATTGCCGTCCGGTTCTTGGAAGTCAGCGGAAGGTCACAGGCAGGCGATAGAGGATAGACTAATACGCCATACTTGGTTGTTCGTGCTATATCTATTGACAATAGGCGTAATTTTTGTCGGAACGCTTCTCAGCAAGGCGCCTGAAGCCGTAGTATCTAGCGACACAAAGTCCATCATTGCCCATATTCATTTAGCATTAGGAGTGACGGCGTTCATACTCACGCTGGGGATGCCTAAAATGCTCATGGATGTACAGCGGAAGCGCGTTGATGCCGAAATCGACCGTCGCCGCTCGGAAGCTGGCATCAAGGACGATAGTTAGGCTTTCGTCGCATACGCATCAGCTTTCGCGCCTTCTGCTTAGGCGAGACCGGTTTCACCAATCCGCCGATAGGTAAGGCGCTTGCCTTCGATCATCGCGAGCAACTGGTCGTGGCGCTCGGTGTCGGTGACGCCAAGAGCGGTGCGGCGACTAGCGGAAATCGAATTCCGACAAGTAGCGGTGAAGATGGGCTTCGCCGCAATGCTGATAGACGCCGACCATGCCGCGCTTGAAGACTGAGAACACGTTTTCAATCGTGTTCGAATGGATCGACACGCCGTCCTCATAGCGGACGTATTCGCCAGCGGAATGATTGGTCGTCTTGTGCGAGGCGTATTCCTCGCCGATCACCGTGTAGAGCTTGGATTGGTCCGTGTAGAGCGTCGAATTGCGGTCGGCATTGCGCACCAGGATATCGCGCACAACTGCCTTGATGGCGTGCTGGACGTGAACCAGGCTGGCTTTGCCTCCACGCTTAACAAGGCCGATAACGGTGCGCTTCGGCTTCATCTTGCGCTTCAAGCGCGGCTTTGTACTCAGCGCGCACGACTGCGGATCGTGATGGCGATGCCACCGCCATAACGAATGCTCGTGCCGCGCACCGCCCCTGCCGGCCCTCCGCTATGGCTCCGGGCGTTCGTCGCTCGAAAAGCCAAATCGTTGGCTTTTCGTCCGCTGCGCGGACCACTCCTCACCCAACCGTTTCTTAATGTGTCTCCGCTACACCAAAGCCTGAAAAGAAGCGGAAAACGGAGAGAAATCGGGGTGCGCTTTTCCGCGGCCACGACAGCCGGGCGGTTCCTGCCGCAGCGTTTGGCGCTGCGCATGGAGCCGTTGCTTGGCCGCATCGACGCCGTGCTGTTCACCGCCGACGAGCGCGGCGAGGCCGGCCGCATGTCGGTCATCGCCTTCTCCATCCGCATCGTCAGCGCCGTCATCGCCTTCATCAGCCAGGTGCTGATGGCGCGCTGGATGGGCTCGTTCGAATACGGCATCTTCGTCCTCGTCTGGGTGACGATGGTCATCGTCGGCAACCTCGCCTGCCTCGGCTTCCACACCTCGGTTATCCGCTTCATTCCCGAATACCGCGAGCGCGGCCTGATGGACGAACTGCGCGGCATCGTGCTGGCCAGCCGCCTGTTCGTGCTGATCGCCTCCACGCTCATCGCCGGGCTCGGCGCGCTCGGCGTCTGGCTGGCGGCACCCTGGATCGAAAACTACTATGTGATCCCGTTCATCCTCGGCGTCATCTGCCTGCCGATGATCGCCATGTCCGACCTTCTGTCGGGACTGGCACGCGCCAACAGCTGGGCGCTGTTTGCCCTGTCGCCGACCTATCTGGTGCGGCCCATCCTGATCCTGCTGTTCATGGCGCTGATGCTGCTGGCGGGCTACGCCCCTGACGCAAAGACCGCCATCTTCGCCTCGATCGCCGCCACCTACGCCACCACGCTTGGCCAGCTGATCGGCGTCACCCAGCGCATGGAACGGCAGATCCCGGCCGGGCCGATGAAGGTGCATTTCGCACAATGGTTCATCGTGTCGCTGCCGATCTTCCTGGTCGAAAGCTTCTTCTTCCTGCTCACCAATGCCGATGTGCTGATGGTCGGCGCCTATATGGATCCCAACGACGTCGCCGTCTATTTCGCCACGGTGAAGACGCTGGCGCTGGTGCATTTCGTTTATTTCGCCGTCAAGGCCGGCGTTGCCCAGCGCTATGCGCAGTTCACTCATGGCGACCCGCAAAGGCTCGCCGCCTTTGCCCGCGAGACAGTGTCATGGACGTTCTGGCCGTCGCTGTTGATGGCGCTGCTGGTGCTGGCGCTGGGCGAACCGATGCTGGTGCTGTTCGGCCCTGAATTCAGCAGCGGCTATCCCTTGCTGTTCCTGCTCGTCTTCGGCGTCGTGGCGCGCGCCGCCGTCGGTCCTTGCGAAAGCCTGCTGACGATGAGCGGCAACCAGAACATCTGCGCCGCCGTCTATGCCATGACGCTGGCCTTCAACATCGCCCTCAACGTGGTGCTGATCCCGATGTTCGGCCTGTGGGGCGCGGCCATGGCCACCGCCTTTGCCATGATCTTCGAAGCCAGCGCGCTGTCGTTCACGGTGTGGCGCAAGCTCGGCATCGTCATGCTCATCTTCGTGCCTGCGAAAGGAGCCGCGTGATGGCCGCCATCCCGTTGCTTGAGGAAACCAGCGGCGGCAGCGCCGGCGCTATGGTGTCCGGCCTTGCCGGACTGGCCCGCGACCCCGACCCTGCCCACATTGAAATCCTCGCCAACAACCGGCCCGAGCGCAAACTCGCCATCTACCCGGCATCGGCCGGCTTCGACCTGGTCGAGGAGCTGGATTACCTCTGCGCCCGCGCGGTCGAGCCCAACGTCTTCTTCAACCCGCGTTTCCTGGCGCCGGCCATGCCGCGGCTGGAGGATCGCGAAGTGCGGCTGGCGGTCATCCGCGACGGCGACGAATACCGCAACCGGCTGCGCCTTCTTGTGCCGATCTCGGTCGAACGGCCGGTGGTGCCGCTCGGCGTGCCGGTCATGCGCACATGGTCGAGCCCGTTCGGTCCGCTCGGCACCCCGCTGGTCGATCGCGACGATCCGGTCGGCGTCGTCGAGGATTTCTTCTCGATGCTGTCGCGTCCACACCTCAAGCTGCCGAAAGTGTTCGTCCTGCCCGATATCCGGCTCGACGGCCCGGTGGCGAGCCTGTTTGCCACCGTGGCCGAGACGCGCGGCCTGATGCTGGTCACCACCGGCCAGACCCAGCGTCCGGCGCTGGAGAGCGAAACCGATGGCGACGAGTATCTGAAGGCTTCGCTGCGTTCGCACCATTATCGCGAGTTCCGCCGCCTGAAGCGGCGCCTTGGCGACCTCGGCAAGCTCGAGCATGTCGTGGCGCGCGGGCCCGAGGACATCCGCCACGCCATCGAAAGCTTCCTGACCCTGGAAGCGGCGGGCTGGAAGGGCCGCGAACGCACCGCCATGGCGATCGACCGCTACCGCGCCGCCTTCGCCCGCGAGGCGGTGCACCGGCTGGCCGAACAGGACATGTGCCGCATCCATTCGCTGACGCTCGACGGCCGCACCATCGCCTGCCTGATCGTCTTCGTCGAAATCGGCGTCGCCTACACCTGGAAGACGGCCTATGACGAGACGCTGGCCAGCTATTCGCCGGGCACGCTGCTGATGATCGAGGTGACCAGGCAGCATCTCGACGATCCCAACATCATGATGACCGATTCCTGCGCGGTGCCCGACCACCCGGTGATGAGCCGGCTGTGGGCCGAGCGCAAGCCAATGGGCACGCTGGTGATCGGCCTGACGCCGGACGCCGACCGCCTGACCCGCCAGGCCGCCTCGCAGCTGCACCTCTACCGCGAAACCCGCAACATGGCCCGCCTGCTGCGCAACCGCATGAAGAGCCTGCTGGGACGGCGGTAAGGCAGCCAGGCGCGGTCCGAGAGAACGGCATATTTCGCCGCAAGCCCTGGATAATTGACAGAGGTGGCCGAGAACTTACTTCGATTCCCCACCAGTCGATGCCAATATTGACGTCTGTTCATAAAAAAACGAGATTTTTCGACAGCACTTTTCAGCAATAAAATCTACTCGCAATCTTGTTCTTGATCCGCGATACTTTAGTGATTCGGTAGCGATGAGAGAAAAATGTCGCTGAATCATGAGGCCAACGGCGCCCGGCACATCAGTGCAGAGGCCAATGCCGTTGTCCGAAGAGGCGACGATGACGCGCTGGAGGAGCTGATCCGAAGCATCCAAGCCGGCACGGCTTCGCCTTCCTTCGAAGAGAAGCCCAACAGATTGGCCCAGTCGGACCCGCTGGCTGCTTCTCCCGCTTCAATTCAGACAGGCCAAGGCAGGCGCCTTTCCTCCCCCTTGTCCAGCCATCAGTCGATGCTGTGTTCCGGTGACGATTTGGCCGCCCATTTGAAAGGCGTGGCGGAAGGGCTGGAATTGTCGCGTCAGGCATGGTCCTCCTTGCAGGACTATCTGGTCAGGCTCGATGCGCAAACGCGCCATGCCGACGCGCTCGATACCGAGACATGGGAATTGCAAGAGGCGACGGCCAGGCTCGAACATCTGCATGATCGCGCGTCGAAAGAACTTGAGCGAAAATCGCGCGAGCTGTCGATCGCGAGCGCGACCATCGCCGACCTGAAGGTCGAACTCGACAGGACCCGGCAGGCCATTGTGGAGGCCGACAGGCACGCCGACCAGCGCGAAGCGCGGTTCCTCAAGGCGAATGTCGAGGTCGAGCGCCTGGGACACAACCTGGCGCGGATCTCGGAGCAGCTTGCCGATGAGATCATGGCCAGGCAAGCCGCCGAGCGGGCGCGTGAGGACGTTGCATCGCGGCTTGCCAGCCTGGAACAGGCAGCCATGCTGCTTCATGCCAAGGTCGCGGATTACCAGTTCCTCAACGAGCAACTGACCGGCAAACTGTCGCGGCAGTTGGCGGTTCAGCAAGACCTGCAAGCGCGGCTGTCCACGGCCGAGCATGAGCGCGGCGTTCTCAACGATTGCGCCGCCGCCGCGCAAGAGCGGGCCGCGGGACTCGAGAGAGAATTGCGCTCGCTCCAGCGCCGGACCACGGCTCTGCTTGTCGATCAGGCCGTGGTGCGCGCACCGCCGAGCCATGTCGGAGACGGTGCCGGGGAAGCGGCCGAGCATTGGCACCGCGCTTCGCAAACCGAGATCGCGAAGTTACGCGAGGAGCGCGATGCGGCACGCAAAGATTGTGCCGCGGTGAAGGTCCAACTCGCGGACCTGCGCTTGCGCGGCATGACCGACGAGCTCGCCCATGCCCGTTGCCGCGATGAGAACCGTGAGCTTCAACACAGGCTGGAAACGCTGACGCGCCAGGACCGGCACAGCGGACCGGCAGCGGATGTGAGTGCCGATCTCGAACGGGCATTCGACGGATTGGACCTGCTGGCGACCGGCGAGCTTAGCGCGGCCAATGACGGCGATCCCGCCGGAGCGCGCAAAGCGTCTTGATAGCGGAAGGTCAATTTTTCGGATTGCAACGCCGGTTCTTCAAAAGGAATTGGTGCCCCTAGCCGGGATCGAACCAGCACTCCTTGCGGAACTCGATTTTGAGTCGAGCGCGTCTACCAATTCCGCCATAGGGGCTCAGGCCGGGCGGCCTGGATGGCGCGGGACTATACGGTTGGAGGCCCGTTCGTCAACTGGCCAATTTCTCCGGTGCCGGATGCGACCAAACTGCGCCTTTCGATTTCGTGACAGGGCTGCCATTGTGCAGTGCGGAAAATCTTTCTAGACAGGCGGCGCGTCAAAGCGGCATGTCTGAGAAGATCGCCGCGCACCTTTGGGGCGACATGCGTTAGGAGTGCCGATGCTTCGCGGACTTTACGACTGGACCTTGTCGCTGGCGGCCCGCAAATCCGCCGAATGGTGGCTGGCCTTCATTGCCTTCGTCGAAAGCTCGGTGTTCCTGGTGCCGGCCGACGTGCTCTATCTGCCGATGGCGCTGTCGCGGCCGGATCGCGCCTACCGCTACGCGCTGATCGCCACCGTCGCCTCGGTGCTGGGCGGCATCGCCGGCTGGTTTATCGGCCATTACGCCTATGACGCGGTGGCGAGGCCGATCCTCGAATTCTACGGCAAGTACGACGAGTTCGAGACGCTGCGCGCAGGCGCGGGCGTCGGCTTCATCGTCCTGATGCTGGTCACCTCTGGCGCCGCCCATCTGCCGCCGATCAAGGTGGTGACGATCCTGTCGGGCGTCATCGGCGTCAATCTGCTGCTGTTCATCGTGCTGGCCATCGTGGCACGCGGCGGCCGTTTCCTGCTGCTGGCCTGGCTTTTGCGCCGCTATGGCGAGCCGATCCGCGAGTTCATCGAAAAGCGCCTTGGCCTGATCGCGGGCGCGGCCGCGGCTGCCCTGATTTTGCTCTATATAACAGTCAAATACGCCCTCTGAACACAGCCATTGCGAGCCGGACGGAGCCGATTGAAATGACCGCGACGATGAATGCCGATCCCGGACGCCAGCGGACACGCACGGCCTTGTTCCTCGCCGTCGCCATGGGCGCCACCGTCGGCTCGGCACTCGGCTTCCAGTATCTGGGCGGCTACATCCCTTGCCACCTCTGCCTCGAGCAGCGCACGCCCTACTACATCGGCGTGCCGCTGATGGTGCTGGCGGCGATTGCATCGATGCTTCACGCGCCGGCATGGCTGACGCGCGGCTTGCTGGCCGTCGGCGGCCTGCTGATGCTCTACGGCCTTTATCTCGGCGTCTACCACTCCGGCGTCGAATGGCAGTGGTGGGCCGGCCCGACCGATTGCACCGCAGGTGCGGGACCGGTGGACACCGGCGGCAAGGGCGTGCTCGACGCGCTCGACAAATTCGTGCCGCCCTCCTGCGACAAGGCCGCACTGCGCATCCTTGGCCTGTCGCTGGCCGGCTGGAACGCCATCGCCAGCCTTGTCCTCGCCGCCGTCGCCTTCCGCGGTGCTTTCACGCGCGACTGAGTCAATTCGATAACTGGCGCAACGCAGAGTTCGAGCAAAAATTCGCCAGGCTGAGTCGGATGGCGCGGCGTTCGACGTCCGAGCCAGATCGACCCCCCACTCCGTCTCGGCTTCGCCGAGCCACCTCTCCCCCGATCGACGGGGTAGAGGAAGGGCGCGAGCCTATTGTAGCCAGCGCTCTTCCAGTAGGCTCCCTTCCTCTCCCTCCGGAGGGGGGAGAGCGACTATCTGGGGTGTCAAGTTGCAATTGCGAACTCGTTGCGCGCATCGCGTGCTTTTG